>NZ_CM001974.1:3857127-4140704 GCF_000406105.1 Dickeya chrysanthemi NCPPB 402 | reverse complement strand
GGGGGCTGTTCTGAATATGGTAACTATAAATTACCGCTGCCCTACTTTGAGTATTTAATTGTACCAATGGCCGAGAGGTTCAGGTTTCACCAGCACAGCCAGACGAGTTTGTATCGGTATTCCGGTGAGCTGAATTGCTGAAATAGGCTAATCAGTTTGTTCGCCAGCGAGCGCTGCTTCAGGCGAATGCACTCGCTCAGTAAAATACCTTCCAGCATTGGATGTCGCAGCAGCAATATTGTTTCTGTTTCCAGGCTGATGTTCAAATCGGTAGCGATTGATATTGAGGGCGGAGAGGGCTGCTGGTAAATCAGGCGATACAGAGATTGTGGCACAACGGCATTCACCTGACCGATGGTTGGGTAATACAGGCTGGCAATCATCAGGTGATGGCTGGCCTGAATGTTCGGGTGGCACATGCCATTAAGTATGGCGAGTCTGGTAATGCCGTTCAGCCAGCGCTGGTAATGGGTCAACAGGCTGTGATGACGTGTTTTTGTCTCTTGCATATTAAGAATCCTTGAAGGTTTACCCACCTCTGGCACCGTGCCGGACACGCGCAGCATGGTTCAGAAAGTAAAAAGGAGGTCATTGTGATACCCGGGATTGTTCTATACGGTGCTGGAGCCAGGCTTCCACTTCACTTTGCAGCCAGCGGGAGCTGCGACCAAATTTGATGGGGGGCGGAAATGCGCCGTCCTGAATCAGCTTGTAAAACCATTTGTCGGTTAATCCGGTCAATTTGGTGATAAACGCCATATCGACGAATTGATCTTTGAGCAGGCTGGGTTCGCTGGTCATGGTGGTATTCTCCGGCTGGGTGATGGATACCGGAGTCGGTGGTTATCTGATGCCCCTGCCGACTCCGCCATACCAACCGGTCTGCTGTTGGCGCAATATCATTGCCCCGGCGTGTGGCAGATAAAGGCTGATATCCCGCCAATCGACTGGTTGCAGGCACAAAACTGGATCATTGAGCATTTACAAGTCCCGCTCGTGTTGTCTGAAGGGCCGAATGTATTTATAGCGCCTGATGCAGACTCATTGAAAGGTATATCCCATTGACATATCCCAACGGCATTCTATGCTATCGGTAGTTCAATATTTATTCAGTGAGGAGGCCACCATGGAAAAAGCCACGGTATTTAAAAGCAACCGGAGCCAGGCAGTACGGCTCCCTAAAGCTGTTGCGTTACCCGATGATGTTAGGCATGTCGATATTGTCGCCATTGGCCGCACGCGTATCATTACTCCGGCAGGCGAAAGCTGGGACAGTTGGTTTGATGAAGCGGGCGTGACACCGGATTTCATGAGCACCAGAGAGCAACCGGATGAACAGATCAGGGACGATTTTTGATGTTGAAATACCTGCTTGATACCAACATTTGCATTTACACCATAAAGAACAAGCCGCAAGAGGTCAGAGAGGCGTTCCAGCGTTATTACGGGCAGTTTGCGATAAGCGCCATCACGTTGATGGAGCTTATCTATGGCGCGGAAAAGTCGGCCAATCCAGAAAAGAATCTGGCGGTAATAGAAGGATTTTCCGCACGTCTGGAAATCCAGCCCTATGGGTTTGATGCCGCCGTGCATACCGGCCAAATCCGTGCCGAGCTGGCAAAAAAAGGAACGCCAATTGGCCCGTATGATGCGATGCTGGCGGGCCATGCGCGCTCGGCAGGCTTGATACTGGTGACGAACAATGTCCGTGAGTTTGAGCGCGTGCCGGGGCTGCGTGTGGAGAACTGGCTTAACCCATAATCCGCATAGGGCTTTTACGCAAAACAGGGCTCTAATCGGGTTGGGTTAACGCTATAAAATTCAGCCTGGAAGGGATGAAAATGATTTTATTATCTTAATTATCAATTCATTGCATTTTATTTCTTTCCCTGTGAAGCACAAATAATGCTCCCTCATTTTTAGGCTGATGGTAAATGATGAGTCGTATTTTTGCTATTAAAAATGTCGTATGTTTGCTATGCTCAATAAATGTTCAAAGGAGGGGGGCATGACCATAAAAGCTCGTATTCAGTCGCGGCTGAAACGCTCGAAGCGTTATGTTTTCACTCGTGACGACTTCAAAGATCTTGCTGGCTACGATCAAGTTGGCAGGGCGCTGCGTGAATTGGTAAAAGAGGGCCAACTGCTGAAAGTCGGTTATGGCGTCTATACCAAAGCGCGGAAAAATGTGATTACGGGTAGGCTAATGCCCGCCTCTCCCGGCGGTTCTGCTGCGGTGGTGATCGAAGCGCTGGAGCGCCTGAAAGTGGACTATCGCCTGGCTGATGCAGCAAGCGCTTACAATAGCGGCAAGTCAACTCAGGTTCCGGCGTCAATCGAAATCAAAACCCCCCCACGTTTTAAGCGCGTGTTGTCAGTAGGGAATAGCAAGTTAAATGGATGAGTTAATAGCATTATTTCCTGACGTTGCTGATGCACTTGGAATTGAGTCTGTCTCTATAGTGGAGAAAGATTATTACATCGTTGAATTATTACGCCTGCTTCGGCATCTGACTTTTGATACGCATCAACTGGTTTTTGCCGGAGGTACAGCGTTATCAAAAGCAGGAATATCGTTAAACCGGATGTCAGAAGATGTAGATATTAAGCTGGTTCCTACTGCTAATTTTTTGCAACAAAGCTCAAGAAGTCAGCGTAAGAATATACGTAAAGATATCATCCGAACGATTACCGAATCGATCGTTGCTTCCAGGGTTTTTAGTTTTGACGATGACTATCCCAAAGTCACTCGCGATGAATATCGTTACAATGAAATTCCCGTGCGTTATCCGCAAATGTATTCACAAATCCCTTGCCTGCGGCCATTTATTAAACTGGAGTTAATGGAAACAGACTTGCTTGAATCATCAGAAACGCGTGATATTTGCTCATTGGTAACTGATGTCACGAAAAAAGGGGAAATGGTTCGAGCTTTTCCATGTGCCACTATAATCAGTACGCAGGCTGAAAAGCTTATCTCGATAATGCGAAGAACCGCTGCAAGTATGCGTGATTTGGAACGAGTAGAGGATGAATCACTGGTGCGCCATATCTACGACAATTTTTGTATTGTCAAAGAGAAAGGCGTTAATGCTGCCGCTTTAACCCATTTTATTCAGGAATGTATTGAGCAAGATATTGCACGTTACGGTAATCAGTATCCTGAGTTCTGCGAATCGCCTGTTGAGGAACTAAAAAGAGGGCTGGAAGAGCTGGCAAGTAATCCTGTTTATAAAATGCGCTATCAACAATTCTTAGCACCAATGGTGTTTGGTGAAATCCGCGTTTCATGGGAAGAAGCCTATTCCTGTTTTCGCCAAACCGCATTAGATGTGCTGCAATGATATCGTCAGGTGCCAATCTTTCCTTTCTAAAAT
Organism: Dickeya chrysanthemi NCPPB 402; assembly: GCF_000406105.1. Taxonomy (NCBI): domain Bacteria; kingdom Pseudomonadati; phylum Pseudomonadota; class Gammaproteobacteria; order Enterobacterales; family Pectobacteriaceae; genus Dickeya; species Dickeya chrysanthemi. Next base: position 4,137,327 of record NZ_CM001974.1, on the reverse strand, counting down.
ATCTGTGCGGCTTCGAGTCCCAAAATTAACTATTCCGGGTGTTGGTATCTGTGTTGGTATAATACCTGAGTTCTTTGTTTAAATAATCAATAAATCATGAGGTTATATATAATGTGCGTGTCCGGCCTTCGCACTAACAGTATATAAATAGACGTCAACCGACGTCTTTTTTTATGCCTGAAATCCCCGCCATACAAGGCTTTTCCCGAGTTTTCTGTCAATCGAAGTCAATCTGATTCCACCCACAGTATAGAACCGAGTATATATGTTGGTTCGATATGGCTTATATACTCACAGCAGGATTATGGAAGGATAACCATGATGGCCCTGACAGATACCAAAGACACTTTCTTTATTCTGATAAAAATTTACTACCATAACGATAATAATAAGGTGTGTTCCTGTATTTCTGACGGGACAAAACCCCAGTATTGGTAGAACGCTTTTGCTTCATCAGATAACGCATGTACCAATAACGCTTTGTTGCCTACCTGCTGCGCGACATTGCGGGAGCGGAGTACCGCATCTTTCAGGAGCCCGGCACCGATCCCCCTGCGTTGGTCACGTTCATCAACGGCTAATCGGCCAAGTACCAGAACAGAAATGGGGTCAGGCATAGTGCGCCGGAATGCGTCCGGCGCAACCTGACGCTGACGCAAAGTATGGGTATCGGCTTGATACTTTTGGGTATCGTTTTGGCACAAAAGAAGTGAGTGCGTGTCAGGCGTAATGCCCGTCAGGTTTCACAAACGGCAGCATTCTCGTCATCATGATGTCCAGAAGAAAAGCGTTGTTACAGACATCGTTAAACGGTGTATTACCCGACATAGTGATTACCTGTACCTTAGCGGTGGTCGGAGCGATTTTTAAACAGGCTCCAGTAGCACGGAAAGGCGATCTTGAATAAGGCTAACCGATATGCTTTATATCTCCACCCGTCGGGGGAAATATGAGATACGTTTTTATCACTCACCACATGGTGCGGGTATCGTGCCTTATAGGGTTCGTCTCCTTCATCGAATTTTTTCGTGTAGCGAGGGAATTATGCGTACTGTCTCAGCCTGCCATGCCGCTTATCGGGATGACATTGCGGACCTGATAACCCGTCGTCCGGTGCCCGGTCCGGACGTGCCGCAGGTGGATCCTTTTTTGTTTCTGAATCACCACGGCCCACAAGTGTATTCACCGAATAACTCGGGGTTACCTTTCGGGCCGCATCCTCACCGTGGGTTTGAAACCGTCACGTTTATTTTGGCAGGGAGTCTGGCGCACCGTGACAGCGGTGGGCATGAAAGCATTATCAATGCAGGGGGCGTGCAGTGGATGACGGCCGGTTCCGGGCTGGTTCATTCCGAGCTGTCGCCGGAGGACTTCAAACGTCAGGGCGGCGCGATGGAGATCCTGCAATTGTGGGTGAATTTGCCCGCTCGCCTGAAAATGACGTCACCGCGTTATATCGGGCTGCAACGGGACGATATTCCCCGTGTGCCGCTGGCATCAGGGCAGGGGGAAATGCAGTTGATTGCCGGGGTGTATGCCGGGGTGACCGGCCCGATCCCATCGCTTACCGGTGTGTTTATGTCGGTGGTGCAGTTGCAACCGGGAGCAGAAGTCGTGTTACCTGCCCCGCAGGGAAACAACGTGTTCTTATACGTGGTGCGTGGCTCGGTGAGAGTCGCGGGTACTCCGGTTTCACCGTGGAATTTAGTGGAAATGCATGATGATGGCGATGCCGTTGTCATCAACGCCACGGAGGCGGCGGTGCTGCTGTTTGGGTATGCGGAACCGATAGAGGAACCCGTCGTCTCTTACGGGCCGTTCGTGATGAATACGCGTGACGAGATCCAGCAAGCGATAGCGGATTACCACGCCGGGAAGTTTGATAAGGTTTAACCCACATGACCAGTAAATTGACGAAAAAGCAGCTTGCCGCGTTGAACGATCTTAGCCGTGACACATTGCTGGAGATTGTGCTGACGCTGGCCCGTGAGCATCAACCGGCGCGAGATTTGCTGGTTAACGGCTGGTTGTCTGCGCCGGACGATGTGCTAAAACGTCTGGAGAAAGCCTATGACAAGGAGGCGAACGGCAGGCGTTTTTATGATTACTACCAGGCCGATGGTTTCTTTGCCGATCTGGAGCAGGATATCGTGGCTCCGCTCGGCAAGTTAGTTCCTGGGCATTTTTTGCGGGTTGAGGCGCTGGCCGGTCGCATGATTCTGGATTTTGAGCGGCTGTCACAGCAGGTGGATACCTCCAGCGGGAGCTGGATGGATTACCTTTCCGCCTTGTTTGAGGTGTGGATGGCTGCGCTGGCGCAGCAAAAAGAGGCGTCTCCGGCGGTGATTGCCGGGAAGATCTACGCGCTGGCGCTGGAAGATCAGTGGTTTGATTTTGAGCGGTTGGTGAACTGGCGTGGCGAGCTGGGTACCGAGACGCTGCGAGCCTTGCGCGATTTGCTGCTGAAAGACGGGCATGACGATGAAGCCTTTATCCTCAGCCTGGCTATCCGCGATGTGGCGCAGGCCAAAGCGCTGTTTGAACGGGGTAATGTCAGCGAGATAACCGCCGTGCTGCAACTGTGCGCGTTGCTGATTGATGAGCTGCGTGCACCGGAAGCGATCACCATCCTTCAGGCGCTCAAACAGCACACGCGGGAGTGGATGCTGCCTAAAAAAGAGTGGGCTACCTTGCTGGTTAACGCGTTGCTGGAAGAAGGGCGCAAAGAAGAGGCACGTCAGGTGGCGGAAGAGACGTTCCGTCAGTCGCCGGATGTCGGGTTCTGGCAGTTGTATCTGAAAGCGGGCGGCGATGCCGGGCAGGATTTTGAGCGTTACCTGTTGATGGCGATAGCGCGCGGGGTTGAGCATACGGTGCAGTTTCTGGCCGATACCGAACACTATGCCCTGATTAACGACCTGCTCACCGGCAGGAGCGAATATGTGCTGGCTTTCCCATCAACATTCCAGAGTGCGTTTTCTTTTTGGCGCACCTTGTCGTCCACGCTGAAAAAGCAGGGGTTCACGGCGGGGGCGGTGATATTGCGGCGTCGGCTGGCGGAGTCGGTCATCGGTACGGCGAAAAGCCAGTATTATGCGTCTGCCGCGTCGGACGCCAAACAAGCGATTGACTACGCCCGTGCAGCGGGTGACGCGGGCTGGCGGGAAGAGACAATCGGCTGGTTGCAGGCACTGCACCGCGAACATTTTCGTAAATATGCCTTGTGGAAGGCGATGCAGGAGAAAATCCCTGCGCTACAGGTGACGAAGCAAGGCATTACACTGGTCGATTAATGTGCCGGAGCGGTGTGGTTACCGGGTGAAGCTCCTTGCTGGCGCTTCACCCGCATTTTCCTGCCAGACAACGTTCATCAACCCGGTATACGGTTTGCAACAGCAACAGCAACAGCAACAGCGATGTACGATGTGAGATGTACCGGGGTAACGGTACATATCGGATGTATATCGGCCCGGCATGAATGCTGGCTGCCTGAGCCGTTAAAGCACGCCGGGTTGTGTGATGCGTTGTGCAGTCACGTATTTAAACCGCGTAGAGCGGGATGGGTTCCTTCGCCTGCGGCAGCGCGTGGGCGTGGCGTTCCGCCTGTTCGCACATTTCCAGCAGCGCCGGGATCAGGTGCGCGGCGGCATTCAGGCTGGCACCTAACTGGTAACGCTGTTCGGGGCCGATGTCGGCACCGTCTTGCAGCCTGTCGCCCAGTTCACTCAGCCCGTGGCACAACCCGGAAACGGATTCCGCAGCGATAGCGCCAAGGTCACAGAGCTGAACCTCATCAAGCTGGTGGAACGGCAGGCTGGCGATCAGCTCGCGGAAAAGGGTGATGCTGCTGTCAGCGGGAGTGATGTGATTATCCGTCATGATTTGTTTTCCTTGAGATTGTATCAACACGTCACCACTCAAGGGTTCCAGACCTGGTGGTGACACAGACAGGGTTGGAACCCCGGTTCTCAAGAAGACCGGTCAACCTTGCGGTTGCCCTGCCTGCATCACCGTAACGAGTGTGCACGTAGCCCCTGAAAAAACAAAGCGTTTTTCAGTCTTGAGAGTATCGGGGGTTCCAGTCCCGGCTGCGGATGTTGCCGCAGCACACACACTCTATGCCAGCCGCACACTGGGTGAAAGAGGCTGTATATATTTACAGGTTTGTTGCAGGGCGTTTTGGAATGCCGCTCGCAAAATCAACCGGCAACCGTGCCGAAACGCTGTCGCTGGCAGGTCGTGCTCACCTTCTGCAACTCCCCATTCCCCACCCATTTTTCCCTATTTGTCGCCGGAGGGATTTTCCCGTGCCGAATTATGGTGTGAAGACATCTATCTGTCGGGGGAAACACCATGAAAGGCTACCATTTAAAAGAGCAACACCGCCGGAAATCCTGGGTGCGTGATACGAATACGGATGCCGAGGCGGCGTTACTGAACTATCTGCCCGAGCTATTGAACACATTGAGGCTGACAATGCCGGTGTCGCCGTCGGTGATGACGCGCGACATTGAGGGGGAAACCTTTTTCGATATTCTCTATCGGTGCGATTTTAATGCCCGACAAAACATTCATCAGATTGAGAAGATCTTCTCCGTCAAAGAAGCGTTTACGCCGGAGTGGGTGCCAGGGGCCGATCTGGCGCTGCCGGTGATCGCTAAAGAAAACCACGTATTACCGGATAGCCATTACCTTCTGCTGGGGCTGGATTTATTTGCCGCTGTCGAGCAGGGCGAGCTTCGCCTTTCGCCGCAAGGCTGGGGAGATAATCACCTGACGGGTAAGGATATGTCGGCAAGCGAGTTTCTGGAACTGAAACCGCGGCCTGCCTGCCTTTATGCCGGCGTGTTGCACGGGCACGCCGGGCAGCCATTGTCGCCGCCGCAACTGCTGGGATGGCTGGAACTGATGCGTCAGGCGCACGGCCAGCCGTCCTCGACGATGGTGCTACTTGCGCCGGTGGCTGAAGCGTCCGGCTTTATCGGTTGGTTCGGTTTGTATCAGCGTAACGGGGGGACGGGAAAGGTGTTGCAGTGGCAAAGCCTGCCTTCATTGGTACAAGACGAACATTTCTGGGAAGCAATGAAGGAAACCGGGCTGGCGCACAACGTGTATGTCAGCAATATGGGCACCGATACCGCTTATCGGGGTAACTAGTTTTCCTGCCTGGCTGGCTCTTTTAGGTTGTGTAGGTCAGCACTGGAGATTGAATAGCGACGCGGCGGGGTGGCCGCGTCAGAATACCTTTATATCTGATACAAAAAGCGACACAACTGCAACGCCATAAAAATCATGTAGCAGCCGATCAGGCTGTCGATGATGCGCCAGGTGAGCGGCCTGGCGAAATAACGCGAGCAGGCGGCGGCCGTGTAACCGATGGTGTAGAACCAGATAAACGACGCGCTGATGGAGCCGGCCAGATAAAACAGTTTCAGGTCGGCGGCGATGCCGGAAGAAATACCGCCGATGATGGCGACCGTATCCAGATAGACATGCGGATTCAGCAGACTGACCGCCAGACTGGCGCCGATCACCGTGCGCCGGCGGCGCAGGCCGTCGCCCTCGGGCAGCGTCAACTGGTTGTTGCCGCGCCAGGCGCTTTTCAGCGCGTTGTAACCGTACCACAGCAAAAACAGCACCCCGGCCAGCGTCAGCGCCGTGATCGCCGGTTTACTGTCGTTGATGATTTTCCCCAGGCCCAGCACGCCAAGCGTCATCAGCGCCATATCACATAAAAAGCACACCGAACTGACCCAGAACACATGCTCCCGGCGCATCCCCTGACGCAACACGAAGGAATTTTGCGCACCGATCGCGACGATCAAACCGGCACTGGTCATAAAACCGGTAATAAAAATAGGTAACGGCATGGGCTCTCTTTTATCACGAATAAATTTGAAAAAATAAATAATAACAATGGGTTGAGCGGTTTTTCCGCCCAGTCCTTTGTTGGGTGTGGATAATGGATAAATTTCGGCGATAAGGCCAATGAATAGATTTAATCTGTAATTAGTATTTTTAATGAAAGGAGACTATAGCCATGATGATAATGAATGTCTGAGATTATTATGAACACTGATCCTTTAGATGATGTAACCCTGATATGTTTATCTCAGCAGAGTAATCTCCTGCACAAACCCATTCTTCTATACGTTCAGAAATATCCTGTTCTGAAAGTTTGTATCGGCCACGAATAGCACATTCCCATATAAGTAAAATGCTCCATCCATCGGAAATTAATTTCTGATTATTCTCTTTGTCTCTTGTGACGTTTTGATTTATTTTTTTTAACCAAAACTCGGTTCTGGTTGCGGGAACTTTGAAAAGATGACAATTATGATGATGCCAGAAGCAGCCATGAGTAAAAATGACTTTTCTATATTCATCGATGACAAAGTCAGGTTTTCCTGGCATGTTTTTTACCTGGGTTCGAAATTCGAACCCAAGTTGATCGAGTATGCTGGAGATTTTTAATTCAATGGCTGTGTCATGATTACCGATCGCTTTCATGTTTTTTCTGCGAATCTCTGGTTTATGCACATCAGCCATGATTTATTAAATCTCCTTTTTTTCTTTAACTTCTATAGCCTTTTCGATATATGGTTTTAGCAGTTTAGCTACAGCCGAGAACACGGGGACGACAACAGAATTACCGAATTGACGATATGCCTGTGTATCAGATACAGGGATTTTAAATTCAGCCTGCCTAGGTTTCTCAAAACCCATGAGGCGAGCACACTCCCTTGGGGTTAAACGACGGGGACGTTTTTCCTGATTCAGACTGTTATCGAAATCTTTTTCGCCAAGGTCTTTATCCCATCCTCTGTCTATGAGAATTTCTGAACCGTCTTTGTGGTAACGTGCTGATAACGTTCGTGTTGTACTATCCTGTTCGTGAGGATTTACAAGGCCGAAACCAAAACCGTTTCCTTTAGCCTGATGTTTTTTGGCATAGTTATAGAGATATTTCCATAGTAATGGCGTTAGTATATATTTTTTATCTATGTCATCGTCTAATAATCCGGATAATACTGGTCTGTTCTCCGGTATATATTTTTTAATATCTTTTAATGTGAAGTTATGATGAATATTCAGATCTTTTCTAAATCCAACTAATACAATACGTTCTCTGTGTTGAGGAAGAAAGTGTTTTCCATCAATAATCTTAGGATCATCAGAGCCTACATGCTCTGAGTCAGCTACAATATAACCGAGCTCGTCCAGCGTTTCCATGATAATGCGGAATGTTTTCCCTTTGTCGTGACTCTTTAAGTTTTTTACATTTTCAAGCAGGAATATCGCTGGTTTTTTAGACGCAATAATACGGGCAACATCAAAAAAGAGAGTGCCTTGTGTTTCACATTCGAATCCGTGCGCTCTGCCCAGTGAATTTTTCTTCGACACGCCTGCGAGAGAAAATGGCTGACATGGGAATCCGGCAAGAAGAACATCATGGTCAGGGATTTTCTGATCTATGTTTTTATAGGCTTGTTGTTCGCTTATCGTTTGATCATTACTCAATGTGATCTCACGAATATCCTCATTAAATATATGTTTTTCCGGGTTGCAGAACCAGTTTGCTTTGTAAGTCCTTACCGCCTCTTTGTTCCATTCGCTGGTAAAAACACATTCTCCTCCAATCTCTTCAAAGCCTTTTCTGATACCGCCAATCCCAGCGAAGAGATCGATAAAACGGAAACGATAATGCGGGTGGCACGCAGGAGGGCATGGCAGTAACTCCCTAAGTTTTATCACCTCTGCACTTGTGAATGGTTTTGGTGCTGCTTTACCGTTCAGCCATCGATTCAATGTTTCTCTGGTCCAGTCGTTATGGCCCACGGATCGCAGAACTGAGGCTATATATTTTTGGTCATATATTTCAACAAGATAGTTGATAAGGGTTTTATCTTCTTGAAGCTTTTTTATCTGATCACGCTCGTTTTTTTCAATGAGTAGTTCTTGTGTAACCAATTCCAGCTGACTCATAACATTATGCCGTTTTAAAAGGGAATCTTGAGTGACAGCTTATCACTCAATTGACCCAGAGGAAAGGTCATAAGGTGTATGGATATACAGTTTTGGATGTTGTTATGGAAAAATGCTGAAAGATGTGCAGTAATAACAAAGTTTATGTGAAATAGTACGCAATTTAAAAATAGTCAATGTATTATATACAAAATCATTACATAATGAATTAGCGTGGTTACTTTTTAAAAGGTTTTATTATGGATAAAAAAATAAATATATTATCTGATTTGATGATAAAAAATGGCGCTAAAAGAATTATTATAAAACGTTTGTCTAATAATGATAACTCAAAACAGCAAATATATTTGGGGTCTGACTTTAGTGTTATAAAAAGTCTTCCTATTGGTAATATAGTTAGTTGCGGCATGTCTAAAAAAGGTGCAATATTTAAGGCTCCGATTGATTGGTTTTGGCTTTCATTTGATGGCAATAAAGAGCAAGCCAATGGAGCTCAGGTCATTTTATATCCTAAATATCCCGAAATTAGATTATCTGGTCTTATAAAGGGTTGTTCTATAGCACCATCTCATCTTCTTCAACCTCCGACAAAAGAGGAGAGAGAAGAAAGAATGGGGGTTAGCCGTTATCTCATTATAGGTATTAGTGATGGAGCTGTTTTTTCTTATATTAGTTCATGGGGAGATGAGCTTTCTTGTGAAATAGATGTAATTGCGGGAAATGAGGGGATTAAGCCTGTCTTTTCTGTTTTCTATGAGTATTATCATGAGCTGGAAAATAGTGAAGAAATTCTTCTGAGAAAACTAAAGGAGATTCATGATCTTGGATTTGTAGCATCTCAGCGCTTAAATAAAAAAGGAGAAATCATTGCCTACAAAGCAAAAAATGGTGCAGGATTTACTTTGGAGAGTTTATTTAATATAAAACCGAATGGTAGCTCTGAGCCCGATTTTATGGGGTGGGAACTAAAAGCCCATAGTGGTAGTGTTGTCACATTAATGACTCCAGAGCCCGATGCTGGACTGTATGTGGAAAACATTCATAATTTTATGAGTAATTATCATACTAATCAGAAACCAGATCGTGTTGACTTTGCCAGTATACATAGGATGTCTGTTTATAATGAGAAAACAGGGCTTATGTTGAACCTTGAGGGATATGATTTCAGAAAGCAGGAAATTATTGATCCTGATGGTGGGTTATTCCTTCGGGATAGTGATGGAGAGATTGCTGCGGGATGGAGCTTCAGTAAAATTCTTGATCACTGGAAAAGAAAACACAGCAAAACATGTTTTGTTCACTATCGTGTAAAAAAGGATGAACATCCTTCATATCTTTTTGGACCTCAGATAACTCTTGCAGATGGAAATGATATAAAAAAATTTATGTCAGCATTGTCTGCAAGCAAAGTTTATTATGACCCCGCTATTAATATCAAATATAACAATGAAAAGAAAAAGATTAAAAAACGGAATCAGTTCAGAATGAAATGGAAAGATGTGGGAGAAGTTTATGACCATATCGTAAATTTAAAGATTTCTGATATTGACTAAGCGATTGCGGCGAAGGGCAACAGTATGAAGCTCGATTTGCCGAGCGTATCAATTGCACCCCCCAGCTAAACCCAGTAGGGTAACGGGTACAAAAAACGTGCGGCGTGTGGCCTGCCGTACATTCCACGTCTTTCATCTTCGGACATGATTTTGAACGCTGCTGTTACCTCTCAGAGTGCGGGATCCGCTGTCGACGGATTACCGATGCCGGCGCGTCTTGGCGCCATTTTCGCGATTGCATTCGGCATTGCCATGGCGGTGTTGGACGGCGCAATCGTCAACGTGGCGCTGCCTACCATCGCCGCAGATTTCAACACCAGCCCGGCGTCTTCGATCTGGATCGTCAATGCGTATCAACTGGCGATTACCATGACGTTGCTGTCGTTGTCGTCGCTGGGCGATATCGTCGGTTACCGCCGGGTCTATTTGGTGGGGCTGGTGCTGTTTACGCTGATGTCATTTGTCTGCGCATTGTCGGATTCACTGACGACGCTGACGCTGGCGCGCATTCTGCAAGGGCTGGCGGCGGCGGCGCTGATGAGCGTCAACACGGCGTTGATTCGGCTGATTTACCCCAAAGATCGGCTGGGGCGCGGTATGGCGATCAACTCGCTGGTGGTGGCGGTTTCCACCGCCGCCGGGCCGACCATCGCCGCCGGGATTCTGGGGGTGGCGTCGTGGCAGTGGTTGTTTGCGATTAATGTGCCGTTCGGCCTGGCCGCGATGGCTCTGGGCTGGCGTTTCCTGCCGCATAACGACGGGGTGAGGGCACAGCGCTTCGACGCGCCGAGTGCGCTGCTGAATGCGCTGACCTTCGGGTTGTTTTTTATTGCGCTGGGTGGCGTCGCCCATGGTCAAAGCGTGTGGATGGTGCTGGGCGAACTGGCGCTCACCGTGCTGATCGGCGGCTATTTTTTCCGGCGGCAGTTGAATCAGCCTTATCCGCTGTTGCCGGTGGATCTGCTGCGTATTCCGGTGTTTGCGCTGTCGGTAGGGACTTCGGTCAGTTCGTTCTGCGCGCAGATGCTGGCGATGGTGTCGCTGCCGTTCTATTTCCAGAGCGTATTGGGGATGAATGAAATCGAAACCGGCCTGCTGCTGACGCCCTGGCCGCTGGCGATCATGGCGGTAGCTCCGCTGGCCGGGCGCTGGCTGGAACGCGTCAACGCCGGAATATTGTGCACCATCGGGCTGTCGTTGTTCGCGCTGGGGCTGTTCTCGCTGGCCTGGCTGCCGGCTTCGCCGGGTTATCTGGATATTTGCCTGCGTATGGTGTTGTGCGGCATCGGTTTTGGGCTGTTCCAGTCGCCGAACAATCACACCATTATCAGCGCGGCACCCCGTCATCGCAGCGGCGGGGCCAGCGGTATGCTGGGCACCGCCCGGTTGGTGGGCCAGACCGCCGGAGCGGCGCTGGTGGCGCTGATGTTCAACCTGTTCGGCGGGCAAGGCACCGATGCTGCGCTGATTACTGCCGGGGTCTTTGCTGCGCTGGCGGCGGTGGTCAGCGGTCAGCGGATTTCCCGTCTATCATCGCGTTAATCGGGAATGCGGCCGTTCAGTTGTGCTGAAACGGCCTGACCTTGCGTTGGGAATAAAATCACGATGACATACGAGCGTGTAGTTGAGTAATGAACCGCTGCACCCAGGGAGAGGCCTGTTGTACTCTGACAGGATCAATGAGCGCCAGTAAGGTGAACGAGTGCGCGCCTTTGCCGTAGCGACCTTTGGTTGTGCTGCGGGTCGCGTTTTCAAGCATGTCGTAAACCTGCGGTTTAGCGATGCGTTCGACATTCCCTTGAGGTAAGAGGCTTGTTCGAAAGCCCTGACCAAAAAACGACGCCAACGTGGTACTGTCGGCAATCAGCCAGCTTTCCATACACTGTGTCATCAGATGACATTGTTGGTCATCCGATCCAGCCGGTTTTTCCCAGCCATCACCCTGTCGTTGTCTGAGATGCAGCCAAGGCTGCCACTGGTCTGGGTCGGTATTCTGCTGTGCTACTGCGGTGACGGGCTCTTCACTATCCACCAGCAACATGGCGGGGGTTCCCTGACGGATAGCGATACAGAACGAATCGTAAGCATCACGTCGGCTACCGCACGCGATGATTCTGGGCATGGAGCCTGTCAGCCCCGCTTTTTTCAGAAATTCGGCAAATCCTCTACGGCATTCTGCTCTCAGACTATTGGTATCACCGCCGCCTTCGACATAAACGTTCACCAGCGTGTCCCTCCGATATCACCACGCGTCCACAGTTGCCCCAGCCGATAGTTTTCGAGCCAGGGTTTAAGGTTTTCGGCATCCAGCCTCGTCATCGTGGTGCCTTCCGGCGTTTTTTCTGCAACCAGCACTGCATCGGGTTGATCGCTCATGGCATCAACCAGTGCATCGGAGTGAGTTGTGACGATCAATTGTGTACGGTTGCTCGCTTCTTTCAGCAGCGCTCCCAGCGTGGGGAGCACATCCGGATGTAAGCCCAGCTCGGGTTCTTCAAGGCAAATCAATGGGGGGGGATTGGGGTGACACAATACGGCCAGCAAACATAAATAGCGCAATGTGCCGTCAGACAACCGCGTGGCAGGAATGGTAAATCTCCCTTCATGGAAAAAGACCTGAACCGTGCCCCCTTCGATCTGTACGTCGTAATCATCAATACCGTCATAAAGCGCCTGTAGTGCTTTCAATAATTGCTGTTTGACCGGAGGATCACGACGCAGGCGGTTCAGCACTAACCCCAGATTGGTGCAAGTGGATTCCAGATGATCATTGGGCAGATCGGCTTTTTGTGGCTGACGTGGCGGCGTATAGCGACCGAAGCTCCACTCACGATACAAACGAATTCGGGCAAATTCCTGAGCCAGATAGGTAATTTCCGGATATTGGTCAGGATCCCGGCGTTGAGCCAGAATCGATTTTTCCAGATCGATATCTTCCAGTTGCAGTGCCCTTTTCTTGTTTTTCACATTCAATGTGGGCCGGGCATTATTGAAATGGTAGTAAAAATAGGGTTCAGGATGCCCGTCAGCGGGGTGTTCGTTTTCAATCCGCTCATCCACCATTTCAAAACGCTGGGCAACCTCCGTAAAAGAAAGCTGATAGCGCAAAGATTGCGGCCCTTTGGGATTGGTGAATACGGCATTTAGTGTAGCGGTAGGCTTGCCCTGACCACCTTTCCATAGCCAGTCGCTGACTCCACCACCATCCCTTATCGGCGTAATCAGTTTATCGGGGGCATTACGTAATAACTCGATGGCCTCCAGCAAATTGGATTTACCCGAACCGTTAGGGCCAACAATGACATTGAGTGCTTTAAGTTCGATAGGCTGAGTTGACGCGCCAAAACTCAGAAAGTTGGTGAGCTGGATGGATTTAATCATGTCACTTTTTCCACAATGCATTTCTCTGCATGTTAACGCGCCAGTCGTGTGTATTCAAAAATATGGATGTATGAAAAACACTGGCGCGAAAGCGCTTTACACTTTGCCTGTTCTTACCGGTGTCAGCTCGCCACCATCACCGTCACCCCCAGCGCTTCGAACGCGCTGACGGCCTCCTGGCTGATGCCGGCGTCGGTAATCAGGTAGTGGATGTTGCTCCAGTCGCACGGCAGGGCAAACATCGACACCTTGCCTATCTTGCTGGAATCCGCCACCACATAGACCGTCCTGGCGGAGCGGATCATCGCGCTTTTGACCTTGATATCGGTCTCACTGGGGAAGCTCAGCCCCATGCGCGGGGAGATGGCGGCGGTGGCGAGGAACAGTTTTTCGGCCAAAACGTTTTCGAAAAAGCTGGCGGCCTTTTCACCCGAAGTGGACAGGGTGGGGAATTTAAAGGTGCCGCCGGTCAGCAGAATGTTGATGCCGGGTTCGCCGCCCAGTTTGAGCGCGATATTGACCGCGGTGGTAATCACCGACAGCCGGTGAATATCCGTCAGGTGTTCGACGATCGCGGTAGTGGTGGTGCCGGAATCGAAAATCACCGTGTCGCCGTTTTCGATCTGTGTGGCGGCCAGCCGGCCGATGGCGTCTTTCTCTGACAGATTGATCTGCCGTTCCAGCAGCAAGGCGCCGGTGTTCTGCTTGCCGGTCACCAGCGTAGCCCCGCCGTAATAACGCTGAACGTAACCCTCTTTTTGTAATTCGCGCAGATCGGTGCGGATGGTGGCTTCGGTCAGCCCGAAGGTTTCGGTCAACATTTTCACGGTGACGGTGCCGTCTTCGCGCACCATCTCCAGAATTTTTTCCCTGCGTTGCTGCATATCCGCCAGTTGTTCACTTTTGCTTTTCAATCGAAACTCTCCTGTACCGAAACTGATGACGATGTTCCGCCGTCAACCCGCTAATTGACAGCAAGTTTACCCTTCGCCCGCCCGGAATGCGAGGTGAAGGCGGCGAAAAAGCATGGACATTTTCGCTGATCCCGCGAGGTGATCCCCCTGTTCTTCCGCCGTTCACGCCTGCCGTGTGCGCCTTCTTGCCAGATCACGCTGTTCTTATCATGGTGTTATTTTGATCTGCTTTTGTTTGATATTTGATCTCGTCCACAGAATAGGCTAAATAGAGAGTGTATGTTTTCGATCGAAAATCAATTGAAAATGATCGGGAGCGATTCGTCAGCGATCAGGAGGTAAGGGTGGACGTACAGACAATCAGACAGACAGCGCGACAAGCCCGGCGCTATGTGTTGCAGATGAATCATCGGGCGGGCAAAGGGCACACCGGCGCGGACCTGTCGGAGGTGGACATTATCTGCACCCTGTTTATGGCGGTGATGGATCGTTCGCAGGCGCGGCCGAATCAGGATCGTTTCATTTTATCGAAGGGCCACGGCGCGGGCGGGTTGTACTGTAGCGCCGCGGCGATGGGGCTGATTGACCCGGCGATACTGGATCAGTTTATGGGCGACGACACGCTGCTGGCCGGCCATCCGATTCACCAGAAGCTGCCGGATCTGGTGGAGATTAACTCCGGAGCGTTGGGGCATGGGCTGTCGATCGGCGCCGGGCTGGCGCTGGGTAACAAACTGGCAAACCGTACGCATCGCCGCGTTTTTGTGCTGATGGGCGACGGCGAACTGGCGGAAGGCTCCAACTGGGAAGCGGCGATGGCCGCCAGCAAATTCCGGCTGGATAACCTGGTGGCCATTGTCGATCGAAACCGTCTGCAACTGGCGGGCAAAACCGAAGACATCATGCCGCTGGAGCCGCTGGCGGATAAATGGCGCGCTTTCGGCTTCGAGGTCATCGAGTGCGATGGCCATGACCCGGCGGCCATCATCGACGCGGTAAACGCGCCAACCGTTGGCAAGCCGCGGGTGATCCTCGCCAATACCGAAAAAGGACACGGCATTTCGTTTATGGCGAATGTTCCGGCCTGGCACCACGCGGTGCCGAATGATCAACAGCTGGCGCAGGGGCTGGCGGAGCTGGAGGAGTGATGATGCAAGACTTACGTGATGCGGTAGTCGCCGCGCTGCTCGAAGAGCAAAACGCGGGTGCTAATTTGTGCGTCGTGGTGGCGGATTCCACCTCCACATCGAAAATCGCACCGTTCGAGAAAGCGTTTCCCGAACGGGTGGTGAACGTCGGGATTGCCGAGCAAAACATGGTGGGGATGGCGACGGGCCTGTCGCTGAGCGGCCCGACGGTCTTTACCGCTAATGCGGCGCCGTTTTTGCTGGCGCGTTCTAACGAACAGGTGAAGAACGATATCTGTTATACCGACGCCAACGTCAAAATGCTGGGGCTGAACGCCGGGTTTGCTTACGGCCCGCTGGGGGCGACCCACCACTGCATGAACGATATCGCGATTGCCCGTTCGTTCGGCAATCTGCAGATATTCGCCCCGGCGGATGCGGTGCAGGCCAGCGCGATCGCACGCTATGCCATTCATCATCGCGGGCCGGTGTATATCCGTATGGACAGCGACAAAGTACCGGTGCTGCATGAACCTGGCTGGTCGCTGACGCCGGGCAAGCCGGAGGTGGTGCAGCAGGGGAGCGATGTGGTGGTGTTTTGCCTCGGCACCCTTGTCCATGAGGCGCTGGCCGCTGCGACGGACGCCACCATCGTGTCCTTACCTTCACTGTGGCCTTTGGATGAAATGTCACTGTTAGAAATTATTAGTCAACACCAGTATGTGATCTCGATGGAAGAACACGTACTCAGTGGTGGCCTTGGCAGCATCATTGGTGAATTGTTGCACAAACACCATTTGAGGCAGCGTTTCATTTCACTGGGTGTCCCGCCTTATGAGTTTACCCATAGCAGCAGCCGCAGCGCATTGCGGCGTCAGTTCCACATCGATGCTGCCGGACTGCGCTTAACCCTGGAACAGCTTGCGTTACGCACCACTGCCTGAGGAGAACAACCTGATGAGTCATGACAACGAGTATGACGTGAATTTGCGTTATGGCGTGGATACCGGGCTCAGCCTGAACGACAAGGTGGCGGTGGTCACCGGTGGGCTGGGCGGTATCGCCATGGCGAGCAACGAGATGTTGCTGGAAAAAGGCGCGCGTCTGGCGCTGCTGTATCCCGCGTTTGAACGTGACAAGGCGGCGCAGGCCGCCGAACAGTTTGACCCGACGCGGGTGCTGTTGATCGAGTGCGACGTCACTGCGCCCGCCGAGGTGGAAAACGCGTTTGCCACCGTCGCGGCGCACTACGGCCAGATAGACATCCTGGTTAACTGCGCCGGCTACGTGATGCTGCAACCGGTGCTGGAAACCGATTTCGACGAATGGCAAAAGCAGATTGCCGTCAACCTGACCGGCCCGTTCCTGTGCTCGCAGGCGGCGGCGCGCCACATGGTGGCTGCCGGTCGCGGCGGCAAGATTATCAATATTGCCTCGCAAGCGGCGTCTATCGCTATCGATAACCACGTCGCCTACACCTCCGCCAAAGCGGGGTTGCTGGGAATGACCAAAGTGATGGCGAAAGAGCTGGCACCGCACCACATCAACGTCAACACGCTGTCGCCGACGGTGGTGCTGACGCCGATGGGCGAGAAAGCCTGGCGCGGCGAGAAGGGCGAAGCGATGAAGAAGCTGATCCCACTTGGGCGCTTTGCCTACACCGATGAAATCGCCGCCGCGGTGCTGTTTTTCGCCAGTAACGGCAGCGACATGATCACCGGCGCGGATTTGATGATCGACGGCGGGTTCACCATCTGGTGATGGCCGAAGCGCATTGCTAATAGTTTTAAAAACAATAGATTTAAAAATAGATTTAAAAACAATTGATTACGCTGTTTCGCTGTACCCCGACAATAACGAAAGATAGAGAGATATCATCATGAAATTGCGTTCAATGCTGTTAACTGCTGCCATCACCAGTGCCTTATCGCTGACCGCCCACGCGGCGGAAAAAGGCACCATCATGATTCTGGTCAATTCACTGGATAACCCCTATTACGCCTCGGAGGCGAAAGGGGCGGACAAGAAAGCACAGGAACTGGGGTATAAAACCACGGTGCTTTCCCACGGTGAAGACGTGAAGAAACAAAGCGAGCTTATCGACGCGGCCATCGGCAAAAAAGTACAGGGTATCGTGCTGGATAACGCCGATTCCACCGCCAGCGTCGCGGCGATCAAAAAAGCGAAAGACGCCGGTATTCCGGTGGTGCTGATCAACCGCGAAATCCCAGTGGATGATGTCGCGCTGGAGCAGATTACCCACAATAACTTCCAGGCGGGTTCCGATGTCGCCAACGTGTTCGTCGAAAAGATGGGCGAAAAAGGCAAGTACGCCGAGCTGACCTGTAGCCTGGCGGACAACAACTGCGTGACCCGCTCTAAATCCTTCCATCAGGTGCTGGATCAGTACCCCGGCATGGTGAGTGTTGCCCGCCAGGATGCCAAAGGTACGTTGATCGACGGCAAACGTATCATGGACAGCATTTTGCAGGCGCACCCGGACGTGAAAGGGGTGATCTGCGGTAATGGCCCGGTGGCGCTGGGGGCGATTGCCGCGCTGAAAGCCGCCGGTCGTAATGATGTGGTGGTGGTCGGCATCGATGGCAGTAACGATGAACGCGACGCCGTGAAAGAGGGCTCGCTGAAGGCCACCGTCATGTTGCAGGCGCAGGCCATCGCCGCGCAGGGCGTGACCGACCTCGACAACTATCTCCAGAAGGGCGTGAAACCCGCCAAACAGCGCGTCATGTTCCGCGGCATCCTGATCCAACAGGGTAACGCGAGCAAGGTGCAAGACTTCAACTTCAAATCCTGAGTCCATGCTGTCGCGCCCCTGCGGGGGCGCAGAAGGAGAAGAGTATGTCCAGACAAGTCTGGCTGGCGCTGGCCATTCTTGGGTTGGGCGGATGCCGCATCGTGTCGCAGCAGGAACTGGCCGACCTGCGTCATCCCCCTAATCCCCATATGGCGAATATCGGGCAAACCTGGCAACAGAAGCTGGTGCCGCAACTGGTCAACGAGGCGCGTCCGCTTGCTGCCCTGATGAAAGACCTGCAAAGCAGCAGCGATATGGATGCTGCCTGTAAGCAGTTTGGTTACCGTGCGCAGGATGAAAACGCCTGTGTGTTCACGGTGCGTATCACTGGCACGGTGGAACAACTCGATACCGCTTCACGCAGCGGCAAAATGCTGATTAAAGACGCCGACGGCCAGAGCATTCCGGTGCAACTGGGGCCGACGTTGCGCGGTACTGACCTGCGCGACAGTTATAAAGGCACAAGTTATCAGGACTTTAACGACCAGGTGTTGTACGGCGATTTTGGCCGCGCCATCAATCAGCAGGCCCTGACGATGATTCAGGCGGCGCACCCGAAAGTGGGCGACCGGCTCGACGTGGTGGGGGTGTTCAGTAGCTGGGACATCCCGCAGGCGGTGCCGGATATCACACCGGCGCAGATAACGCGTGACGGTAAGGGGGGATGATGGCCGATATGAGCATGCCGATGAGAGCGGTGATGATGCCGGTAACCCCGGTGGTCACCACGGCATCGCCGACGACGCAGGCTGGGACCGCGCCGGAGGTGATTATCGAAACCCGCGACCTGTCACGCGTTTATCCGGGGGTGACCGCGCTCGATCAGGTCAACTACCGGGTGTATCGCAATAAGGTCAACGTGCTGATCGGTGAGAACGGCGCGGGTAAATCCACCATGATGAAGATGCTGGCCGGGGTGGAAACGCCGTCCTCCGGGCAGATTCTGCTGGATGGCAAACCGGTGACGCTGGGCTCGACCCAACAGGCGGAACAACAGGGTATCAGCATCATTTTTCAGGAACTGAACCTGTTCCCCAACATGAACGTGATGGACAACATTTTCATCGCCAATGAGTTTTTCCAGCGCGGCGTCATCAACGAAAAATTTCAGTACGCGCTGGCGAAAACCTTGCTGGAGCGACTGGAACTGGATATCGACCCCTATACCCCGCTGGGCGAGCTGGGCATCGGCCATCAGCAACTGGTGGAGATTGCCCGTGCGTTATCCAAAGACACTCGGGTGCTGATTATGGATGAGCCGACCTCGGCGCTGAGCCAGTCGGAGGTGAAGGTGCTGTTTGGGGTGATAGAGCAGCTCAAGCGGCGCGGCGTTACCATCATTTACATCTCCCACCGGTTGGAAGAGCTAATGGAGATTGGCGACCACATCACCATTTTCCGCGACGGCCGTTTCATCTGCGAGCGTGAAGTGCGCCACGCCAGCGTGCCCTGGATCATCGAACAGATGGTCGGCGACAAGAAAAAGCATTTTGACTACCAGCCTGCGCCGCAGGGTGACACGGTGCTGACGGTGAGCGGGCTGACGGCGCTGCACCAAAGCGGCGGTTATCGCCTGAACGACGTCTCTTTTAGCCTGCGCAAAGGCGAAGTGGTGGGGATTTACGGCCTGCTGGGTGCCGGGCGTACCGAGCTGTTCAAAGGGCTGATTGGCCTGATGCCGTGCCAGCAGGGCCGCGTGCAACTGAACGACGACGGCCTCGACGGGCTGGGATTTCGCCAGCGGCTGGAAAAAGGCATCGCGCTGGTGCCGGAAGACCGGCAGGGCGAAGGCATGGTGCAGTTGATGTCTATTCGCGCCAACATGACGCTGTCGTCGTTTAGCCTGCGCGGCTTCTGGCGCGCCTGGACGTGGCTGCGTGAACCGGATGAGGCCCGCCAGGTGGATGAGATGGTGCGCCAGCTGGCTATCAAAGTCAGCGACGACGAACTGCCGATCACTTCGCTATCCGGCGGCAACCAGCAGAAGGTGGTGCTGGGCAAGGCGCTGATGACCCGGCCGCAGGTGGTACTGCTCGACGAGCCAACCCGCGGTATCGATGTGGGAGCCAAAACCGATGTCTACCACCTGATCGGGCGTATGGCGCAGCAGGGATTATCGGTGATGTTTTCGTCGTCCGAACTGGACGAAGTGATGGCGCTGGCGGACCGCATTCTGGTGATGGCTGACGGCCGCATCACCGCCGATCTGCCGCGTAGTCAGGTCACCCGCGAAATCCTCATCAGCGCTTCCACCCCTCACGACTAACCGGCCGGAGTTCATCATGAGTCAAAAATACACGTTGTATATGTACCTGCTGAAGGCCCGTACTTTCATCGCTTTGCTGATCGTGATTGCCTTCTTCAGCCTGATGGTGCCGAATTTTCTCACCCCATCCAACCTGCTGATCATGACCCAGCACGTGGCGATCACCGGGCTGCTGGCCATCGGCATGACGCTGGTGATCCTCACCGGCGGTATCGATCTTTCCGTCGGCGCGGTCGCCGGTATCTGTGGCATGGTGGCTGGTGCGCTGCTCACTAACGGTATTCCACTGTGGGGCGGCAATATCCTGTTTCTCAATGTGCCGGAGGTGATCCTGGTCGTCTCGGTGCTGGGGATGCTGATAGGGCTGGTCAACGGCGTGGTGATCACCCGGCTGGTGGTGGCACCGTTTATCTGTACGCTGGGCATGATGTATGTCGCCCGTGGTGCCGCGCTGCTGTTCAATGACGGCAGCACCTACGCTAATCTCAACGGCATGCCTGAGCTGGGCAACACCGGTTTTGCTTTCCTGGGTTCCGGCACGCTGCTCGGTATTTATCTGCCGATCTGGCTGATGCTGGCGTTTTTGCTGCTCGGATTGTACCTGACGCGTAAAACCCCGCTGGGCCGCTATATCTATGCCATCGGCGGCAATGAGTCCGCCGCCCGTCTCGCCGGGGTGCCGATCGTCAACGTAAAAATCTTCGTCTACGCCTTTTCCGGCCTGTGTGCGGCGCTGGTGGGGTTGGTGGTGGCTTCGCAACTGCAAACCGCCCACCCGATGACTGGCAACATGTTCGAGATGGACGCCATCGGTGCCACCGTGCTGGGCGGTACCGCGCTGGCAGGCGGCCGTGGGCGGGTTTCCGGTTCGATCATCGGTGCGTTTGTGATCGTGTTTTTGGCCGATGGCATGGTGATGATGGGCGTCAGCGACTTCTGGCAGATGGTGATCAAAGGGCTGGTGATCGTTACCGCCGTGGTGATCGACCAGTTCCAGCAGCGGCTACAAAACAAGGTGGTCATGATGCGTCGCCATGAAAAAAAGCAGTCAGTTAACCCGTTGTCGGAGGTGAGCCATGTCTAGAGACGTGATCATCGCACTCGATGAAGGGACCAGTAACGTCAAGGCGGTGGCGATTGACGCGCTCGGTCAGGTGGTGGCGCGTGCGTCACGCCCGCTTGGCCTGATGACCCCGCATGCCGGTTGGGTGGAGCAGGACGGTGAGGCGCTGCTGGCCGGGTCATTCGTGGTGGTGCGCGAGGTGATAGCCCAGGTCGGGGCTGAGCGGGTCGCGGCGCTGGCTATCAGCAACCAGCGGGAAACCGCTATCGGCTGGCGGCGTGATAATGGCCAGCCGATCTCCCCGGCGCTGACCTGGCAGTGTTCCCGCTCGGCACCGTTTTGCGAACAGTTACGGCACAACCAGCAGGAGGCCGCTATCCGTGCGGCGACCGGGTTGCCGGTGGCCCCGCTGTTCTCCGGCTCGAAAATGCGCTGGCTGCTGGACAACACGCCGGATGGTCACGCCCGTGCTGCGCGCGGCGAGATTTGCCTCGGCACCATTGATGCCTGGCTGCTGTGGCACCTGACTGGCGGGCGGCAGTTCCGTTGCGATCTCTCCAACGCTGCCCGTACCCAGTTGCTTAATCTGCACCACCTGCAATGGGACGAGGCGATGCTGGCGTTGTTCGGCATCCCACGTGCGGCGTTGCCAGAGCTGATGCCGTCGGCCAGTGAGTTCGGCGTGACCTGCGGTGTGCCCGGCGTGGCGGACGGCATCCCGATTCTGGCGATGGTG
Source organism: Dickeya chrysanthemi NCPPB 402 (assembly GCF_000406105.1). Lineage (NCBI taxonomy): Bacteria > Pseudomonadati > Pseudomonadota > Gammaproteobacteria > Enterobacterales > Pectobacteriaceae > Dickeya > Dickeya chrysanthemi. The sequence continues at coordinate 4,115,486 of NZ_CM001974.1, read as the reverse complement.
GGCGATTCCCACGCCGCGCTGTACGGCCACGGGCTGGGGCGTGCAGGTGGGGTAAAAGCGACTTACGGCACCGGCTCGTCGGTGATGGCCCCGCTGGGAGTGCCGGATACCCGTATCACCACCCTGGCGACCACCGTCGCCTGGCACGATGGCGAACGGGCGGTGTACGCGCTGGAGGGGAATATCCCCCACACCGGCGATGGCGTGGCCTGGATGCTACAGGCCACCGGGCTGAACGCCCTGCCGGAGGCGGCACTGAGTGAGGCGTTGCAGACGTTGCCCGCCAGTATCGAGTCCACCGACGGGGTGTATTTCGTCCCGGCGCTGACCGGCGCGGGTGCGCCCTGGTGGAACGAGCGGGCGCGCGGCGTGATGTGCGGGCTCAGTCGTGGTAGCGGGCAGGCGCATCTGGTGCGTGCCGCGCTGGAGGCGATCGCCTACCAGATAGCCGATGTGGTGACGGCGATGAAGCAACACCCGGACTTCCATCTGGCGCAGTTAATGGTCGATGGCGGGCCGACCCGCAATGCCTGGCTGATGCAGTTTCAGGCCGACCTGCTGGGCTGCCCGGTGGCGCGCAGCACCACCACCGAACTGTCGGCGTTGGGAGCCGGGCTGCTGGCACGGCGCACGCTGGGCCGGTTGAGCGATCAGCAACTGGAGCCGTTATTGTCGACGCACGACAGTTGGTTACCGGACGAGGCGCGCCATCAGCGTTATCAGGCGAGCTGGCAGGGGTGGCAGGAGGCGGTACAGCGTACCTTGTGGCAGGCGAGTCATCATGAGTGAGGAGCAGACGATGCAACGCGATTTTCATGGGAAGACGGTGGTGATTACCGGCGCCTGCCGCGGGATCGGTGCCGGCATCGCCGAACGGTTTGCCCGCGATGGCGCGAATCTGGTGATGGTGTCCAACTCGGAACGGGTAATGTCGACGGCGCAGGAGATACAACACCGCTATGGTGCAGAAGTGTTGGCACTGGTGGTGGACATCACCGATGAAGCACAGGTGCAGGCGCTGTATCAGCAGGCGGCGGCGCGCTTCGGGCGGATCGACGTGTCGGTACAAAACGCCGGGATCATCACCATCGATTATTTTGACAGGATGCCGAAGGCGGATTTTGAGCGGGTGCTGGCGGTAAATACCACCGGCGTGTGGCTGTGCTGCCGCGAGGCGGCGAAGTTCATGGTGAAGCAGCAGCACGGCTGCCTGATCAATACCTCGTCCGGTCAGGGGCGCAAAGGGTTTATCTATACGCCGCACTACGCCGCCAGCAAGATGGGCGTTATCGGCATTACCCAGAGCCTGGCGCAGGAGCTGGCACCGTGGAACATCACCGTCAATGCGTTTTGCCCCGGCATCATCGACAGCGAAATGTGGGACTACAACGACCGGGTATGGGGTGAAATCCTCAGCACCGGGGAAAAACGCTACGGCAAAGGGGAACTGATGGCGGAGTGGGTGCAGGGCATCCCGCTCAAACGCGCCGGCAAACCGGAGGATGTGGCCGGGCTGGTGGCGTTTCTCGCCTCCGATGACGCGCGCTACATCACCGGCCAGACGATCAATGTGGATGGCGGGTTGATCATGTCGTGAGGGGCGCATGGCGATTACCGGTTGCGCAGCGCCTGCCCCCACGCTGATTTCGCTCACGACGCGGTGGGGGCCGAGGGCAGCGTTATCCTGATAATGCCTGACTGACTTTTAAGCCATCCAGATTCACGGCATAGCAGGCGTGGGATGAAATGGTGATAAACAGCACTTTTTCTTCGCTCACATCGACGTTAACCAACATGCCCAACGGGATGGCAATGAGCCGTTGATTTTGTTGAATGGCAAATAATAAGTTGTAGCTATAACTGGTACTGTTGCTGCTTTCCTTTGACCAAAAGATCCACGCGCTTTCACTGTTGCGGTTCAGATTTAAAAATCCTGTTTTGATGGAGTCCATAATTTTATTCTTGAACGAATCGGAAATCGAACCGCCGATCACGGCATCAATATGATCGGAAACGATCGCAATGGTTTTTTCGGGAGAATCGCTGGCGACGTGAAAATCAATCACGTGGTCGATGGTTAAGCCAGCCGCATTGGCAACGTTAATGGCTTTGGGCGTATCAAAGCTCAGGGTAGAGGTTAACGCGTTTTGAAATACCCGACTGATGGCCAACGCCTGGGGAATATATTGTGCCTCAACATTGAACAGGGTTTTGAAATGCAGAGGCTGCTCTGCTTCTGTCCGTAAGCCATATCCTGTCATGACGCCTGGCGGCGGGATGATATTCAGTACGATCGGGCTGTTATAGAGAGTCGGATGTAAGTCGTCGGTAATATGCAACATAAAATCCCTTAGAGCCTATCTCAGTAGGTCTATTTCACTGGCCATTTTGGCCCTGGGCAGTGCTCGAAATCCTCACGTACTACGTGTACGCTCCGGTTTCTGCGCGCTGTCCGAGTCCAAACTGGCTGCGCCAATAACGCCTACTGGGATAGGCTATTATTCAGGTTAATTCAATGATGCCAGGCGGAGTCATCAGCCGGAGTGGGCGGCGGATTACTCCAGTGGTGCGACAATCTGAAATCCTTTTATGGATATCGTCATCTCTTCTTTTTTCAAGATTAAACGCCAGTCTTTGGTGCTGAATATATCGGTAATGGCGGTGCCGGGCGTGACGGTGATGATAAGCGGGCCTGCGGCCAGCATCGCGCCGGTTTCTTCACCTTGCGCCACAATAAATAAACTGTATGAATAACTCGTTACCTGATGGTTTGCATTGGGCTGGGTATTGATATGAAACCAGGGTTTATCTTTTTGCGTATCCAGGTCGCAAAAGGCATGAGACAAAACATTTTGAATATACGCGTCGTGGCTAATACCCAGCACACCTTCAATTTTCAATTGCTCGGATAACGCCGTGGTTAAGGCGGAAAGTGTGTCGAATGATTTTTTGAGGGTCATATTGTTGGTGGCTACAATCGCCAGATCAGGTTGCGACTGGGCTGTTTTCACCGCCTTCGCCATATCCAACTGACCGTTATCATCAACGTCATGGACAAAAAGCTGAGCCAGACGTATCGCCTGCGCATAATAGCGCTCGTCTTGCAGGTTGAGGAACACCTGATAGGGAAAGGTGCTGTCATCGTCTGGATAAATTTCTATGCTCATAGTATCACCGTGTATAAATCGTTGCGTTTTTCCGCTATTCGGCCTTCAGCGCCTCAACAATCACCATACTCTTGAAGTTCATTTTTTGTGTAATGGATGAGCCTGCGACTAACGCCAGAACATTCGCACTGGCTCTGGTAATGGTAATGTCGACGCTGGTTAACTGGCCCACTATAACCGAGCCGGTATCCGCATTTTGCGTGACATCAAACATATTATATTGATAACTCAATGTGTTTGATTGTTCGCTGAAGATCGTAAAATAATTACCGTTTTTTTGCGCATTCAGGTCGATAAAGGCTTTGGCGGCAATACCGAACGCCATCCAGTTTTCTGTTGCGGCACCTTGTACCATACGGATGAGGTTTTGAAGCTGGTCAATGGCGACCCAGACCTGAGAGAGGTTACTGTTTCCTTTTACGGTATGTGTGCCGACCACCGCCAGAGTATCGTGACTTTTGGCAATCGATAGCGCTTTTTCGAAACTAATTCCCTCTTGGGGAATACAGGCTTCATTGAAAATATTCGCCATGTTGATGGCCTGAGAAACGTATTTTAAATCAACGTTTAGCGTAACGCTGAAATTCTTATTCTCATCGGCGGCATTAGTCGGATTTAATGTAATATTGTTCATCTCAGTGCCTTAGTGAATATCCCATTAGGATAAAAGTAAAAATGCCATGCCGGGCATGGCATTTTCAGCGTCAGGATTTGAGTGCTTCAACGACAGTGATGGATTTCACATTAACAGAATAGTTGTGTTTATCTTTTGTAGTAATCCACAGTACCTGCTGTTTATCGACATCGACGGTAATGGTCAGGCCGATAGGGGCGGCAGCCATTACGGAACCGGTATCCTGATTAGCAACGGCAAATAAGATGTTGTAAGTATATGTGGTTTTCGATTCGCTTTCTTTATTCCAGAAAATCCATTTACTTTCTTTTTGCGCATCAAGGTTGGTAAAACCTTGTTCAATGGTATTGGCAAATTTTTTATAGGTGGGAGTATCTTTATCCAGAACGACGCCGACAACGGTATCCAGCAGCTTCATGACGTCATCCACCATGGCCGATACCTGATTGTTCTGCTTGGTAATCGATTGATTTATCGTACCGATAATCGCCATTTCCGGATGGTTTTTTACCAGACCAATCGCTTTATCAAAATTAAATTCAAGGTTATCTCCATTAATGGCATCCTGAAATACTCTCGACATAGCAATGGCCTGACCGACATATTTTGCAGGCATCTGGAATAACGTGTTGAAATTGAGATCTAAATTTGAATCTTTTACTATTAAGTCACTGCTGTTAAGCACGACAATATCGTCGAATTTCATTGTGATATTCTCCAGAGAAAAATAGGTATACCCGTCATACTTCGGGTTGCAGGAAAAAATGCGTTGCTCGTCAGGGCAAGGCTCGAATGTGCCTTGTAACGCGGCAACGCAGCTTGCTGCGGCCCTAAAAGAGCAAGCAATAAAGCCAACGTACCTGCAACGTGAGGTATGACGGTATAGAGCGGTAATAAATATTTGCTATTTAAAACTAGGATTCATTTTTATAAATATCAAGTCGCGGTGAATATATTTTATTCTTAACTGATGATTTGTTTTTCGCTAATCATTTGTTGGTTATGTTTTAGCTTTAAATGAATTGGTATTGATTTTGATAATGTTATTGCATTTATACTTTATTTTTCATGGTTATGAGGTTTTTTGATTTTTATTATTACTTTCAATGAAAGTGACTTTCTAAAAACAAGAAATAACCTTTCCTTATCATTCATCACGCGAATGGTGCAGTCCGGTTGATTTTTTGCACTGAAATAGTACCTGCCGTTGTCAATCCGGCGTCGGCACTGGCTCGTCGCGTAGTCGCGTTCCCTCTCTTTTTATTATCGTCAGGGCGAATGAATCCCATACATATCAGTGCTTTCTCTTTTTGAGAAAGCGTATGTCGAAAATCGGTAACGAGAATAATCCTTATTTGGCGCTGCTCTTGCAACGTAACAGGCGAATGTTTTTGTTGGTGACCATTTTTATTCGTCCTTTATTGTGGTGGAGAACAGCATGGCTCGTAATCTGGCAAGACATATTCGGAAATCTGTTCGGAAATATGCATTAACCGCGTTACTGGCCGGTGTTTCTTGCGCCAGCTATGCCGGCAAACAAAATGACACGCTGGTTTACGCCTCCGACAGCGAGGTGGAAAACGTCAGCCCGTACCACAATAACATGCGCGAAGGGGTGATTCTGGCTCACCTCGCCTGGGATACGCTGATTTATCGAGACCCGAAAAGCGGAGAATACAAAGGCGAGTTGGCGACCGACTGGCAATGGGAATCGCCCACGATATTACTGCTGCATCTGCGTAAAGGCGTGACCTTCCATAATGGCGATGCCTTTAGCGCCGATGATGTGGTGTATACCTTTCAGAGCATCGCCGGGCCGAATACCGCCTCGGTCATTCCGCAAAGCGTGGACTGGATCGATAAGGTGGAAAAAGTGGATGACTATACGGTACGCCTGCACCTGAAAAAACCGTTCCCGGCGGCGCTGGAATATTTATCCGGCCCGACGCCGATCTACCCCGCCCACTATTTTCAGCAGGTGAAACTGGAGGGCTTTAGCAAAGCGCCGGTCGGCACCGGGCCGTACAAGATAGTCAAGGTCACGCCGGGGCAGGGCGTGTCGATGGTGAAAAATCCGGACTATTTCAAAGACAGCCCGCTAGGGCAACCCAAAATCGGCAAGATGCAGTTTGTAGTGATCCGCGATCCGGAAGCGCGTGTGGCCCAGTTGATGACCGGCCAGGTGGACTGGATCTGGCGCGTGGCGTCGGATCAGGTGAATTCGCTGTCGGCGATGCCGAATATCGCGGTGAAAAGCGGCGAAACCATGCGTGTCGGTTTTCTGCAACTGAACATCAATGCCGGCGGTGCGGAAGGCGCGCCGCTCAAAGACTTGCGCGTGCGTCAGGCCATCAACTATGCCGTCAACCGCCAGGCGATGGTGGATAACCTGGTGCGCGGCGGCAGTAAGCCGGTCTATTCCGCTTGCTTCCGTACCCAGACCGCCTGCGATACCAGCCAGGTGATCTCCTATCCCTACGACCCGGCCAAAGCCAAACAACTGCTGGCGGAGGCGGGTTACCCCAACGGTTTCGACACCGACTTGTGGGCCTACCGCGAGCGCGATTACGCCGAGGCTATTATTGGCGATTTGCGCAAGGTCGGTATCCGTGCCCGGCTGCATTTCGTGCAGTATCCGGTGATGGCGAATGCGCTGGCATCCGGCCAGGCGCCGATGTCGTTCAGCACCTGGGGATCTTTCTCCATCAATGACGCCACTGCGTTCGTTACCCCCTATTTCGGCGGCAAAGGCAGCGATATCTGGAAAGATCCCCAGGTGATCGCCGAACTGGCGCAGGCCGATGCGGTGGTAGACCCGCAACAGCGCCGTGCGCTGTACGCTACGCTGTTGGGGCACATTTCAGCTCAGGCTTATATGGCACCGCTGTTCTCCTATTCCACCCATTATGCCTTTACTTCCGACCTGAATTTTCAGGACTGGCCGGACGAACTGCCGCGCTTCGCCGAAGCGAGCTGGAAGTAATCGCCGCCGGGGAACCGGCCTGCTTAAGTGGTAAGGAGCTCGCTTATGGTGAAGTACGTTTTTCAGCGGTTACTGGTGGCGCTGGCGGTGTTGTTTACCGTGGCGGCGGTCAGCTTTTCGCTGCTGCACCTGTCCGGCGACCTGGCGACGGCCATCGCCGGGCCGGACGCCACCGCCGAAACCATCGCCCAGATCCGGGTACAAAACGGGTTGGATCAGCCGCTATTGAGCCAGTTCTCCCGTTGGATGTGGTCGGCGCTGCAACTGGATTTCGGGCGCTCGTTCTATTTTGAAAATACGGTGATGGAACTGGTCGGCCAGCGTATGCCGGTCACCCTTAAGCTGGGCGGGGTGGCGCTGTTGCTGGCACTGGTGGTGGCGATCCCCCTCGGGGTGCTGGCGGCGGTATTTCGGGATACCTGGGTCGATCGTTTTGCCATGCTGGTGTCGGTCATCGGTCAGGCGATGCCCAATTTCTGGTTTGCGCTGGTGTTGATCCTGGTGTTCGCCGTTGGGCTGAAGTGGCTGCCGGTGGCGGGTAACGCCGGCTGGCAACACTTCGTACTGCCGGCGGTGGCGCTGGGGTATTACGCCATGCCGTCGCTAATGCGGCTAACCCGCTCCGGCATGTTGGATGTGCTCGGTTCCGACTATATCCGCACCGCGCACGCCAAAGGGCTGAGTGCGTTCAAGGTGGTGGTCAAACACGGCCTGCGCAACGCCATCATTCCGGTAGTGGCGCTGGCGACGGTGGAGCTGGGGTTCATGCTCGGCGGTTCGGTGGTGATCGAATCGGTGTTTTCGTTGCAGGGGCTGGGACAACTGGCGTGGGATTCCATCGCCCGTAACGACTTTCCGGTGGTGCAGGCCATCGTGCTGATCATCGCCGTGTTTTATATCGGGCTGACGTTCTTGGCGGATGTGCTCAACGCGCTATTAGACCCACGACTGCGCAGCAGATAAGGAGCGGTGATGAAGACAGCAATGGCACGACTGGCCGTGATGATGAAAACCGCCCCGGCGCCGGGCTTGTTGCCGGAGCCGGGGCCGTGGCAGCGCTGGCGACGCAAGATTCTGGGGCATCACGGCATGACGCTCGGGTTAGTGATTCTGGTGGCGATTGTGGCGCTGGCGATATTGGCGCCGCTCATCAGCCTGCACGACCCCTACGCGCAGGACGTTAGCCGACGGTTGATCCCGCCGGTGTGGCATGACAAGGGCAGTTGGGCGCATCTGCTCGGCACCGACAAGCTGGGGCGGGATTACTTCAGCCGATTGCTGTTCGGTGCGCGGGTGTCGCTCGCCATCGGGCTGGTGTCGGTAATGCTGGCAGGCACCATCGGCATTGCGCTGGGGGTGCTGGCGGGCTATTTCGGCGGCCGGGTCGATGCGGTGGTGAGTTATCTGCTGACCGTGCGTTTGTCGATGCCGGTGATTTTGGTGGCGCTGGCGTTGGCTTCGCTGGTGGGCGGCTCGGTAAAAGTGGTGATTATGCTGCTGGGTTTACTGTTGTGGGACCGCTTTCTGATCGTCTCGCGTTCGGTAACGCGCCAGTTACGCGAAGCCGAATTTATCGCCGCGGCGCAGACGCTCGGCGCTTCGTCGCTGTTCATCATGCTGCGGGAGATCCTGCCCAACCTGCTGGGGCCGCTGACTGTAGTGGCGACGCTGGAAATCGCCCATGCCGTTTTGCTGGAAGCGACGCTGTCATTCCTCGGTCTCGGCGTACAACCGCCGATGCCGTCCTGGGGGTTGATGGTGGCGGAGGGTAAAGCCTACATGTTCTTTCAGCCGTGGGTGATTGTGATCCCCGGTGTGGTGCTGGCGTTGCTGGTGCTGAGCATCAATCTGGTGGGTGACGGCCTGCGCGATGTTACCGCGCTGGATGGCCGCAACTAAGCGCCGATAGGCTGCTCTAGGAGAATAAGCGCTATGCATACAACGATTGAGACTACCGGTGGGGCCAGGCTGGCGGGCGAGGGGCAGGCCGAAATCGTGCTGGAGGTGAAAAACCTGCGGGTCGATTTGGCCACGCCGCGCGGCACGCTGCACGCGGTACGCGGCATCGATTTTTCGGTACGGCGCGGTGAAATGCTGTGTCTGGTGGGGGAATCGGGGTGCGGCAAGTCGATGACCTCGCTGGCATTGATGGACCTGCTGCCGCGTAATGCGGTGCGCCGCGCCGATACGTTGCGCTTTCGGGATGCCGACTTGTTATCGCTGGGCCCGCGTGAGCGCCGGGCGTTGCGCGGCAGCCGGATGGCGATGATCTTTCAGGAGCCGATGACCTCGCTCAATCCCTCATTTACGCTGGGGGATCAACTGTGCGAAACGCTGCTGGCGCACCGCAAGGTCTCGAAAGCCGAGGTGCGCGACCGGGCGGTGTATCTGATGGAGCGCGTCGGCATTCCTATGGCGGCGGATCGGCTGCGGCAGTACCCGCATCAACTCTCCGGCGGCCTGCGCCAGCGCATTATGATCGCCATGGCATTGATGTGCGGCCCGGAGCTGATCATCGCCGATGAACCGACCACCGCGCTGGATGTCACCATTCAGGCGCAGATCCTGCGGATGCTGCGCGAGCTGCAACAAGAGTTCGGCACCGCGGTGGTGTTCATCACCCATGATCTGGGCGTGGTGGCGCGTATCGCCGATCGGGTGGCGGTGATGTACGCCGGGCAGGTGGTGGAAACCGCGCCGGTGATGGAGCTGTTTCACCAGCCTTGTCATCCGTATACCCGCGGGCTGCTGGAGTGTATTCCGGTGGCCGGACGCACCGTGCCGGGCGAGCCGTTGCAGGCGATCCCCGGTGTGGTGCCGAGCCTGATCGGGCTGCAACAGGGCTGTGTGTTTCGCAACCGTTGCAACCAGTGTCACGCGCGCTGTGCGCAGGAACCGCCTTATGTCGCGGTGACAAGTCAGCACGCGGTGCGCTGTGTCGATGCGCTGATGGCGGAGGAACCGGTATGAGTCGGATGACAGAAGAACGCGGCCGCCTGCTACCGCATATTCCGGGCAATGATGATATCGCGCTGGAACTGTGCGCGCTCAGCCGGGTGTTCCGGCTTAATCGCGGGCTGTTCTCCCGGCCCGGTGAAATCCGCGCGGTGGATAATGTGTCGCTGCGTATTCGCCGGGGCGAGACGCTGGGGCTGGTGGGGGAGTCTGGTTGCGGTAAGAGCACGCTGGCGAAAATGCTGCTCGGCCTGTTGCCGCCGACCTCCGGCAACGTATTGATCGAAGGGCGCGAGATCGACGCCGGTGAGCGGCGTGAATTGGCTGGCCGCATCCAACCGATCTTTCAGGATCCCTACTCCTCGTTGAATCCGCGCCGCACGGTGGCGGACATCGTGGAAGTGGCGCTGCGGTTGCACCACATCGGCACGCCAACGGAACGTAAACAGCGGGTACACGAGATGCTGGACAGGGTGGGGATGCCGGCGCGTACCCACGGCCAGTACCCCGGCCAGCTCTCCGGCGGCCAGCGCCAGCGGGTGGCGATAGCCCGGGCGTTGATCCTGCAGCCGGCGATCCTGATTTGCGACGAGCCGACCTCGGCGCTGGATGTGTCGGTACAGGCGCAGATCCTCAACCTGCTGTTGATGCTGAAAAAAGAGCTGGGCCTGACCTATCTGTTTATCAGCCATAACCTGTCGGTAGTGGAATATCTGGTGGATCACGTGGCGGTGATGCGCAAAGGCGCGATTGTCGAACAGGGCACCCGTGAGCAGGTATTCGGCGCGCCGCAGCATCCTTACACCCAGGCGCTGCTGGCGTCGGTACTGACGCCGGAGCCGGGATTGGGCATTCCGGATATCGCGTTGGCGTAAACCCAACGAAGACGTGAACAGAACAAGGACAAATCATGACACGTGAAGAGATGATGCAGCGTGCGGCGGCGTATTTCGACTCCGGCGCATTTCGCGACACGCTGGCGCAGCGGGTGGCTTGCCAGACCGAAAGCCAGAACGTAGAACGCGCCCCGGCTTTGATGGGTTACCTGACCGATGAGATGATCCCGCTGCTCAACGAGATGGGGTTCGAATGCCTGATGGTGCCTAACCCGGTGGCGGAGCGCGGGCCGTTCCTGCTGGCGCGGCGCATAGAGCCGGATGCGGCACTGACGGTGCTGACCTATGGCCACGGCGATGTGGTGATGGGGGACGCGGCGCGCTGGCGTAGCGGCTTATCGCCGTGGACGTTGACGGCGGAGGACAACCGCTGGTACGGGCGCGGCACCGCCGACAATAAAGGCCAGCACACCATCAATCTGGCAGCACTGGCATTGGTACTGAATGCCTGTGATGGCCGGCTGGGTTACAACGTGAAGCTGATTCTGGAAATGGGCGAAGAGTGCGGCTCTCCCGGTCTGGAGGCGGTGTGCCGGCAGTACCGCGACTGGCTGGCGGCGGATCTGTTCATCGCCTCGGACGGCCCGCGCGTCAGTGCTGACCGGCCGACGCTGTTTCTCGGCTCGCGCGGCGTATTCAACTTTGGCCTGCAACTGACGCTGCGCGACAGCGCGCACCATTCCGGCAATTGGGGCGGGCTGCTCAGTAATCCCGGTATCCGGCTGGCGCACGCGATCGGTTGTCTGGTGGATGCCAACGGCCGCATTCTGGTGCCGGAACTGCTGCCGCCGCCGCTGTCGGCCTCAATGCGCCACGCGTTGTCGAGTCTGGAATTAGCGGGGGCGCCGGGCGACCCGGCTATCGATCCGCACTGGGGGAACCGGGGTTGAGCGCCGCCGAAAAGGTGTACGGCTGGAATACGCTGGATGTGCTGGCATTCGTCACCGGCGACCCGGATAAGCCAGCGCACGCCATCCCGCCGACGGCCCGCGCCCAGTGCCATATGCGCTATGTGCCGGGCAGCGATGTGGAACACTTTGCCGAACACCTGCGTCGCCGTCTTGATGCCTGCGGGTTTGAGGATGTGGACATCATTGACCCGGAGAACTGCTTTGAAGCCACCCGCATCGACCCGGACGACCCTTGGGTACATTGGGGGGTTGCCTCTATCGAACGGTCGGTCGGCAAACAGGCGGCGGTGCTACCCAACTTCGGCGGCGGCCTGCCCAACGCCTGTTTCCTGCGCACGCTCGGCTTGCCGACGCTGTGGGTGCCGCACTCTTACCCGGCCTGTTCCCAGCACGCCCCCAACGAGCACCTGCTGGCGGACGTCGCGCGCGAAGCCCTGCACATCATGAGCGGCCTGTTTTGGGATCTGGCGGAAGAGGGCAGCAAGGTGAAGCAGTTAAGAGATCAACAGGTAATGGTGTAAGTTCGCAGATGTCACTCATATCTTGATACTAGCGTGTTGTCTTCTGGCGTAAAAATTTTGCTGAGGGATAAGTGGCCGTAGGGTGAGCCGCATGGACGCGGCGAAAGCTCGTGCCGCGCCGGACAAAAACGCGAAAAGCGTTTTTGAACAGCGTTTACGCTGGCCCGCAGGGCGAGCCACATTCTGTGGCGAGTAACCGCGTCACGAGCGGCCCGTTAAGCGGCCGCGTATGCCGAAGGGACCGCGTTAGCGGCAAAATTTAGCCAGCAGCCCGGGTTCACAGGGAGGCGGCGTTTGAGCCTCCCTGTGTCGGGCGGAGCGAAAAATAGTAAAGATAAAATATGAGGTTAATACGCCCGAAACCTTCTCGGATTCTGAATGTGATGGCATGACGTTTCCGATAGATTCTGTCTCTCGGAGACCCTCTATGCACAACAGTGAAATTCGTTACTTTATGGCGGTGGTGAATGCCGGCTCCATCAGCGCTGCCAGTCAGCAGTTGTTTGTGGCGGTGTCCGCCATCAGTCGGCAGATCCAGCGGCTGGAAACCCGGCTGGGAATGCCGCTGTTTGAACGCAGTACCCGCGGCATGGTACTGAACGACGCCGGGCATATTCTGGCGAATCATGTGCGGCGCAGTATGGCCGACATGGAACTGGCGATGGCGGAGATCGAAGGGATGAAGTCGGCGCGCCAGACCACGTTGCGGGTGGTCTGCACCGACGGGTTGGCTTTCAACCTGCTGCCCGCTCTGCTGGCGCGTTTTCGTGAGCAGCACCCCCGCGTCAATTTTTATCTGACGGTCGGCAGCGCCCGGCAAGTGCCGGAACTGCTGCGTAACGGCGAGTGCGACGTCGCCTTGAAATTTAGCCTGTCGCCGGAACAAGGGGTGGACGTGCTGGCGTCGTTTCCGGCACCGGTATTGGTGTTTATGGCGCAAGACCATCCGCTGGCTAACCGGGATTTCCAACTGGCGGATCTCAATGCCTGGCCGGTAGTGCTGCCGGATCCCTCTGCGACCATCCGGCAACTGTTTGATCTCTCCTGCCGCATGAACAACGTCTTTATCGAGCCGGTATTCACCTGCAACCATTTCTCCAGCCTGTATGAATATGTGCGTACCACGCCGGAAGCGGTCAGCGTGTGCAGCCATTTCTCTATCTTGTGCAGCGCCCGGCGTGACGGCCTGACGATGAAGGCCGTCAATCTGGACCAACTGAGCCAGCGTACCTTGCAGTTGCAAACCGAAATGGGCAGGCCGCGTACCGCGCTCCTTGAGAGCTTTTTTGCCTTCCTGAAGCAGGCGTTGCAGCAGTATGACCAGCAATGCCGGCTGGATTTCGGGCTACCGTTGCGCTGAGCAGCATCGGTTTTATCATTCCGAATTTTTAATTAATTTTATTTCGTATTTTTGTTTTATTTTTAAATTTAAGTCTTTATAAAAATAAAATTGGTTAATTTTTTAAAAAATAAACAACTAAAAACGCAATTTAAATCACTTTGGTTTTCTGTAGTATCAAGGGTAAGCGATGACGCGGTTTTCCTGACGGAAAGCGCCCATCCGACGCCTGATCGATCCACGTTAGCTACCCCGGAGCCTGACCATGAATCTGGAAAAATTCCCGCGTTATCCTTTAACTTTCGGACCGTCGCCGATTACCCCGATGAAACGCCTGAGCGAGTACCTGGGCGGCGATGTGGAAATTTATGCCAAGCGTGAAGACTGCAACAGCGGGCTGGCGTTCGGCGGCAACAAAACCCGCAAGCTGGAGTACCTGATCCCGGAAGCGCTGGCGCAAGGCTGCGACACGCTGGTGTCGATTGGCGGCGTGCAATCCAACCAGACCCGTCAGGTGGCGGCAGTGGCAGCGCATCTGGGCATGAAATGCATTCTGGTGCAGGAAAACTGGGTGAATTACGCCGATGCGGTGTACGACCGGGTGGGCAATATCGAGCTGTCGCGCATTATGGGCGCCGATGTGCGTCTTGATCCGGCCGGTTTCGACATCGGCATCCGCGAAAGCTGGAAGCAAGCGATGGAAGAAGCGGCGCAAAACGGCGGCAAACCATTCCCGATCCCGGCCGGCTGCTCCGAGCACCCGTACGGCGGTCTGGGTTTTGTGGGCTTCGCCGAAGAAGTGCGCCAGCAGGAAAAAGAGCTGGGTTTTAAATTTGATTACATCGTGGTGTGCTCGGTCACCGGCAGCACCCAGGCGGGGATGGTGGTGGGGTTTGCCGCCGATGGACGTGCCCGCAACGTGATCGGCATCGACGCTTCCGCCAAGCCGGAAAAAACCAAGGCGCAGATCCTGCGCATCGCGCAAAACACCGCCGGGCTGGTGGAGTTGGGCCGCGAGATCACCGAAGAAGACGTGGTGCTGGATACCCGTTACGGCGGCCCGGAATACGGCTTGCCGAATGATGGCACGCTGGAAGCCATTCGCCTGTGCGCGCGTCTGGAAGGCGTGCTGACCGACCCGGTGTACGAAGGCAAATCGATGCACGGCATGATCGACATGGTACGTAACGGCGAATTCCCGAAAGGCTCTAAAGTGCTTTACGCCCACCTTGGCGGCGCACCGGCGCTGAACGCTTACAGCTATATTTTCCGCAATGGTTGAGTGCGGTTATAGCGGACCACGCCGGGTATGCCCCGGCGTTATTGTTTGCAGCACGCACCCTTAAAACACCAATTGCGTTGTCGAGAGCACTTCCCGCAGGCCGATAAAGGAGCGGATCTGACGCACTCCCGGCAGGAACAACAATTGCTCGGCGTGCAGTTTGTTGAAACTCTGGTTGTCTTTGGTGCGGATCATCAGGATGTAGTCGAACTCGCCGGTGACCACGTGGCATTCCATGCAGCCGCTGATCTTCTGCACCGCCGCTTCGAAATCTTCAAAGCTTTTCGGCGTCGATCGGTCAAGCACCACGCCGATTAACACCACCATGCCGACATTCAGCGCCTGTGGGTTCAGCAGGGCGACATACCCTTTGATTAATCCTATCTGTTTCAGCCGTTCTACCCGCCGCAGGCACGCCGGCGCACTGAGCTTGACTTTTTCCGCCAGCGCCACATTGGAAATGGACGCATCGGACTGGAGATAACGCAGAATAGCCAGATCGAAACGTTCAAGATTGAGGCTTTTCTCATCGGGGGTGTCGGCGGCGGTGGTTTTGGTTTTCATGGCAGCGGGTTTGGTTTTCATGGCGATTGTATCTCAACAGGCGCAAACAGCGCAGTAAAATTGCGTATGTAAGGAGTATGACGCAATTTACTGCAACAGCGTACGGTAGTTTTCTGTGCGGTGCGTGTTGGTGAAAGCGAATCGTCGGGGGAAGGTAAAACGGCGCGCGCAGTGGCGCGCCGCCTGAGATTATTGCTGTAAT
Organism: Dickeya chrysanthemi NCPPB 402; assembly: GCF_000406105.1. Taxonomy (NCBI): domain Bacteria; kingdom Pseudomonadati; phylum Pseudomonadota; class Gammaproteobacteria; order Enterobacterales; family Pectobacteriaceae; genus Dickeya; species Dickeya chrysanthemi. The sequence continues at coordinate 4,100,032 of NZ_CM001974.1, read as the reverse complement.
TTAGCCTGTTTCAGTGTGTCGAACAGTCGGGCCTTGTCGTGCTCGCTGAGGTTCTTCTGGGTGACGGCGTGCATAAACGCCGTGTGATTCAGCCGGCTCAGGCTGCCGCCCTGTTTGTGCAGCGTATCGGCGAGTTGCTGTAGCAGTACGCCGTTCAGTTTGGCTATCTGCACGCGCACTTCGTCCAACGGGCGCGGCTGCCAGTTCTTCTCGGGCACGGCCAGCCAGTCGGCGCGGTAACGATACTGAATCGCTTTGGCGGCATCCATCTGTGCCTGAATAAACGGTGTTACGGAGTCCGCATCTAACCCGTACTGCGTTGCCTGCTGTCGGCTGGCTTTCAGTACGTTGTCTTCCTGTTGCAGGTCCTCAATCGCTAGGTGATGAGCCGCTTTATAGCCCGCCACATCTTTCATATAGCTGAGGCGTTGGTTAACCAGTGGGGCCAGAGCGGTGCTTTCCGCTGCCAGCACGCTGGTGCTGAACAGGCAGGCTATCAGACACATTGTCCGTAACATATTGTCTCCAGGTTGTTGAAAGTAAAGGGCAAAGATGTTGTATTGGTTCTGTCGTTACCGCCGGCAACGGCGCGGCGGGTAATGCGTAACTTATCTTACGTGCATGGCATCCTATTATGCGTTATGTGGCGGAGACGGATTCGTAACCAGACGTACATCTTTTTTGCATTCTGTGCTGTAGTTACAAAGTGTTATTTTATGTTTTCGTGTGATTTGTCGGGCCGTCAGCCCTGACGGTATGCACTCTGGCGTGGCGGTTTGCTCTGCATACGCAGACGGCGGCTTGCGAAACGGACAAAGAAAGCCGCTTCATTTTTATAAATTTTTTATACTTTTTGACATACGCTGAAATGCCCAGGCCAGAATGTTGCTGCAGGAGGCCGGTGAGTTTATCGCCAGACATTGAGAGAGGGCGTTATCGTGGCCATACTTTAATATTGTTGATGTGATGGCCTGATTGCCCGAACCATAAATGTTGTTTTGCTCCGATGCGTACCTGACATGTTGTTGGGTTTTAAATGTGAGCGTTTTTTCTTTCTGCCGAAGTATGCCGGTATAACCCATTGCTGTAAGGGCAGGTAATGATTACAAGAAACCAGCTTATGGTGATTACGCGTCTCTGTAGCTTCCTCATCATGCTTTATAGTCTTTCCATGCTGCCGCCGTCACTGGTTGCGCTCTGGTTTAGGGAAAAGAGTTTTTTCGCTTTCTTATATACCTTCTTGCTGGTATTTCCGATTGGCGTCGCGGGGTGGATGTCTACCCGACAGCAATTTTCACGGGTATTTCCCCGCGAAGGGTTTCTGATCATCGTGATTTTCTGGTTGTTATTTTCGTTGATTAGCGCACTGCCCTTGACGATTAGCAGCGATCTGAATATTTCATTTACCGATGCCATGTTTGAAGGCGTGTCCGGAATCACCACAACCGGCGGCTCGGTGCTGAGTAATATCGATAACTTGCCTAAATCAATCTTGTTTTACCGCTCTCAACTGAATTTCATCGGTGGATTAGGCGTGATTGTGGTGGCCGTCGCCTTGCTGCCGATGCTCGGTATCGGGGGAGCCAGACTGTACCAGTCTGAAACGCCGGGACCGTTTAAAGAAGAAAAATTAACCCCCCGGCTGGCCGATACCTCACGACAACTCTGGGGTGTTTATTCGCTGCTGGCGATAGCCTGTGCGGTGGCTTACTGGCTGGCGGGTATGCCCTGGTTCGACGCGGTATGCCATGCGCTCTCTACCGTATCGCTGGGTGGATTTTCCAGTAAAACGGATAGCCTCGGTTATTATACGAATACCAATATTGAAATGGTCGGCGGGGTGTTTTCTCTGTTGGCCGGCGTGAACTTTATTCTGTATTACGTGGCGTTACATCGGCGTAGCCTGAAGCCGCTCATGTATAACCCCGAACTGCGTTTTTACCTGCTGATATTCGGGCTGGTGGCGGCGGTGGTGTGCGGTGAATTGTATCGTCTGAATGTATTCGATGCGCAGGGCGCCTTTGTGCACGGTTTTTTCATGACGGCGTCCATCATGACCGACAATGGTCTGGCAACCAGCGGTTATGCCAAATGGCCGGAGCATGTGGTGATTTTTCTCATGGCTTCCAGTTTTTTCGGCGGCTGTATTGGTTCGACTTGCGGCGGTATCAAGGCATTACGGCTGTTGATTCTCTATAAGCAAAGTAAACGCGAACTGGAGCAGCTGGTTCGACCGAATGCGATTTGTACGGTCAAGATCAACGATGTCACCTTACAGGAAAATGTCATCCGTTCAGTGTGGAGCTTTTTCTTTCTCTACGTTTTTTTCAGTTGCGTGTTTATTTTCTCACTGAATCAGATGGGGTATGACCTGGTAACGTCATTTTCAACCGTAGCGGCGTGTATTAATAATATGGGCCTGGGTCTGGGGGCGACCGCCGATGGTTTCGGCGGCCTGAGCAACGGCGCCAAGTGGTTAATGTGCCTGGCGATGATAATGGGACGACTGGAGATTTACCCGATTCTGGTGCTGTTCTCCTCATCTTTTTGGCGTAGCTGAATATTGGCATAGCTGAAGAATCGGCGCTGGGCCGCGGTCATCTTGTCTCCCGGTATAGCGGGAAACATGATGATCTGCCGATGCTCCTCTACCCTCAGCGGAGACCCGGAGAGGCTACTCGCAGGATGGGCTGGGCGTATCTGCCCGAGAGGGTGCCAGCCTGCGCCGCAGGCCAATCAGTAACCCGATGCCGGCCAGCAGCGAGAGCGCGATGGCAATATACATAAATCGGGTCAGCGGCCAGTCATAATGGTCGGACAAAAACAGAAATACCCCCATCAGCGGCAGCACCGACTGGTTCAGCGTCAGAATCAGCGACGAGGTGCTGGCCAGATGCTCGTAAGGGATCAGCGTCAGGCGCAACGTACGCATGATATTACCGGTAAACACCTTACCGGCAATGCCCAGCGCGTAGAACGTCAGAAACGGCCCCAGTTGGTTGAGCGTGGTGGTCAGCAGCAGCGAGGCGATGACAATCAACCCTATCCCTATCGTCAACAGCGCTTCGCGACTCAGACGATTGAGGGCCGCACCATAAATCAGCGTGGATAAAAATCCTGCCACACCGGCGCAGATATCAATGAAACCAAAATATTTCACTGATAATCCCATGTTATTTTCAATCAGGGCGGCACCGCTGGATTCGACTAATCCATCAAACATATTATTTCCCAGCGCCAGGGCGATCATGAAAATAATAAATGGATTTTTCAGAATTATCAGTAAAGGGAATAATCTCGTTTTTTCCGAACTCGGTGGCCTGATTTTATTTTTCGGTGAAAAATCCGGTGTAAAATTAAACAAACGAGAGGTAAGGAAATAATAGGCATTGCATAAATAGAGTGTCGCCGCGATGTACAACAGCGTCAGAAAACCGTATTCATATAACAACATGCCCACCAGCGGCCCCAGCACCATGCCCAGCAAATCTAACCGGCTCAACAGATTGGCATCCCGATCGATATGACGGCTGTAGGCGGCGATCAGCTTTTCCACGGCGGTAATGGTTTGCGCATTGCCGATGGACACGCCGGCACCCAGCAACCCGCAGGTGAGTGCCAGTATCAGTGGTTGTTCGGCAAAATTCAGCACCAGACAGAGCAGCAGGCAACCGAACGCTTTGATCGCATCTGAAGCGATAGAAACAGGGCGAACGCCCAGACGGTCAATCAATACGCCGAGTGCCGGCGTCAAGACAATTCGCGGTAACCACCATAACATGTAAGACAAACCGGAATAGGTCAGGCTTTGCGTTTCAGCATAGACCAGTACCGGAATAAGGAACACCATCAGGCCATCAGCGATAAACACCAATGTGAGAAAAAATAGCAAAACCGGACTCATGGGATAAATACCCCTGACAGTATTACCCGCCATACTGCAAGTGTCGGGTACATCGGCTTTCCTTGCCTATCCTGGGCACATGTTCCTACGCCAGGGGATGAGCTGCGTTGCCGCTGTCCTGCTGCTTGAATTATTGGGGGTATATCAGGTCATGTTTTGTAAATTAAAAAAATGACGTAAGCGGAGATAAAAAATAAACGCTACGACACCGTATATACCCAAAATAATTCGAGTTGCAGGAAGGCGGCAAGAGAGAGAATCCCGATGAGCTTACTCAGGTAAGTGATTCGGGTGAACGAACGCAGCCAACGCACCTGCAACTTGAAGTATGACGGGTATAAGCACCTAAATATAATAATGTGTGGCCGAGAAAGTAAATGTTTATTTATTGACAAAACGGGTAATAAACATTTTTTATCTCAATAATTTTACCGCTTATTATCAATATCGAAGAGCAGCGCTGAGCGTATCCGTCATGTTGCTGTCATGACTTTTTGGTTATGCTTTGATGACAGACAGGGATTGACGCAGGAGAAAAGTACGGTATGGATTTACTCGGTTTTGAACAGGCTCTTAGTCAATACGTGGCCCGACATCTGGCGGACTCCGTGGATAGCGCGCATGACCATCATCATCTGGTGCGGGTGGCGAATAGCGCCCGGCGAATCCAGCAGCAGGAAGGCGGCGATTTGCGGGTGATTATCGCCGCGGCGTACCTGCATGACATCGTGCTGGTTCCGAAGAATCATCCTGATCGTAGCCGGGCGTCGCGTATGGCGGCGCAAGAGGCTGTGCGTATTCTGTCGCAGGATTTTCCCGACTTTCCCCACTCGCTGCATCCGGCGCTGTGTCATGCCGTCGAGGCGCACAGTTTTAGCGCCGGTATAACCGCGCAAACGCTGGAAGCGAAAATCGTACAGGATGCCGATCGGCTCGACTCGCTGGGTGCGTTAGGGTTGGCGCGGGTGTTTTATGTCGCGGGCATGATGGGTCGCTCGTTGTTTGATCCGCAGGATTTGTTTGCCTGCGAGCGTGAGCCGGATGATCGTCTCTACACGCTGGATCATTTTCGCATCAAGCTGATGAAATTGCCGGAAACCATGAACACGGCAGAGGGCAAACGTATCGCTGAAGCCAACGCGTCCTGGCTGGTGGATTTTCTTGCCAAGTTGTCCGGGGAAGTCGGTGGCGATCCGACGCGGCTGGATCCGCAGGTTCGGGAGTACTTTAGCGCCTGGCATCCCTGGTTGGCCTGATACGGTTGCGGGTAATCCCGGCGTCTTTTTTCTGTCTCTGTGATGCAACGCGGCGGCGATGTAACGTAGAGCGGCAGGGATCACGTCATATTATGTCAAATCATGCTATCGATAAGCGAAACTATTCAGTCAGAGGGATGGATGGATGGGCGCGCTGTCGCATGGTGATGATAAACCCACAGGCAACCAAAGCCTGCTGCGGGGATTTTTGCTGCTGGAAATTTTAAGCAATTACCCTAACGGTTGCCCGCTGGCGCATTTGGCCGGGCTGGCCCAGCTTAATAAAAGCACGGTGCATCGCCTGCTACAGGGGTTGCAGGCATGTGGCTACGTGACCCCGGCGCCGGCGGCGGGCAGTTATCGTTTAACCACCCGATTTATTGCCGTTGGGCAGACGTCGCTGGCGCCGCCCGCGGTGCTTCGGTTGATTGCGCCGTCTTTGCAGGCGTTGAATGCAGTGACCGGGGAAACCGTCAATTTCTCCAGGCGCGACGGTGATTACGGCATTCTGATCCACAAGTTGGAACCGACTATCGGTATGTTGCGCACCCGTGCTTATCTGGGGCAGCAGATGACGTTATTCAGCTCGGCGATGGGGAAACTGTTTCTGGCCGACGACAGTGAAGAGGCGTTCTTTTCGTACTGGGGCCGCCATTACCCGCACATCCGTAAACTGACCCCTTATACCATTACCGACCCTGGACACATGAAGCGGGAACTGGAAGATGTTCGTCAGCGTGGGGTGGCGTTTGATCGGGAAGAGCATGAGGTTGGCGTCTCTTGCATCGCCGCCCCGGTATTTGATGCGCGTCAGCGGGTGAAGTACGCCATTTCATTATCGCTCTCTTCGGTCAAGCTCTGCCAAATCGACGAAGATACCTTGTTGACGCCATTACGTCAGACGGCGGAAGCACTCTCTCAGGCGTTGAAAACCCTGCCTAATGACGAGTGAATATTCTCATGCCTTGTGGCAGAGCATAACGGAACACACCGGGTAAAACAGGGTGAGATAAAGACGGGCCGTCATGTGACGGCCCGTTTGTTTACGTCAGTTAAGACGGAATGCGGATTGCTGATGTGCTAACTGTTGAGGTGCTAACTGGAAGAAACGAACCGAGTCGCGCAACTGCTCGCCCTGTTCCGTCATGGACTGGGCGGCGGTGGCGGCTTGCTCAACCAACGCGGCGTTCTGCTGCGTCACGCGGTCCATCTGGTCGATGGCGACGCTGATTTCCTTAATCCCCTGATGCTGCTCGTTGGACGCCATCGAGATTTCCGCCACGATATCCGTCACCTTGGTGACCGACGAGACGATCTCTTCCATCGCCTGGCTGGCGGTATCGGCATGACGTGAACCATCGGTAATTTTTTCTACCGTGCCTTCGATCAGCGTTTTGATCTCTTTGGCGGCGTTGGCGCTCTTCTGCGCCAGATTACGCACTTCTCCGGCGACGACGGCGAATCCTTTGCCTTGCTCACCGGCACGGGCCGCTTCCACGGCGGCATTGAGCGCCAGAATGTTGGTCTGGAAAGCGATGCCTTCAATCACCGAAATGATATCGACGATCTTCTGCGAACTGTCGGAGATTTCATGCATACGCTTGAGCATGTCGTCTACCACGTTACCGCCGTGCACAGCCGTTTGCGACGTCTGGCGCGCCAGTTCGCTCGCCTGATGGGCGTTGTCGGCATTACGTTTTACGGTTTCGGTAATCTGCTGCATGTTGGACGATGTTTGCACCAGTGACGCGGCCTGCTCTTCGGTGCGTTGCGACAGGTCGCTGTTGCCTTGGGCTATCTCGCTGGCCGCCAGTGAGATGGATTCGCTGCCGTTTACGATAGCGTGAATGATAGCCGCCAGCTTTTCATTCATGTTTTTTATCGTTGCCAGCAAGCTCTGGGTATCGCCCGCACGCAGATTGATCAGGGTGTTGAGGTTGCCGGCGGCAATCTGGTTCATGATGTCGACGGCATACGCCGGCTCACCACCCAACTGGTGGGACAGGTTACGGGCGATCAGCGTAGCGATAACGCCGGTTGCGATCATCGCCAGCAGTAACAAGCCGACCAGGGTATAAAATGCGCTGCGATACCCCTCATCCGATGCGGCCGCCGCCTGATCGCCGCTGGCGATTTCCATCTCCACCAGTTTCGCCAGATCTTTCATCAATTGGGAACGGTACTTAGAGGAAACTGCACCGCTAATTTTACTGGCTTCGTCCAGTTTTGCCGCGTTGACCGCCTCAATGACTTTGGCGTTCACATCGACGAAATTCTTAAAGTTGTCGGTTATCTGGCTGAATAAGGCTTGTTTATCCTGCGTGTCGTTTTTCACCAATTTGGCGTAATTTGCCTGCGCGGTTAAAAATATATCCTGATTCTGCAACAGTTCCTTGCGGTGGCCTTCTCGTTCATCCGGTGTTTGTGAGGAGATGTATTGAATTTGCTGCAGACGCAATTCGGACAAGACGCCGCGCATCTCCAGCGTGTAGCGCACCCCCGGCAGGCGATTGTCGCGATAATCTTTGATGCGCTCGTTGTTGGCGCCGAGTTGATAAATAGAGACTGCGCCAATAAATAGCATCATAACGATCAGTATGGAAAATCCGAACAGCAGCTTGGAAAAGACAGTTAATTGCGAGAATTTTTTCATCATGGTGTTCTTGGCAAGGGAAAGTATCTTTAATTAACGGCATGGTAATTCAAAAATTTATTCCCTTCATAGGGGCAAGTCGTCATTTTGATGAATTGTTTTTTATTTTTGGAACAGCGGTTTTGTGACGATAGTGTGTGACTTTTTACTGTTTCTGTGAATAAAGAAAATGTCAGCGGGGTGAGATAATTAAAAAAGAAACGATTCGTTAACGATGCGATTTCATAAAAATAATCATCGCAGGGTGATGAGCGTTAATTATCGCGGCGGTTGTGCCTGAATGTGGTTGTGTTCCGCATCATGGCGGGACACAACCTGTATACCCGTCATACTTCAAGTTGCAGATGTGTTGGCTTTATTACTCGGCCCCTCCCTGGGCCTCGCCCTTTCAGGGCCGCAGCCAGCTGCGTTCAAATCTGCTCCCGGCAGATTTGTCGCTCACCCCAGTCACTTACTTGAGTAAGCTCCTGGGGGTTCACTCAGTTGCCGTCTTCCTGCAACTCGAATTATTTTGGGTATATATTATGCCAGATGAAAAACCTCTTTCAGTTCGGCGCTGACCGGGCTGTTATCCGGATTGGCGGGCATCACCTCTTTCATGTATTTCCACCAGCGCTGGCAGGCATCGGTCTGGGCGATGGCATTCCAGCGTGTTTCCGATTCGATTTCCACATACGCGAATAACAGGTTGCGCGTCGGGTCGAGGAATATGCTGTAACTGTGCGCGCCGTGTGCTTTTAATTCCGCTTCCAGCTCAGGCCAGATCGGGTTGTGGCGACGCTGATATTCGTCGTGACTCTCAGGAAAAACCTGCATTACCAATGCTTTTCTCAACATGTTTGTCATCCTGTGGCGCATCATCGGGCACAACAACGCGCGTTTATACCCGTCATACTTCAAGTTGCAGGTGTGTTGGCTTTATTACTCGGCCCATCCCTGGGCCTCGCCCTTTCAGGGCCGCAGCCAACTGCGTTCAAATCTGCTCCCGGCAGATTTGTCGCTCACCCCAGTCACTTACTTGAGTAAGCGCCTGGGGGTTCACTCAGTTGCCGCGTTACAAGGCTCTAATGAGCCTTGCCCTAAAGGGCCAACGCGTTGCGTTGTTCAAAACGCAGCGCGTTTTGTCCTGCAACTCGAATTATTTGGGGTATATACCCAGCGGGAAACATCCTTGAGTCCCATGCCGACAGCGTGCGACAACCCGGTTTCACCTGTCATCACCATTACTGTTGAGCCCGGCGGTCGCTGCTGCCGGCATGGTATTCTGCGGGGCGGCGTGCCTATCCGTTATGGCGCGCTATCGCCAATGCCTTACGCCGCCGATTATCCGGCATGGTGTAAGGCGGCGGCCATCGGTGTAACCCCAAAGCGCTGGCCGAGTGCGATCAGTTCCTCGGTCGAGATGGTCTGTTTTTTCCCGCCCATCGAGCGCACTTTGACCATCACTTCCGCCGATTTCTCCGCGGTGTCGATCAGGCCGAAGGCATCATCCAGCGAGGGGCCGGTGCCGAAAATACCGTGGAACGGCCACAAGACCAGCGAGTGGTGTTGCATTTGTTCGGCCGTCGCATCGCCGATGGCATCCGTACCCGGCACCATCCACGGGACGATCCCTACGCCGTCCGGGAATACGACCAGGCATTCGGTACTGCCTTCCCACAGTTCACGGGTGAAGGCGGCGCTGTTCAGTTCCAGCACATAGCTCAGCGCGATCAGGTTGGTGGCGTGGCAATGCATGATCACCCGATCCCGCCCGCCGCTGACCTTCATACGCACGATGTGCGACTGGAAATGGGCCGCCAGCTCCGAGGTCGGCAGGCCGCCGTGGGTCAGCCCCCAGAAAATACGGTAACCGCGGCCGTCGGCATCCACCTGCAACAGCACCAGATTGTCCGTCGGGTCCAGTTGTACGTTACGGAAGAACTTGCCGGACCCGGTGACGATAAACCAGCAGCCTGCCAATTCCGGCATGGGCTGAGACAGCGCTTCATGGCGCGGTTGCGGATAGAAATCGCTTTCAAACGGCGTCACGTCGTCTGTGGTCAGGCGCAGGCTGATGTTGCCGCCGTTGCGCTCATCCCAGCCTTTAAGCCACATATCGCTGGTGGCTTTGATCATTCCCTGTACAAACCAGGAGGAGAGAATTGATTGCATGATGAATCCTTAAACGTTGACAGATTAACGCTGACAGAGAACGGTGTTTTCGTAGTGACGAACGGATTGCAGCCAGTCGCTGCCGGGCGTGACGTCATGCTGCTGGCAGTAGTGTTCCCATACCGCCTGCCACGGCAGCGATTTCTGCTCTTCCAGCAGCGCCAGCCGGGCGGTGTAGTCGCCGTTTTGTTCCAGCGTGCGCAGGGTTTCGGTTGGTTCCAGCAGTGCGCGCAGCAACGCTTTTTTCATGTTGCGGGTGCCGATAACCCAGGCGGCGATACGGTTGATGGAGGCGTCGAAGAAGTCCAGCCCGATGTGTACCCGATCAAACAGGTTATGACGCACGATTTCATGGGCGATGGCCTGAGTTTCGTCATCCAGCAACACCACATGGTCGCTGTCCCAGCGTACCGGGCGGCTAACGTGCAGCAACAGGCGCGGCACAAACAGGCTAGCGCTGGAGATCTTGTCGGAAATCACTTCGGTGGGATGGAAGTGGCCGGCATCCAGACAGAGCGCCGTCTGGCGACTGGTGGCGTACCCCATGTAAAACTCGCCGGAACCGACGGTAAAACTTTCCGCGCCTAATCCGAACAGTTTGCTCTCTACGGCATCGATATGGTGGGCCGGATCCAGTTTTTCGGCGATCACTTCGTCCAGTGACGCCAGCAACCGCTGACGAAACGCCAGCCGATCGACGGTCAGGTCTTTCATGCCGTCCGGGATCCAGATATTCATGACCGAGGCGGTGCCTAACTCACGACCAAACCAGGCGGAAATACGGCGGCTGGCCTGGCAATGTTCAATCCAGAAACGACGCACGTTTTCATCCGGATGCGACAAGGTAAAGCCGTCGCTGCTGAGCGGATGCGAAAAACAGGTTGGGTTAAAATCCAGTCCCAGTTGGTGTTCTTTGGCCCACGCTACCCAATTGCTGAAGTGCTGTGGTTCGATGGCATTACGCGCTACCGGCGTTGCTGATTCCAGATAGATGGCGTGCAGATTGAGGCGTTTCGGGCCGGGGATTTGGCGAAATGCCTGCTCCAGGTCGGCGCGTAATTCGGTGGCGTTGCGCGCTTTGCCGGGATAATTGCCGGTCGCCTGAATACCGCCGGTCAACGCACCGCTGCCGTGTTCAAAACCGGCCACATCATCGCCCTGCCAGCAGTGGATGGAGACCGGAATTTGATCGAGCTGGCGCAGTGCGGCATCCACATCGATATTCAGTCGGGCATAACGTTCTCTGGCCAGACGCCAGGCGGTTTCTATCGCGGTATTCATACGGTGAGCTCCTCGTTAATCTGACACAGCGCCTGAAAGCGGCGCCAGTGATCAGCAAAATCACAATTCTGTCGGGGGACGAAAGTTTGCAGCGGTATGTTGTCGGTCAGCAGACGGCGGAAGGCTTCCTGGTCCGCCACGGCGCCCTCTGCTATCAGCTGGCAGCCGATATTACCGAGGGTGGAGGCTTCAACCGGGCCGGCCAGCACCGGCACCTGGCAGACGTCTGCACACAGTTGGTTCAGCAGGCTGTTGCGGCTGCCGCCGCCGACCACATGTAAATGGCGTAACGGCGCGCCGCGCAGCACACCCAGCGTCAGCAAGCCCTGACGGTAAGACAGCGCCAGGCTATCCAGAATGCAGCGCACCAGCGCCGCGGTGCCAACGGGTTGCGGCTGGCCGTGTTCACGGCAGAGTTCGAGCAGGGCGTCGCTCATGGAGGGCGGATTAATCAGCCGCTCGTCGTTCGGGTTAATCAGGCTGACAAACCCCGGCTGCGCGGCGGCCTCATCAAGCAACGCCGGCAGATCCGTGACTTGCTGCTCCTGACAGACCCGCTGCAACAGCCAGAGCCCCATAATATTTTTCAGTACCCGGTAGCGGCCGCCGACGCCGCCTTCATTGGTGATGTTGGCGGCCAGCGCTGCCGGGCCGGTCAGCGGTTCGCGGCTTTCTATGCCTATCAGCGACCAGGTGCCGGAGCTGAGATAAGCGCTGTCTGCATCGGTCAGCGGGGCGGCGACGACCGCACTGGCGGTATCATGCGTGGCGACGGTCACGACCGGTACGGCACGACCGCTGGGCGCCACCCAGTCACCGACTCGCTGGCCCGGCTGATGCGGCGTAGCGAGCCAGTTGGGCGGCACGCCGAGATAATCCAGCAGGCCGTGGTCCCAGTCGCCGCTGTGTAGATTCAGTAATTGCGTGGTACTGGCGTTGGTGTATTCGCACGCCATTTGGCCGGTCAACCGGTAGTGGAAATAGTCCGGGATCATCAACAAATGGGCTATCTGCCCCCAGACCTCCGGTTCTTGCCGGCGCAGTGCCCGCAGTTGGTAGAGGGTGTTGAACGGCAAAAACTGAATGCCGGTTTGTCGGTAAAGGCGTTCGCGGCCCAGTTCGGCGATAACCTGCGCCATCTGACCGTCGGTACGATGGTCACGGTACGAGTAGCTTAGGCCCAGCCGGTTACCCTGCCGGTCCAGCGGCACCATGTCTACTCCCCAGCTATCGATGCCGATGCTGACCGGGTGAATGCCGCGAGCATCGACGACCTCAAGCCCGTGTCTAATCTGGCTCTCCAGCTCGTCCAGATCCCACAGGTGATGCCCCTGCCACTGCCGTAGCGGGTTACTGAAACGGTGAATTTCCTCCAGCGCCAACTGGCGGGTTTCGGTCTCCAGCGACGCCAGCATCACTCGTCCGCTGGATGCGCCAAGATCGACTGCCACATAATACCTGACCGCCATTGCCGTTCTCTCCGTGGTAATTAGGGTGTGTTGGTGACGATAGTCGGCAGTGTAGGAAAGTTGGGGCGGCGGTACCTTTGGGTGAGTGCCATCTGAAAAATGGGGTTGGCAAAATGGCAAAGTTGACTGTGAAGCAGTTCACGATTTGTGGAGATAGTCGCTGGATAAGCGCCTTGGCGACGGCGGCAAATGCTTGTGATCCTAACCACATTTCAGTGATTTAACGGCTGGATCTTGAAAAAATAACCTCGCGGCGGCAATGTCGCGGCGCTATTTTAAGGCGCAGGGGCTTCCCTTCTGATTACTATCCTGACAGGCGGATCAGTCAGGCGGAAGGGGGAAAGACGACATGACACAACTTCATGGCGAAGAGTTTTTTGCTTCACAGGCGGCGACGGTAGCCGTGGAACCCCGGATGCCGCAGGGCGCATTTCCCGAACATTATCATGACTTCTGGGAAATCGTGCTGGTGGAACAAGGCGCCGGTGTGCACGTGTTCAACGATCAACCCTTCGCGTTATGCAGCGGGGCGGTGTTTTTCGTACGGGACAACGATCGTCATCTGTTTGAGCAGGTGGAAGAGCTGCATCTGACCAATGTGTTGTATCGGTCGCCGCGCGGTTTCCGCTTTTTGTCGGATATTGCGCCGTTTCTGCCGTATGGCGCGAATGGCGAGTGGCTGGGGCAATGGCAGTTGAATGCCGCGACTCAGCAACAAGTCAAACAGCTGATTTTGCAACTGGCGGCGCTGGCGCATCGCGACCGACCGGAAGATATCGCAACCAGCGAAAGCCTGTTCCTGCAGATCCTGGTTCTGTTGCGGCAAAAGAGTTTCCAGACGCAGGGCGACGGCAGTGAACTCCTGGGGATTCAGGCGTTGCTGGGCTGGTTGCAGCATAACTATTGCGAAGAGGTGGATTGGGAAACGCTGGCGGATCGTTTTTCATTGTCGTTGCGTACGTTGCACCGGCAGGTGAAGCAGCGCACCGGTATGACGCCGCAACGCTATCTGAACCGTTTGCGTTTACTGGAAGCGCGGCGTCGGTTGCAGCACAGCGATGACTCGATTACCACCATCGCCCATGATTGCGGTTTCAGTGACAGTAATCACTTCTCCACCCAGTTCCGCAAAGCCTTTTCGCTGGCCCCTAAAGCGTTGCGCCATCAGGCGCTGTGTGAGGACTAAGAGCCTATCCCATTAGGCGTTATTGGCGCAGCCAGTTTGGGCACAGACAGCGCGCAGAACCCGGAGCGTACACGTAGTACGTGAGGATTTCGAGCACTGCCCAGGGCCAAAATGGCAAGTGAAATAGCCCTACTGGGATAGGCTCTAACGTGACAGGGGCGACAGGCTGTGCCATCCCGCGGGTTGAAGTTACGAACGGAAGATTACTTTCTTACCGATAAAAACACGGTCACGGTGGCGGAGCGCAGCCCGCAGCCGGCGTTTCCGTTGCATCATCACGATTTCGACGAGCTGGTGATTGTCTGGCGCGGCAATGGTCTGCACCTGTGGAATGACGTGCCTTACCGCATCACCTGCGGCGATCTGTTTTATGTCTCCGCCCGCGATCGTCACAGCTACGAATCGGTGCATGATTTGGAGCTGGACAACATCCTCTATATCCGAGATCGCCTGACGCTGCCTACCGACTGGCAAAACCTGTTGCCCGGCGGCGAGGTGCCGCAGCAGCAGCGTTACTGGCGTCTGGCGACCCACAGCATGGATACGCTGCGCGACAAAGTGGAAAATCTGGCGCAAGAGTGCATGAAGTCGGACCCGCTGTCGCTACAGCTCAGCGAAGTGCTGCTGTTGCAGATTGCGCTGCTGGCGCTGCGTTATCGCTACGCGCCGGAAAGCACCCAACTGGCGGATGCCCAGCAACTGGACCTATTGATGAATGCGCTACGCGCCAGTATCGCCCGGCCGTTTCGGCTGGAGGATTTCTGCCAGTTGCACGGCCTCAGTATGCGTAGCCTGCGTAGTCGCTTCAAACAACAGACCGGCATGAGCGTAGCGCAGTATTTGCGTCAGTTGCGGCTGTGTCGGGCGATGGAATTACTGCGCCACAACCGGCAAACCATCAGTGAAGTGGCGGCCGAATGCGGTTTTGACGACAGCAATTATTTTTCCGTGGTATTCCATCAGGCGTTCGGCGTTACCCCCAGCGGTTACCGGCAGCGTTTTCAGGCCGGCGGCAAGGTGTGAAGGTAGGGGGGAGGTTATTATTATTTCGATAAAGGCTGACGTGTTGAACGCGAGGTGCGGTAATAACGCCAGAGTTTTATGATCGCTACATAAGCGAGCGTAGCGGCGATCAGATCGATAATTGACATCACCGTGATGTAGAACAATTCAGGGTCTTTCCAGCCCACGTTTTCTGATAGTGTTACTAACAGATCGGTTTATTTCCGAGTCAGTGGGACAGGGTAAGTATGGACATAGCGAATAGCCAGAAGGAATAAAGCAATAAATAGGAGTTTCTTTAGAGTATAATGGAAGATTTTTTTAGATTTAATAGTCATCTTGATGATGTTGTTAAATAATGTGGTTTTAATAAAAATCATAAATTTCCATCAATTTTTGTTTTGTTATTATATCGTTGCCATGTTTTCATGATTAAGATATAGGCCGCTATTGTGGTTATCAGCTCAATAATCAACATGGACGAGATATAAAGATCTTCTGGATCACGAATACCTAATGCGGCAGACAACTTGAAAAGCAGCGTAACCTGCTCTTTGGGCATAGGGATCGGGTAAGTGTGCACATAACGTACCGAGAGAAAAAATAAGACAATAAATAGTAGAGTTTTTATCATCCTGTGAATAAACGTGGTCATCGGCAATTTTTTATTTTCTGATGAATATTTCATCGATTGATAGTATTTCCATGCTCTTATACTTAACCCGTATAGCGCTACGGTGAGCATCATATTAATCATTAACACCGCCAGCAGATAGAACCATTCCGGATCGCTAAATCCCAGATAGTTGGCAACGGTGACAAGCTGATCGGTCATGCTGCGGGTAAAGATTATCGGGTAGGGATGAATATACCGTAGTGATAGGTAATAAAGGACGAAAAATAACAACGTCTTAAATACTCTACGGGCAAGTGTTGCCATGAGCTACCACCTCGATGATTCCATAAGCCTCAAGACCTGTATTATGTATGGATTGTTTTTTTGTCCTTAACAAGGCAGCCCGAATAGTAGCAAAATCAGAGTAATGCCGTAGAGTTATGCATCCAAGAGATATTCCACGACCACCAACAGGATGTAATCGGAAATTTACTCTTCTTACTCCATTAATCCAAGTATAATCATCGATTTGGCCATCATGACGGTATAAACCAAACCACTCACTATGATTTGACGGAGTACCGGTAATAGTATTCCATTGGTCTTTGAGCCATGTCCACGATTGAGAGCGGATACCTCCGGTTGGCCTATCAACTATCCAGTATCGCCCTTCGGGAATCGGGCCTGCTTCAGGTACGGCTGTACATCCTCCTCGGTTACGATAAATTTCATCGCCAGAAAACGCCATAAACGTCCCCACACCCAACAACGTTAATGGTGAGTAGTCAGCATTGTTGACGATAAACTTTCCTTGCAACGCCATAGAATTCCTTTTTCAGATGTATGGTCTATTTTGGTGAGTTAATGGATAATTGAATCATTGCTGTCTGTTAACTCGCTGCGTCTTTCCAGAACAGGTATGAGTTAGTTCTGGCGACAACATGCTCCCATTCAATAGTATGGAACTTGAAGTGTACGCTTTCGTGTGGTTGTTCATCATTGTGCGTCAACGAATGTGGGTAAACGTAACTGATATCAGTAATGATGGAACCGAGTAGTTTGATTTTGAAATACAGCTCATTGCCACCCGTCGTGCTGGTACGATAAAAAGAGAACTCGCAGGTGAGCGTTTCATTATCGTTGAGTGCTTGTGCAATTAATGGTGTGGACTTATCAATCGGTTTTTTTATCTGGATGGGGAGAAAAGAAACATTATCGGCACGGCTTAAATGACCAAAGAATTCATAAATGAAAATTTCGTCTTCATGGCCGGATTGATATTTATTACCTATTGATGACGATGTGGAGCATCCTGCAGAAATCAAACCCTGTTTGTCACCTTGCAGTGTCAGGTAAATAATGTTGGCCATATATATCCCAGTGGTTGTGTTAGAAGTCCATTTGTAAGTGTTTATATCAGAATGCGAATATTGGTATCAATGAAATTATTGTTTTCTTGATGTGATTATTTCTTTTTGATTAATAAGTGTTTTTATAAGTGGGGGGAAGTACGCCATCATAAATAACATGTTCCTGTTAATTGAAAATGTCATTTTCATGATGGCGCATTGAAATAACGTCAGGCGTAAATATCGTTATTTTGCCGATTAATGACCACCGGGGCGACGGTGGAAAGTAATTGTCGGGTATACGGGTGCTGTGGTTGATTGAAAATCTGTTCCACGGTGCCGCGTTCCACCACGTCGCCGTCTTTCATCACTGCAATCCGATGGCTCATGTGTTGCACCACGCCCAAATCGTGGGAGATAAACACCATCGACAGGTGCAGACGTTGCTGCAACGCGACCAGCAGGTCCAGCACCTGCGCCTGCGTGGTGACATCCAGCGCCGATACCGGCTCGTCGCAAATCAGCACCTCCGGCTCCGCCGCCAGCGCCTGAGCGATGGAGATTCGCTGGCGTTGCCCGCCGGACAATGATTGCGGCCGTCTGACGAGCAACGTTGGCGACAGCCCCACCAGATCCAGCAGGGCAAGAATACGCTGCCGGCGGGCTTGCGGGCTCAGATCACGTCGTAGCCGTAATGGCTGCAGCAGGATCTGTTCAATGGTGAACTGTGGATCGAATGAGCTGAGCGGATCCTGGGTAATGGTTTGAATCCGGGCGCGTAACGGACGACGCTCCCGTTCAGAAAGCGTGCTCCAGGGGCGGCCGGACAAGCGTACTTCACCGCTGTCCGGTGACTGCAACGCCAGCACCACCTTCCCGAGCGTAGTTTTGCCGGAACCGGACTCACCGACGATACCCAGTGTTTCTCCGTGTTCTACCGTCAGCGAAATGTTATTCACCGCCGTCATGCGGCTGCCGTCCGGGCGTTTGAACGAGACGGATACGCCGTCGACTTGCAGTGCCGGCCCATTGTTTGCGCCTGATTCGCCGGCGGAAGAGAGCAGGACCGATGCTTGCGGGCTGAGTGGGTTTTCTCCCGCCAGCCAGTTGCCGCGGGTGGCGGCGGTCGGAATGGCGGCCAGCAGCCGGCGGGTGTACGGGTGTTGCGGCGCGGACAGCACCTGCCGTGCCGGACCGCGTTCCACCAGTGCACCTTTCTGCATCACCATGACCCGATCGGCGACTTGCGATACCACCGCCAGATCGTGGGTGATCAGCAGCACGCCGTGCCCAGCCTGCGCCAGTGCGGTAAACAGCTTGAGTACCTGTTGCTGCACGGTGGCATCCAGCGCGGTGGTGGGTTCATCGGCGATCAACAGTTTTGGCCCGGCGGCCAGCGCCGAGGCAATCAGCGCCCGCTGGCGCAAACCGCCGGACAGCTCATGCGGATATTGTGCCGCGCGATTAGCCGGATCGGGAATGCCGACCTGCGCCAGCAGCTCAGCGACGCGCGTCGCCACGTCGTGACGCGCTGCCAGTTTATGGGTCAGCAGCGGCTCCGCCACTTCCTGCCCGATGCGCCGTAGCGGATCGAGCGATACCAGCGCATCCTGCAGCACAAAACCGATTTCCCGGCCGCGTACCTGTTGCCATTGGCGGGCACTCAGTTGTTGCAGATCGCACCGGCTGCCGTCGTGGCGCACCAGCTCAATGGCATTGGCCTGAATCTGCGCTCGTTCACCCGCCAGCCCGACCAGCGTGCGGGCGGTGACCGATTTACCGGAGCCGGATTCCCCCACCAGCGCCAGAATTTCACCGGGATTGACCTGGAAAGAGAGGTTACGTACCGACTCCACCGGCCCATGCGGGCTGGGGAAGGTGACGTTTAGCCCTTCGACGCGCAACAACGGCTGCGAAGTAGACTGACTCATGCCGCCCCCTTGGCCAGAATGGCCTGCAAACGCCTGCCCAGCAGGGTGATGACGATGACCGACAGCGCTACAACGCTGGCGGGAAACAGGCTGACCCAAGGCGCGATATCCAGAAAGTTGCGGCCGTCGGCCAACAGCGCGCCCCATTCAGCGGTAGGCGGCACCACGCCAAGCCCGAGGAAACTCAGCGCCGAGGCGGACAACACCGCATTGCCCACGCCGATGGTTGCCAGAATCAACAACGGCCGTAAGGTGTTGGGAATGATATGGCGCACCACGATGTACAGCGGATGTTCGCCCAGCGCGACGGCGTGCTCCACGTAGCCGGACAGTTTTACCTGCAACACCTGCGATCGCACCAGTCGGGCATAACCGGCGACGCCGGCCAACCCGACCGCCAGCAGTGTGTTTTCCGGGCCGCGGCCCAGCACCGCGATCACCAGCAGCGCCAGCAACATTTCCGGGAACGCCAGCATGATATCCAGCAACCGCACCAGTAGGCGGCGTACCGGCAACGGCGCCAGTGCCGACAACGCGCCCAGCAACACACCGCCGAGGCAGGCTGTTAGCATCGCGCCGACGCCGATGCTCAGCGACAGCGAAGTACCGTACACCACGCGGGTGAACACATCGCGCCCGAGCGGGTCGGTGCCGAACCAATGGTCTGCGCTGGGGGGCTGGAGCACCGCCTCCATGTCCATCTCATCCGGCAGGCGGTGCGTGAACAGCGATGGGAAAAACACCGCCAGCAGCAACAGCAGCACGGCGGCGGCCGGCAACAACGTTGCCGGTGCCAGCCAGGGGCTGCGATAAGCGGTGCGATGGAACGTGCGTATCCGCATCAGAGGCTCACTACCTGTTACAGGTTTCGGGGGTAATGGCTTATAGGTTAAAGGTTCACTGCTCATGGGCGCTCGCCTTTTTTCTCAAACGGGGGTCGATCAGCAGATATAACGCATCCACCAGCAGGTTGATGACGACAAACAGCAAGGCGGACAGCATCACCAGTCCCAGCACCAGCGGCATGTCGCGGCTTTCGATGGCGTGCAGGGTAATCTGGCCGATGCCGGCGCGGCCGAACACGGTTTCGGTCAGTACCGAACCGCTCAGCACGCCTGCCAGCAAAGTGCCGGTCAGCGTTGAGGCCGCCAGCGCGCCGTGGCGCAGACCATGGCGCAGGCGCAGCCAGCTTTCGCTGACGCCACGGGTACGCACCGTCAGCGCGAATGGCTGCGACAGCGCCTCTTCCAGTCCGTCGCGCAGTACCTGGCTCAGCAGCGCCGCCAGCGGCAGACTCAGGGTGACGACCGGCAACACCAGCGATATCAGCCCGTCGTTGCCCATCACCGGAAACCATTGCAGGCGGAAACTGAACACGCTAAGCAGCACGATGCCGACCCAGTAGACCGGCGTACTGAGTAGCGTCAGTTCCAGCCAGGACATCAGCGCCCGTAGCCGGGCATGGCGCCCGGCGGTCAGCAACGCGTTGAGAATTGACAGCAGCAAAGCCAGTGCTAACGCGCTAATCGCCAGCTGGACGGTTTCCCGCATGGCATCGCCAATCAGTGCGACTACCGGTTGGCGGTACTGATAGCTGATGCCGAAATCGCCTTGCAGTGCCTGTCCGCAGTAACGCAGGTATTGCATCCACAGCGGCTGATCGAGCCCAAACTGCTTGATCAGCGCCGCCCGGTACGCCTCATCCACCACGTTATCGCCGCCGCTCAGGATAGCCACCGGATCGCCGGGGATCAGTTTGACGGCAATAAACGTCAGTGTGGCTGCGCCCCAGAGCACAGCCACGATGGTGAAGAGTCGCTGGAGAGCCGTGACGGCCAGGTTACGGTTTAATCCAGACATCATAGAAGTTCGGTTTGGCGTTGGTGGCCCAGCTAATGCCCTGCACTTTCTTCGACAGGCCCAACTGGTAGGCTGGAACGAACAGCGGCACCGCGTAAGCCTGATCAAGCAGCTCACGCTGGATTTCGCTATACAACTGCTGGCGTTCGGCATCGCCGGCGCCGATGGCTTTTCTCAGCTTGTCATCCAGCGAGTGGGTGCGGGTGAAGTTGTTGCCGTTGGGTGGAATGTAGTTAGAGTCGAACACCGTGCGCAGAATATCCGGTTCGGCGCGTACAAAGTAGTTAGAAGCGATGTCGTAGTCGTTATCGTTGGTGCGGCTGGTAAAACCTCCGCTGTCCACCGGATTGAGCTGGACGTCGATACCGGCCTTTTTCACCTGGAACTGTACCGCCTGAAACAGGGTTATCTCCGCCGCTTCCGACGAACCGGTACTGTAGACGAAATGCACCGTCAGGCGTTTGCCGTCTTTGGTGCGGTAACCTTCGCCGTCTTTGGTTTTCCAGCCTGCTTCGTCCAGCAACTGATTGGCTTTTTTCAGGTCAAAACCCCCCAGCGCGGCGGCGGATTTGTCGTAATACAGCGTGGATGGGCCAAGAACGCTATCCGCGGCTTTCAGCGTGCCGAAGAACGCGACTTTCGTTGCCGAGGCGGCATCCACCGCATGCAAGAAGGCGCGGCGTACGTTGACGTCCTGAAACGGGCCTTTAGAGGTGTTCAGGTAGAGCACGCGGTTAACGCCGGGGTTTTCTCGGGTGATCACATCCAGGCGGGTATCTTTTTTCAGTGCGGCGGCATTGGCCGGCGGCACGGCGTCAATCGCCTGTACCTGGCCGCTGCTCAATGCGCCAAGGCGCACTGACGATTCCGGCAGGTATTTGAATTCGATTTTATCCAGATACGCCGGACCGGTATGCGCGGCATAACCCGGCCCCCAGTGGTAATCCGGACGTTTTTTCAGGCGGCTACCGCTGCCTTTGACGAACGATTCCAGAATAAACGGCCCGGAGCCGACCAGCGTGTTGCTGGTATTCGGGGTATTTTTCAGGTACGTCGGCGACTGAATACCTAAATACGGCAGGCTCAGCCCCTGTAACAGTGCGGCAAACGGGCTCTTATAGCTGATCACCACCGTGTAGTCGTCTGGTGTGGCGATGTTATCGATCGGCCCCAGCAGCGATTTCGCGTAACTGGAGGTGGTTTTCGGGTCGAGAATACGGTCCAGATTGTATTTCACCGCCGCCGCATCCAGTTTGGTACCGTCACTGAACGTGACGTCTTTACGTAGGTGGAAAGTATAACGGGTGTTGTTGTCGTTGATTTCCCAGCGTTCAGCCAGCCAGGGGGTAAAACGGTTGTCTTCCGCCTGACCAACCAGCGAATCTACCACGTTGCGAGCGACCAGCGCCGCCACGGAGTAAGCGGTAATCGAGGGGTCGATCACCGGGGTGTCGCTGCCGAGCCCGATATTGAGCGTACCGCCCTGCACCGGGGTTGTGGTCGCGTCTGCCGCGTTGGCGAAAGGCGATGCGCTTACCGCCAGGGACAGCAACCCTGCGGTGAGTAAGGCGTGTCGTGATGTTTTGTTTGCCACAGAGTGTGTCGCCATTCCCTGAATCCTCAAAAATCAGCGTAGAAAGAAGAAGTGTAGCTATAACCACGTACTCTAGGGAGGGGATCGTATGATGTAAAAGCATAAAAAATTATTTTTAATGCCTAAAAAGGTATAAAGATAGGATGACGGCTAACGTACCTGTTTTCCGACGCTTTTGCATAAAGGCCCGGTATACCAGATAGCGTATTTATAGGCGAACAGGGCACCTACGGTAACCAGAGCACTTAATACTGTCTTTTTTTTCCATCCCAAGATTCATCTTCTCTACTTGTCATTGCTATACCCTAAGCTGGCTCGGGAATATAATTTCTTCATTGAACTATAAAAAATATTAAAAGACAGGACGTCTGACTCTGCTATCGGGCAGTTTTTTGCTGTTTACGATGTGGTTTGATGCTGTTGTGGTAGGTCGTAGGGGCAGCATTTTGTTGATGGTGGCTGTTGCCGGTAAATCATCTTTGCAGCGTTTCAGGCAGGCCACCCATTCGGATGGCCGGTGATGACGACGATGATTACTGCGCGTGTTGTGCTGTCAGCGTATTGTCTTCTGACTGGTGGGTGATGCGGTTACGCAAGTCACGCCGTGCCAGTTCCGCCACCCAGAAACAGAACATGTGGCCGAAGATTTCGGAGAAGTGCTCGGCAAACGGTTGGTCCCACGGTGCAGGGACAGTACCGAATAACGGCAGCAGCACCACGTGAAAGACCACCCACAGTACCAGACCGTAAAAAGCACCTTGCCAGAGTTTGATGCGTGGCCAAAATTCCGCCGCCACACAATACAGCACAGTAAACGTAATCGAGAAGCCGAAATGCATGATGAAACTCATGATCGGCCGAGGATTGCCATTGAACAGATAGGTCAGATGCGAAAGATCAAACGACATGCCAAGCTGTTGTAATAATTGCTGGGGCGGGTTGGTGAGATCTCTTTCCGGGGTGCGTGGCGGGAAGGGAATTTCCCAGCCGAATTTGGCTATCGCGCAAATGATGCCGGCAATAATGCCAATCAGCACCGCCAGTATGATCTTTTCCTTTACAGTACGAGCTTGCATAGTCTTTCTCCTTGGAATAAAAACGAAAAGACGAACAGTGAATGAAACCCCAGAGCAGGTTGGTACATGGATAAACCATGACACCTGAATTAGGTTTCGATGCACTTTCCTTTAAATGATTACGATCGTCTTTGTGAAAAGTATACGCCTTTATATTCCGATGTTCGAGTATTACTCATTCGCACTATCCATCTGATAGGTCAATTGTTTTTCTAATTATGAAAAATGTATTCGTTCATTGGCGTGATATGACTATTAATGAGTTCTTGTGACGGAAATGTATATTAAATAACGTGTTAAACGGATTATTATGTTTGAGAAAATCAGTGTGTAATAAATGAAGTGTGTTTTTATTTGGTTCGGATAATTTCAATTTAAAATAATTAAATGATGTCTTATTAATGGGAAATAATTAGCATCACTCGCTTTTGAATATATTTATGGTGGCCGTTATCTGATATTCAGGTCGTCGCGATTCAGGAAAACGTCATTCAAGAAAACATCACGCAGGGAAAACAGGGCAGGTATATCGGGCGACGGACTGCGCCAGAATGCACGCAGTCCGAGGGGGCAGCTTATCCGGCGTGATCCAGCCATTCCGGCAAGTCATTCAGCCCCATCGCCTGACGTACCAGTGTCGGCTTGATGCCCGGCAATGTATCCGCCAGCTTCAGGCCGACATCGCGCAGCAGGCTACTGACCGGGTGGGAACCGGCGAACAGGGTACGGAAGCCCTGCATACTCGCCAGCATCATCGCGGCACTGTGCTTACGACGCCGCTCGTAGCGCCGCAGATACAGGTGCTGGCCGATGTCTTTCCCTTGTGCCTGTAGCCGTTTAAGCTCGGCAATCAGTTCCGCCACATCCATAAAACCAAGGTTGACGCCCTGGCCTGCCAGCGGATGAATGGTGTGTGCCGCATCACCCGTCAGCACCAGCCGGTGGGCGGCAAAACTGCGGGCATAACGCGCGGTGAGCGGGAAGGTTTGCCGGTCGCTCTCCAACTGACACAGCCCCAGCCGCATATCGAAGGTGATGGCCAGTTGCCTGACAAATTCTTCGGCAGGCAGTTCGCGCAGTTGCTGAGCGCGTTGCGGCGGCAGCGACCAAACAATGGAGCTGAGATGCGGGTCGCTGAGCGGCAGAAACGCCAGAATACCTTCGCCGTGAAAGACCTGACTGGCAGTAGCGCCGTGCGGCTGTTCAGTACGGATGTTGGCGACCAGTGCATGATGGCCGTAGTCCCAAAAGGTCAGCGGAATGTCGGCGTGTTGTCGCAGCCAGGAGTGCGCGCCGTCTGCTCCGACCACCAGCCGGGCGGTGAGCATGCCGCCGTCTTCCAGCGTAATGAAGGCTTCGTTCTCGCCCCAGGCGACCTGCCGCAGCGCAGCGGGTGCCAGCAGGGTGATATCCCGCGACTGGGACGCTTGTTGCCACAGCGCCCATTGGATAACGTCGTTTTCGATAATGTGGCCGAGGCGGGAAAAACCGAACTCTTCGCCGCAAAAACGAATATTGCCGAAGCTGTCTTTATCCCAGACATACATGTCGTTGTAAGGGCTGAGTCGCTGTGCGGCAATGCCCGACCAGACGTTGAGCTTGCGCAGCAGTGCTTCGCTGGCGGCATTGATGGCGGATACGCGAAGCGCATGCGGGCCATTTGCCAGCGGTTCGGTGGTGGCCTGCTTTTCCAGCACCGCAACGCTCAGCCCACTGCCTTGCAGACCGCAGGCCAGCGCCAGCCCGACCATTCCCCCACCGGCGATAACCACATCAAATGATTGCATAGAGCATGAATTCCTGTCTGTTTAACGTTCCACCCAGCCCAGCGTACGCCGTGCCAGCACGTCACGCAGCAGCGGCAGATTGTTCATCGCCATTAGCCCCAGATTCCGCCCGACTTCCATCGGGAACAGGCGGTTGGAAAAGACACGCACCAGCCCGTCGGTCAACGCGACGGTGGTGTGCTGATCCGGTTGGCGGCGGTGTTGATAGCGTTGCAGTACGGTTTGGCTGCCGGGATCTTCCCCTTGTTCAACCGCTGTCACCAGCGTCTCCGCCAGCGTCATCACGTCGCGCAGGCCGAGGTTGAATCCTTGTCCGGCGATGGGGTGCAGGGTTTGCGCCGCATTGCCTACCAGCGCCATACGGTGGCTGACATGCTGATTAGCGGCCGACAGCGCCAGCGGGTAGCTATGGCGCTTACCGATATGGGTGATGGCGCCGAGCCGCCAGCCGAATGCGTGCTGTAACCGCTGACGAAATTGCGCATCACTCCAGCCGGCTATTTCGGTCTGTTGTGATAGCGGGTGGCACCACACCAGTGAGCTACGGCCTTTACTCATCGGCAGTAGCGCCAGCGGGCCGTGGGCGGTGAAGCGCTCATAAGCCCGGCCCTGATGGGCTTGTGCCGTGGCAACGTTGGCGATAATCGCCACCTGGTCATAAGGCGTGTGCTGCCATTGAATGCCTGCGTATTGCGCCAGCCGGGAGCGCGAACCGTCGGCGGCCACCAGTAGTTGCCCGTTCAGGCGAGTACCGTTGTCCAGCCACAGTGAGACGTTATTTTCTCCCCGTTGCAGGCTGTCTACCGTTGCCGGGCAATGCAACCGTACACCGGGCGCATGTTGTAATAACGAGAACAGACGTTTGCCGACATCGTGCAGTTCGACCACGTGACCCAACGCCGGCACCCGGTAATCGCCGGCTTGCAGCTGTACCCGCCCGGCGTGGCCCTGATCGCTGACGTGTACGCGGGTGATCGGGGTCGCGATGGGGGACAGCGTTGACCAGACGCCGATGGCGTCCAACTGCATACAGGTGCCCTGCGCCAGTGCAATGGCGCGGGCGTCAAAACCGGGGTGTTGGTCTTCCTGCGGCGAGCGGGTTTCGATCAGGTCCACCGGGAGCCGCCCACCGGACAGATGGGAGATCGCCAGCGCCAGCGTTGCACCCGTCATTCCGCCGCCGACAATCATGATGGTCATGAGACGCGCCCTGCCGCCCTTGCCATCAGTGCTTCGATTTCATCGGGATCTTTGACGACGTCACCGGTCAGCACTTCATTACCAGTTGCCGTGATCACGATGTCGTCTTCAATACGAATACCGATGCCGCGATATTCCGCCGGCACATCGGCATCCGGCGCGATGTACAGACCCGGCTCCACCGTCAACACCATGCCCGGCTCCAGCGTGCGGCCGCGATCGGCGGTGCCGTAGTCGCCGACGTCATGCACATCCATACCCAGCCAGTGGCTCAGGCCGTGCATGAAAAACGCCCGGTGCGCCTGCTCGGCGAACAGCGTGTCGACATCGCCTTGCAGAATGCCGAGTTTGATCAGACCGCGCAGCATGATACGCACCACTTCCTCATTCACTTCGCGGATACTGCGGCCCGGTGCGAACATGTCGATCGCGCGCACTTCCGCTGCCAGCACGATGTCGTAAATAGCGCGCTGCGCCGGAGTAAATTTGCCGTTAACCGGGAAAGTGCGGGTGATGTCGCCTGCGTAGCCCAGGTATTCGCATCCGGCGTCGGTCAAGACCAGATCGCCGTCGCGCATCTGACATTCATTTTCGGTGTAGTGCAGGATGCAGGCGTTTTCGCCGCTGCCGACAATGGTGTTATACGACGGGTAACGCGCGCCGTGACGGTTGAATTCGTGGTGGATTTCGCCTTCCAACTGATATTCGAACATGCCGGGGCGGCATTTTTCCATCGCACGGGTGTGGGCCAGCGCGCTGATTTCGCCGGCACGGCGCAGGATGTCGATTTCCGCCGGAGACTTGAACAGACGCATTTCGTGTACCCACGGCCGCCAGTCGGTCAAGGTCGCCGGTGCGCTAAAGCCTTTGCGTGTACCGCCGGTACGCAAGGTATCGAGCGCGGCGAACACCAGTTTGTCGGCGTAAGCGTATTCGCCCTGTGCATGGTAGACCACATCCAGACCATTAAGCAGCAGATGCAGTTGTTCGCCGATTTCGCTAAACGGCAGCGCGCGGTCCACGCCCAGTTTGGCGGGGGCCGCTTCCTGGCCGAGACGTCGACCGAACCAGATTTCAGCGGTGACGTCGCGCACCCGGTTGAACAGCACGGTATGGTGGTGGTTTTCGTCGCTCTTGATCAGCAGCAGGGCGGCTTCCGGCTCGTTGAAGCCGGTGAAATACCAGAAATCGCTGCTCTGGCGGTAAGGATAGTCGCTGTCCGCGTTACGTTGTGCTTCCGGCGCCGCGAACAGAATCGCCGCGCTGCCGGGGACCATTTTGTCCAGCAGAGCCAGACGTCGGCGGAGGTACTCTTGTTGGTTCATTACCTGCTCCTGAAAAGGGCATCAATGCGGCATGGCGTTAATGCAGAATGGCGTTAATGCAGCGTCGGTTTTTTTTGCTCCGGCGCAGTCCGCACCGGGCGGATAAATTCGTTATGGCACATGATGGCCGCCACCCGCACGTATTCAATCACTTCTTCCAGCGATTGCGCCAGTTCGTCCTTGTCTTCATCCTCGTCGTAGCCGAGTTGAGCGATGTCGCGCAGGTCATCAATCGCTTCTTTCAGCTCGCCCTGCATTTTGCCCAGGCGAGGCTGAACGACGCCGAGGCCAAGCAGGAAATGGTTGACCCATCCGGCCAGCGCATCGGCGCGGTCAAAGACGCTAACGTGTTCCAGCGTGTCGTCCGGCAGGAATAACTGGAACATAAAACCGTCGTCTTCCAGCGTGTCGCGGGTAACCTGATACAGTTGTTGCAACGGCTGGGCCAGCGTTTGCGGGAAGGCCATACCGTCGTTGGTCAGTTCAAACGTCAGCGTTTTCCAACTGTCGTCGTGGTTGCCGCCGCATAACATACCGCTTAACAGGCCGTGCATTTCGGCAGCGGTCAGCGCAACCTGATGCTGTTTTAATAGCTGGTCGATAGCGTCGTAACCGGGGAGTGTATTCTGTATAGACATGAGCATTCATCGTCGTTGGCAGGTCGTTCGTGTTATGCTACCACCAAGCTCCGTTGCTATACCAGCAAGCTCCGTCGCCAGACGTATACCCAATGGATTCAAGCGACAGGACAACCGGCTTTCGTTTTGAGCAACGTCCCTATCACTGACGATCTTATGGGTATAATAAAGGGCTTGTATCTTCTATTTTGGATATATATAGTAGCGCCCGCTTTTTCCCGGCACCGTCACGGGCCGCGCAGCGGATGTCCCTCACGCGGGCGTGAAACGAAATAAGGCAGGAAGGTGACATGTCTGCACAACCGGTAGATATTCAGATTTTTGGCCGTTCGTTAAGAGTTAATTGTCCGCCAGAACAGCAGGATGCGCTGAATCAGGCTGCGGAGGATCTTAACCAGCGGTTGCAGGACCTCAAGGTGCGTACTCGGGTGACGAATACCGAGCAACTGGTGTTCATCGCCGCACTTAATGTGTGCCATGAGCTGGCGCAGGAGCGGTTGAAAACCCGCGATTATGCCGCCAACATGGAGCAACGTATTCGCATGTTGCAGCAGACGATAGAACAGGCGTTGCTGGAGCAAGGCCGTATTACCGAGCGTCAGGACGCGCAATTTGAGTAGCGCGTCTCGTTTTGACAAAAGTACGTTTTTTTTGGGTAACACATCGCTGCCAGACGTGATAAGGTAGCTTTGAAAGAACAAAATTTCTCTGAGATGTTCGTCAGCGGGCAAGTCCCCTGAGCCGATATTTCAACCAACAGAATGTAACGATCCGTAGTTGGTGAGCACGCTCGGTTCGGCCGAGAAGCCTTAAGATTGCGACGTTGCGTTCACCTTGAACCAAGGGTTCAAGGGTTACAGCCTGCGGCGGCATCTCGGAGATTCCCTCTCGTTTATCCCCTGTTAATTGCATGACAGACAGTGACTGCGCATGAATTCAGCCGGTACTTCTTCCGATCTCTCTTCCGTTACCTCGTTACGCCAGCAAATTCGTCAGCAGGTTCGTCAGCGTCGTCGCGCGCTCAGTCCTGAGCAGCAAGCGGTTTTTGCCCATCAGGCGGCTGAACGGGTGATGGCGAATACGCGTTTGGCTGATGCCGCACGCGTCGCGGTGTTTTTGTCGTTTGACGGCGAACTCAATACCCGGCCATTGATCGAAGCGTTATGGCAACGACAAAAACAGGTTTACTTGCCGGTGTTGCACCCGTTTTGCGCCGGGCATCTGCTGTTTCTACGCTATGCACCGGAAACGGAGCTGGTGTGGAACCGGTTAAAGATTCAGGAACCGCGGCTGGATGTGCGCGACGTATTGCCGGTTGAACAACTGGATGTGCTGCTGACGCCGTTGGTGGCGTTTGATGCCGACGGGCAACGGTTGGGCATGGGCGGTGGATTTTATGACCGCACGTTGCAACACTGGCGAGCGCGCGGTCCTTATCCTATCGGGCTGGCGCATGACTGCCAGCAGGTGACGGCGTTACCGGTAGAAAGCTGGGACGTGCCGTTGCCGGAAATCATCACGCCTTCTCAGCACTGGCGCTGGTAACGCGGGTTGCGAGCCTGTGAGCGGCGGCGGGGTTAGCCTACCGCTGGCATCGGTGTTTGCTGGTCGTGCCCGAGCATCTGCTGCACCAGCTCCACGCAGCGCAGAAAGCGGCTGTCGTAGTCGGATTCGGTGACATGAACGTACGGCACGTTATTTTCCGCCAGCATATTCTTAAGCACATCCTGAAACGCTTTGCGATCCGCCGCGCTGCCAAGACTGCGCAAGCCATCCGCCACCCAGGGGGTGTTGTTTTCCAGCAGAATCACCAGATCAAAGCGGTACTCTTCAACCAGCGCCTGCACGAACGGGTGTTCACGGCCTTCATACTTTTTGCAAAACGCCTGCGTAGTGATGAAATCGGTGTCGATAAACGCCACCTTGTTGGCGTATTTCACAGCGAAATCAATATACTGAGCCTGGCCGAGGGCGATTTTGTCGTAATCTGAATACTGTAGCGCCATTTCGTCGCCGCCCAGATGGGAGAACACGTAATCCCGGCCGTATTCCCAGGCGCTGGTAGTGTTGAATATATTGGCTAATTTGTTGACCATCGTGGATTTGCCGCTGGATTCTCCCCCCAGAACCGCCACGGTGCGCACGAAGAACGGCTTCACCTCGGTGGGGATATACTCCCAGTAGCGGAACGGATCCTGACGGATCTGCGCGCCGCTGATGCTCATAAAGGAGCGTTTCGGGTCGATCAGCACGGCTTCAATGCCGAGGTGTTCTTTGTACTGCAGCGCGTCCTGCTCTTCACTGGTATAGACGTATTGAGGGTCGATACCTTTTTCCGCCATGAATTGTTTGATGCCGCGGCTCCACACGTCCCAGCCGTGCGGGTAGGGTTCCATGCCCTGTTCGTTGAAGGCATGAATATGGATATTTTTCTGATACTTGAAGGTTTGCAGCAGCCAGCGCAGGCGATCGCTGACGGTGGGTTGTTGCGACATGGAGCTGTGTTCAAACAGCAGGCGGTCGCGCGGCTCATCGTAGCCCAGAATCACATGCAGTTCGTCCACCTGGCTGCAGGCGCGCTGAATCAGGTAAATGTGGCCGGTATGCAGCGGGTAGAACTTGCCGAACACCACGCCGATGCTTTTTTGCTGATAAGGGAATTCCAGCCCCAGGAAACGGTGCAGCGACTCCAGTTTCTGCGCGCTGGGACTTTTGATTTTGGCATTGAGCAACTGGCTCAAATAGCCTTTGGTCATACCCGCGGCGTCGGCGACCTGTTGCAGGGTACAGCCTTTTTGTCTGATGGCTGTTTTCAGGTAATCGTAGGGAGACATGGTCTGATACTCCGATGTAGCGGATAACGCTCTGCCATATTAACGTTCCGGCAAGTAAAGCCTAATGGAAATTACAGATCATCCAGGATCGCCAGTGCGTCCGAGAGTTTTTTCGCCCCCATCACCTGCATATTGGCGGGCGGTTTTTTCGGCATATTGGCAAACGGCACGATAGCACGCTTAAAACCATGTTTGGCGGCTTCGGTGATACGCTCCTGGCCGCTTGGCACCGGGCGGATTTCACCGGCCAGCCCGACCTCGCCGAACACCACCAGATCCTGCGGCAACGGCCGGTCGCGAAAGCTGGAGACCAGCGACAGCAGCAGCGCCAGGTCGGCGCTGGTTTCCGTGACCTTGACGCCGCCCACCACATTGACGAACACGTCCTGATCCGACATCTGCAACCCGCCGTGGCGATGCAGCACCGCCAGCAAGATAGCCAGCCGGTTTTGCTCCAGCCCGACGGCGACCCGACGTGGATTCGCCATCATCGAGTGGTCCACCAGTGCCTGAATTTCTACCAGCAGTGGCCGGGTGCCTTCCCATACCACCATCACCGAACTGCCCGACGTGATTTCATCGCCCCGGCTCAGGAAAATGGCGGACGGGTTATTGATTTCCCGTAGCCCTTGCTCGGTCATGGCGAATACGCCCAGTTCGTTGACGGCGCCAAAACGGTTTTTGTGGCTGCGCAGGGTACGGAAACGGGAATCGGCGTCACCGTCCAGCAGCACCGAACAGTCGATGCAGTGTTCCAGCACTTTCGGGCCGGCCAGCGAGCCGTCTTTGGTGACGTGGCCGACCATGACGATCGCCACGCCGCGGGTTTTGGCGAAGCGCGTCAGGTAAGCAGCGGTTTCCCGCACCTGCGCCACGCTGCCGGGAGACGACTGGATATCCGCCAGATGCATCACCTGAATGGAGTCGATCACCATCAGTTTCGGCTGTTCCTGCTCGGCAATCAGGCAAATTTGCTCAATGCTGGTTTCCGACAGCATATTAATGTGCTGGGCGGGCAGGCCGAGGCGGTGGGCGCGCATCGCCACCTGCTGGAGGGATTCTTCGCCGGTGACATACAGGGTTTTCATCTGCTCGGCCAGCTTGCACAGGGTTTGCAGCAACAGCGTACTTTTACCGGCGCCGGGGTTGCCGCCGATCAGAATGGCGCTGCCGGGCACCACGCCGCCGCCCAGTACCCGATCGAACTCCTGAAAACCGGTGGAAAAGCGCGGCAACGCTTCCAGACTGATTTCCGACAGTTTCTGCACCCGGCTGACGCTGCCGCTGTCCCCGGCGTAACCGGAAAAACGGTCGCTGCGTGAGGAGGAGGACGCGGCGGCCAGGCGCACCTCGGTGATGGTATTCCAGGCGTGGCAGGCACTGCATTGCCCCTGCCAGCGTGGGTAGTCGGCCCCGCATTCATTACAGACAAAGGCGCGTTTGACGGCTTTGGCCATGAATTCCCTCCTGTTTACTGCGCTGGCTTTTTTACTGCGTGTTATCGCCGGTTGTATGCTGTGGCTCAGCTCTTTTCATGCCGCAGGCTACCGCTAAGAATGCACAATACGCCGGTCAGGTCGGCATGGCGAATGCTGACCGCGCTCTGTTCGTTAACTTTGGGTTTGGCGTGATAGGCAATGCCCAGCCCGGCTGCTTTGATCATCAACAGATCGTTGGCGCCGTCGCCGATGGCAACGGTTTGATGCGGTGGGATCGCCAGCTTTTCCGCCAGTTGACGCAGCGTATCGGCTTTATATTTCGCATCGATGATGGGGCCTGTCACTTCACCGGTCAGTTTCCCGTCTCGCATCCCCATTTCGTTGGCGACTGCCGCCACCAGACCCAGCTCATCACGCAGGTAGTCGGCGAAATAGGTGAAGCCGCCGGACGCGATAGCCAGATGCCAACCCGCCTCCTGCAACTGTTTAACCATGTTTTTCAACCCCGGCATCAGCGGCAGCGTTTCCCTAACCTGACGCAGAATGTTGGCGTCGGCGCCTTTCAGCGTGCCGACACGCTGGCGCAGACTGGCGGCAAAATCCAGTTCGCCGCGCATGGCGCGTTCGGTCACTTCCGCTACCAGCTCGCCGGTGCCGGCCAGTTTGGCGATTTCATCGATACATTCGATCTGGATGGCGGTGGAATCCATGTCCATTACCAGCAGGCCGGGCGAACGCAAACTCGGGGTATTGCCCATCGGCGCGACATCCAGCCCCAGCTCGTGAGCGACTTTGGTGATGCGCGGCGTCAGAATGCCGGCCAACCGCACCACTTGATAGTCGTCCACGCTCCAGGCGCTGACAACCACCAGCGGATCATCCAGACGGCGCTGGATACGGGATAACAGATATTTGTCGAGCACATCGCCATACATCAACCAGCCGGTATTGCCGGCGCGGTAGTCGAGCGGCATGACTTCATCGTCACTCAGCGATAGCGGTAAATTTGGCCAGCAGTTGATCTCATCGGGCAGATCGCTATAGGTCAAACGGTTCGACATGGGTTAAATATCCTTTCCTGCGGGTAGTGGCATGACGGGGTGGATGGTCACAAATCAACGCAACAAGCTATCCTATCGCCAACGCTTCTGGCAACATGAAAGTATCCAAATCGCGCAGGTATTCCCATGGTTCGGGCCCGGATTAAATTTCGCTTACATCGCACGGTCATTGTGCTGATCTGTCTGGCACTGCTGGTCGTTTTACTGCAAGGGGCGTCTTATTTCAGCCTGAGTCATCAGATGGCGCGTTCCGAGCAAGTAGAGGAGCTGGCGCGTACGCTGGCGCGGCAGGTGGCATTTAATCTGACGCCGTTGTTGGAAAGTAACGTCGATAACAGCAGCAAAATTGAGGAAACGTTGCAGCAACTGACCGATCACAGCCGTATTCTCGATGCCGCCTTATACTTGCAGGATGGCACGCTGGTGGCGCATGTGGGTGAGCAGGTCGCCGTGCGTGACCGGCTGGCGCTGGACGGGAGCCGCGCCGGCAGCTACTTCAATCACCAACTGGTGGAACCGCTCAACAGTAAAGAAGGGCCGATCGGTTTTCTGCGTATTACGCTTGATACCCATGTGCTGGCGACGGAAGCGCGTCAGGTGGACAACACTACCAACATTCTGCGGTTGATGATCCTGATGGCGTTGGCGATAGGGATTATTTTGGCCCGTACCCTGTTGCAGCATCGCCGTTCCCGCTGGCAACAGTCGCCTTATCTACTGACTGCCAATGCGTCGGTTCAGGATGATGAGCCCGCCAATGACGATCACCCGGCCGTGCCGGACGACAACAAAACCCATCAACCCTGAGACAAGGCTGGCCGGTCACCGACGTCGCGTCGCCACCATAAACAGGCGCGGGTAGGTCGTTTGCGTTATCTCCGCCGTGTTTGCGTGATGATTGATTGTGCCGGGCCGCTAAATCGGAGAAAATGCTGCGCTTATCCATCTGTCGCTACGATGCCTGTCACTTAAGCCAGTGTGGGGGAAAACGCGTGTAAAAGTGCTTAGAGGAATCTTTCAGCCGTTTGGCCGTGCTTACCGCGTGCCCTGATGGCTTAACTGATTGGCATCAGACAGGTTTATCTGTCTCTGTTTTCTATTTTGTCTGGTGCGGCATTCCTTATGTGATGAGTTGTCACGTGGTGGGTGTCGGCGCCTCACTAGCTAAAGAAGCCTGAATAACATGTCTCCAAGTGAATACGCCCGCGAAGTCTCGAAACGTCGGACATTCGCCATTATCTCTCACCCCGACGCCGGTAAAACCACCATTACGGAAAAAGTGCTGCTGTTCGGACAAGCGATTCAGGTCGCCGGTACGGTCAAAGGGCGCGGCTCCAACCAGCATGCCAAATCCGACTGGATGGAGATGGAAAAACAGCGTGGTATCTCGATCACCACCTCGGTGATGCAGTTCCCTTACCGCGAATGTCTGGTCAACCTGCTGGATACCCCAGGGCACGAAGACTTCTCGGAAGATACCTACCGTACGCTGACCGCCGTCGACTGCTGTTTGATGGTGATCGACGCCGCCAAAGGCGTTGAGGACAGGACCCGCAAGCTGATGGAAGTGACCCGTCTGCGCGATACGCCGATCCTGACTTTCATGAATAAACTCGACCGTGATATCCGCGACCCGATGGAATTGCTGGACGAGGTAGAAAACGAACTGAATATCGCCTGTGCGCCGATTACCTGGCCGATTGGCTGCGGCAAGCTGTTCAAAGGCGTGTACCACCTGTACAAAGACGAAACCTATCTTTATCAGAGCGGTATGGGGCATACCATTCAGGCGGTGCGCATTGTCAAAGGGCTGGATAACCCGGAGCTGGATCAGGCGGTAGGTGAAGATCTGGCGGCGCAGTTGCGCGAAGAACTGGAACTGGTGAAAGGCGCGTCGCACGAATTCGAGAGCGATGCGTTCCTGAATGGCGAGCTGACGCCGGTGTTTTTCGGTACGGCGTTGGGGAACTTCGGCGTCGATCACATGCTGGACGGGCTGGTATCCTGGGCGCCGACGCCGATGCCGCGTCAGACCGATGCACGCGTGGTCAGCGCCGACGAAGAAAAATTCACCGGCTTTGTCTTCAAGATTCAGGCCAACATGGACCCGAAACACCGCGACCGCGTGGCGTTCATGCGCGTGGTGTCCGGCCGCTACGAAAAAGGGATGAAGCTGCGTCAGGTGCGTACCGGTAAAGACGTGGTAATTTCGGATGCGCTGACGTTCATGGCCGGCGATCGTTCCCATGTGGAAGAAGCCTGGCCTGGCGATATTATCGGCCTGCACAACCACGGCACCATTCAGATTGGCGATACCTTTACTCAGGGCGAAGATCTGAAATTCACTGGTATTCCCAACTTTGCGCCGGAGCTGTTCCGTCGTATCCGCCTGCGTGACCCGCTCAAGCAGAAACAGTTGCTCAAGGGGCTGGTGCAGCTTTCCGAAGAGGGCGCGGTGCAGGTGTTCAGGCCGCTTATCAACAACGACCTGATCGTCGGTGCGGTCGGGGTGTTGCAGTTCGACGTGGTGGTTGCGCGCCTGAAAACCGAATACAACGTGGAAGCGGTATACGAATCGGTTAACGTCTCTACCGCCCGTTGGGTCGAGTGCGGCGACGTGAAGAAATTCGAGGAGTTCAAACGTAAGAACGAGTTGAATCTGGCGCTGGATGGCGGCGACAACCTGACGTATGTAGCACCGACGATGGTTAACCTCAATCTTGCGCAGGAACGTTATCCTGACGTGAAATTCCACAAAACCCGCGAGCATTGATCGTCGGTTTGCCGCCCACTCCGTCTGGCGTGGGCGCGCTTTTGGTATTAGCCAATCATCAGATAGGCGCTGAGTGATCAGTGCATGCTGGCTTTTTCCCGTTGTTTTCCCGCCCCAGACAAATCCGAAATCACCGCTTGCCGCGCTTCCGGCGCTGGGCTTTTGACTGCCGTTGTCTATAGTTAACGCTGTGTTACTTTTTTGGTTTATTTAACTTTTACCTTATTCAATAGCAGCTTGTTGTTTTTATTTTATTGGATTGAATGACTGAATAATCTGATGTCGGTGTGGCGGAACGTTCCGGATTGAGCGTCGTCGCCAGGGTGAAGCCGGCTACAACGATAAGGAAGGTATCGATGAAAAAGACCAAGATTGCACTTTCGACGAAATATGTCTTTTCGGCTCAACATGCACTTTCACTGGCGGCGGTATTACTGGGTACGGTGCTGGTGAGCGGCCAGGCTCAGGCGGAGCAGGAAACGCTGGTTCAGCAGGCGCAGCGCATCGCGGATACGGCCGGTAAAAAAATCGATAGCTCCATACAACAGGCCACGAACTATGTGGATGACAGCACCCTCACGGCCAGGGTGAAAGGGGCGCTGATAAAAGATGAAACGCTTGACAGCAACGATATTGCCGTCGCTACCCACGATGGCGTGGTGACGCTCAGCGGTTTTATCGCCAGCCAGCAGATGGCGACCAACGCGGTGAAAATCGCCGCCCAGACCGAAGGGGTAAAATCGGTTAGCGATAAATTGCAGGTGAAGGATGGCAGTGGCATGCAGTCGGTTACCGGGTATGCAGACGACGCGCTGACCACCAGCACCATCAAAGCCAAACTGTTGGCGGATGACATCGTGCCTTCCCGCCACGTTAAGGTGGTCACCCAGGATGGCGTGGTGCTGTTGACCGGCCAGGTGGCGAATCGGGCGCAGGCCGATCGGGCGGAGGCGATTGCCAAGACCGTAAGCGGCGTCAAAAGCGTGAAGAACGAGCTGACGGTGAAATCCTGAGAGCGTCCCCCGCCGGTGAGTTCTTCTGGTCATTGAGGCCGGGTCCATACGTTTGTCATATTGCGTCGTCACACTAGCGGCGTGGTTGTTATCCGACGTTTGACTGGCAGGGGGTCATCATGATGAATCTGGATGTCGCTATTGGCAGATGGAAGCAATGGAAGGGATGCCTGTGGGAGCTGTGGGCCGAGTGCGTTGACAGCGATGGCGCCTGGGTATCGGGAAACCACGATTTTCTGGCGGGTGTGATGCAGGAATATTACGGAAAAGAGCAGGACAAGGTATCCTCGGAACATGATGGCGTGCATTGAGGATAGCCCTTGCCCACTGATTCTTTCTCCGACGCGGTATCCGCTAACGTAACGACGGCCAGCGAGCCTGATCGCCGGCAGGCGGCGGCCGTTGGTTTGATTGATACCCATTGCCACTTTGATTTTCCCCTGTTTGCCGACGATGCGGCCGGCAGTCTGGCACTGGCGGCGCAGGCAGGCGTCGGCCGCCTGATTGTACCGGCCGTGGCCGCCGAGCATTTTGACCGGGTCATGACGCTGAGTCGGCGTTGGCCTGCCTTGTACGCCGCGTTGGGGCTGCATCCGCTGTATATCGCCGGACATCAGGAGGCGCACCTGGCTGAACTGGCATCGTTACTGGCCCAGGCACATCCCCGATTGGTGGCGGTGGGGGAGATTGGTCTGGATTTGTACATGCCGGAACCACAATTCGAACGCCAGAAAGCGTTTTTGGGCGCACAACTTAAGCTGGCGGCCAGACATGATCTGCCGGTTATCCTGCATTCCCGCCGTAGCCATGACCAGCTGGCGCAGATGCTGCGTCGTTATCCACTTGCTTGTACCGGCGTGGTGCATGGCTTTGCCGGCAGTTACGATCAAGCCATGACGTTTATTCGTCTGGGTTACTATATCGGTGTTGGCGGCACGATCACCTACCCCCGCGCCAACAAGACCCGTCAGGCGATTGCGCGCCTGCCGCTCGACCGGTTGTTGCTGGAAACCGATGCACCGGATATGCCGGTGTGCGGGTTTCAGGGGCAGCCCAATCGCCCGGAGCGGATTACCGCTGTGTTCGACACCTTGTGTGAACTGCGCCCGGAATGGCCGCAGGTCATTGCTGGAACTCTGCTTGCCAATACACTGCGGTTGTTTCCCGGGTTGCAACCACCCGCATCGCCCTAACCAACCTGCCGTCAGACGACATCGTTTTTATTTATTCCGGTCTTATTTTCTGGTTTGTCACGGCTGGCGCTTATCGCATTAATTGCTTTACTTAACGCTATTCCCGACGGCGTTGCCCGGCTGGCTCATCGTATCGGCGTGGCGTGATATCACCTGACGCACGACGATTGCTATTCTGGCTGACACGGTTAGGCTATATGGCGCTGCGGCGTCTGGATATCGCCCATTTCGGGCTGGAAACGGCGTCGGCGGGCAGGTCAACGGATAGTTTGGCTGATAAATTGCCCCGTTGAGCGTCGGTATTGCCGGTTTCTTTCCGGCGCTGGCATAACCCTCGTCGGTGTTTTACCGGTTGCATTGGATTGACAGGCCGTCGGTGAAACATCGTCTTATTTTACCGGGTGGACGGAGAGGTACATGATTCGCACCCGGCCGCAGAGTGCAGTGACATGCTTTCTTCATTTATTAAAGATATTGAGTGGTTAACGATTTATCAGGCCGGGAATACGGCCGTTTACCCTGGACATTGCGCTCGCTGCCATTTTGATTTGTCGGCATACCGTGATGAGTTGTTCGCTTTGGCGGGGCTTCCCGTGCCGGCGGAGATTGCGCGTTCGGTGCCGAAACGTCGCGCCGAGTATCTGGCGGGGCGTTATTTGGCGCAAATAGTGCTCTCCCGACTCGGCGTGGCGGGGTATGTGCTGACCAGTGCGCGCGATCGCTCGCCACAGTGGCCGCAGGGGATCGCCGGTTCCCTGAGCCATAATGCCGACAGCGTGCTGTGCGCCGCGCATCCATGCAATCAGGCGATGACGTGCGTGGGGCTGGATATCGAAACCCGGATGAGCGCCGAACGTGCCGACAATCTGTGGCCCGGCATCGCCGACGAGATTGAGTACGACTGGCTGCACTCCCACGATCCGATCAGTTTCGCCAGTATGCTGACGCTGAGCTTTTCGGCTAAAGAGAGCTTGTTTAAGGCGCTGTATCCACAGGTGAAACGTTACTTTGATTTTCTGGATGTGCGTATGGTCGAGCTGGATACCGTGCAGCAAACGTTCACGCTGCAACTGTTGATCGATCTGTCGCCCGATTACCTGATGGGGCGGCGCTTTTCAGGGGCTTACCAACTGCGGGAAAGCGATATCACCACGTTTCTCTTTAACTGAATGCCATAACCCACAAAGCAGGGAGCGATGAACATGAATATGACGGGCAACACGATACTGATTACCGGAGGTGGGTCCGGCATTGGGCTGGGGCTGGCGGCGGCATTTTACCAGCGGGGTAATCAGGTGATCATCGCCGGGCGGCATGAAACGACGTTGCGGCAGGCGGCGGCGCTTTTCCCCGGCATGATC
The DNA here is from genome assembly GCF_000406105.1 of Dickeya chrysanthemi NCPPB 402. NCBI lineage: Bacteria > Pseudomonadati > Pseudomonadota > Gammaproteobacteria > Enterobacterales > Pectobacteriaceae > Dickeya > Dickeya chrysanthemi. The sequence goes on along the minus strand of NZ_CM001974.1, from coordinate 4,060,077 downwards.
TGGCGCGTGCTGGATCAGCGAGATCCGCTGGCCGTCAGCGCGTTTGTCGCCCAGTTGACGCAGGATTACCCGGCACTCAATGTGCTGATCAACAACGCGGGTATCCAGCGACGTGAAGACCTCACCCAGCCGGATCCGCAACTGATCAACGACACGATATCGACCAATCTATTGGGGCCGCTATGGTTAACCAGCGCATTAACGCCGCATCTGCTGGAACAACCGCATGCGGCGTTGCTGAATGTGACGTCGGAGCTGGCGTTTTTGCCGCAGGCGATTACCCCAACCTATTGTGCCAGCAAAGCGGCGCTGCATGCTTACACCGAGGCCCTGCGCTGCCAATTGCGGCAAACCTCGGTCCGGGTGGTCGAGATTATTCCGCCTTGGGTACAAACCGGTTTGCAGGGCGACCACGGTTATGACCCCCGGGCGATGCCGCTGCCGGATTTTATTGATGAAACGTTGGCCTTGCTGTCACAACAGCCGCAGTTGGATGAGATAGTCGTTGATCGTGCGCGTGCATTGCGGTTTGCCGAGCGTGACGGGGTGTATGCCGAGCGCTTTTGGGCATTCAATGTCGAGCCGGGGAGCTGACGGCTAAAACAGCTATCGTCATAGCCTTTGGGGCGATGAATATCTCCGCCTGTCGTCCTGCCATGATGTGGTATCAAAATGTAATATTTAATGTTTTTTGATGTGTTTTGGGCTGTGCGCTTGCCAGAAATTTAGCCTCCCGGCTGCGACAATTTTCCTGCAATGCTACGGTGATTTTATTTTTCCTATTTAAAATTAACGAATTAATATTCGTGAAATTCTCGCTATCTTGCCCGTGTATGCGATTTTCGCCGATCTATTTTACTTTACATTGACTAATCTCTGAGGTTAACACGCCGATAAACAATGTAATGTTTTGTATAACTTTAGCGATCACGTGCCCTCTGAAAGGAAAAAAATAATGCATACCACAGCCCTGCCTTCCTCGTCGTCCGGTGTGAGTTCCTGGCACCATTGGCGGCTGATGCCGATGTTCAGTTCGATCATCGGTGTCATCCTGATCCTGTTCGCGCTGGCGATAGGGTTTTCGGTTCATTTCCTGATGCGCAGTAACAGCTCCCTCAATGACGTGACGGCGGAAATTCAGGTTCGTCTGGGGGTATCCAACAGTTCCAACCACTTGCGTACTGCCCGACTGATGTTGATTCAGGCCGCGGCGGCAGCCAAAGAGGGGGATAAAGACACCGCCAACAGCAGTATCCAGCAGGCGGAAGGACGCCTGAAGCAATCGGCGGATAGCTTCGCGGCTTATCAGAGCCGTGAAGTCAAAACGCCGGCCGACCTGGCGCTGGATGATGCGCTGCAACAGCGCTACAACGATTACGTCAGCAATGGCGTCAGGCCGATGCTGGAGGCGGTGAAAGCCGGCCGTTACGACGATGTGGTGGCTATCGAATGGAAACAGACCCGCAAACTTGATCTTGCCTACAATGAGGTGTTGCTGAAAGTGGTGGCGATCCGCACTCAGCGGGCGGAAGCGCTCAACAGCGGGGCGCAGCAGGAATCGGTATTGGGTTACAGCGTGATGGCCGCCAGCTTTGTGGTGGCGGTGCTGGTGTCGTTGTTTACCTACCTGTGCCTGCGCCGGGTGATTATCAACCCGATGCGGGCGTTGGTTGAACGCATCGAACATATCGCTTCCGGCGATCTCACCATGCCGCTGGCGCAATGGGGACGCGGTGAAATCGGCCAGTTGGGTCACTATTTGCAAAACATGCAGCAGTCGCTGGCGCGAACCGTCAGCAATGTGCGTCACGGGGTTGAGGCCATTTATCAGGGGATTACTGAAATTTCCGCCGGCAATAGCGATCTCTCCTCCCGTACCGAAGAACAAGCCTCTGCGCTGGAGCAGACTGCCGCCAGTATGGAACAACTGACGTCCACGGTGCGCCATAACGCCGACAACGCTAACCATGCCAGCCAACTGGCGGGTAATGCTTCCGGCAAGGCCCGACAGGGCGGCGAGCTGGTGGGTGGCGTGGTGAAAACCATGGGCAACATCCATCAGAGCTCAAAAAAGATTTCTGAAATTACCAACATTATTAACGGGATTGCCTTCCAGACGAATATTCTGGCGCTTAACGCGGCGGTAGAAGCGGCGCGCGCCGGCGAGCAAGGGCGTGGTTTTGCGGTGGTGGCGGGCGAGGTGCGTTCTCTGGCGCAGCGCAGCGCCCAGGCGGCCAAAGAGATCGAAGGGTTGATCACCGAATCGGTGGCATTGGTGGAAACAGGCTCCGATCAGGTCAGCCGCGCCGGGGAAACGATGCAGGATATCGTCAGCGCCGTGACCAGTGTGACGGACATTATGGCGGAGATTTCGGTGGCATCGCAGGAGCAGAGCAAAGGTATCGATCAGGTGGGTCAGGCGATTAACTCTATCGACAACGTCACCCAGCAAAATGCGGCGTTGGTAGAGCAGGCGACCGCGGCGGCGACGTCACTGGCTGAACAGGCCGCCGGCTTGAACCAGGCGGTGTCGGCGTTCCGTATCGACGGTATGGAGCGTCAGACTGCGATGAGTCCGGCGCCCCGTTCCGCGGCGGCTCACACGGCGCTGCCCAAAACGCTCTCCGGCGCAAAAAAGGCGAAAACCAGCAACGATGACTGGGAAACGTTCTGAGTGACTGAGGTGAAAAAATAGTAACGGGTAGCCGGCGGCTACCCGTTTTTTTTTTGCGTGAACGTTTTTTTCAGTGAAAAGCCGTCGATAAACAGGTTATACCCGACTGAAATGAAGCCGGAATAAAACAGGGCGAAATTTTCCTTAATACGAACGAATTCGCTCCGGGGGAATAAATAATTGCGGCGAGGGTAACAACGCTATATCGGCCGGTTTTTAACGGCAACTGTTCTGAAACTCGAATTATCTGAGGGATCGGTTATTCTTCAATAAAAGGCAGCAAGTAGTCTGGTGACGTTTTTCAACATCGTTTATAGCCGTGTCTTTTTATGGCTATGTCTTGTTATGACTGTGTCTCGTTTATAACTGCGTCCAGTTTATGGCTATCCCCAAATAGGGTGAAGGCGGGCTGGGTTTTATGATGGGGCCGGTTTGATAATGATGTTGCAACGATATCGCGCCAGACATTGACTCCTTTTAAGGAGCGGAAAAATGACACTGACTGAACAAGCCCGTGTATTTGCTACCGAGGCGCATGCCGCCTGCGAGCAGAAGCGGAAATATACCGGCGAGCCCTATATTGTCCACCCGGCGGCGGTGGTCACTTTGCTGATGCAAATCGAGCCGTCGCAGGAGATGATTGCTGCCGCCTGGTTGCACGATACGGTGGAAGATACCCCCGTAACGCTGGAACAGGTGTCAGCAATGTTTGGCGCGCAGGTGGCTCGCTATGTGGAAATGCTGACTGATGTCCACACCCGGCAACATGGCGGCGAGCGCATTCATCGCAAGAATGCCAATTTGCTGCACAGTGCGGTTGCCTGCCCGGAGGCGCAGAGCATCAAGCTGTGCGATCTGATTGATAACAGTCGCAATGTACTGGAGCAAGACCCGGCGTTTGCCCGGCCATATATGGTGGAAATGCGTCGTTTGCTGGCGGTGCTGACGCAAGGAGACCCGCGGCTGTACGCCGCTGCGACCCGCCAGTGCGATCACACCATCCTGTGCATCCATCGTGAGATGGGCGACGACAACTGGTATCAGCAGCTATGGCAGCAGTATGACGCTCACCTGCCGCTGAGCACGGTGCTGGAGCGAACGCAGGAATGGGTGTGAGCCTGTGCCCACGGCGTTTTAACGCCCGAGACTTCTCAACTGGGTGCAAAACGGGCAGTTGCAACCGCTGACCGAGGTGGCATCACAGCTCCCCAACTGTCCCGCTTGCTGACCGGTAGCGATATGGCCGTTGCTGAAGGCCGTTTCCACCTGCGCCAGTTTCATGGCGTCATTCGGGTTGACAGGCGCCAGTTTGGCCTGAAACGCCGAGGCGTTGGCCGCGGCAAACGAGAGAAAAACCAGCGACATCCTGAGTTTCATGACAGACCGCCTTGTCACGCAACGCGTGTTGAAAAGGAAATATTGCCGCCTGTTATAACATAACCTTTTCAACCCCACATCCCCGGTTGTTGTTGGATCATCGTACAGTTTGTAAGCGTTCATGACGGCTATTATGCCGCGGGCATTTGCGACAGGTTTGACAACGCTTACGGGTTTCTTTATTTTCCCTTCCCTTAATTGTTATGTTATAACGTAACACATTTGATTCGGGAGGCGTTATTCTATGTGGCAGACCATGCCGCCGTTATTGCGGGTAGAGCATCTGAACGTGACGCACGCCACCGGCCAATCGGTACTGAGCGATATTCACTTTTCGGTCGGCGAGCGTGAGTGCCTGGCGATTGTCGGCCCTAACGGCAGCGGTAAATCCACGCTGTTGCGTGCGCTGCTGCATGAACCGCCGCCCGCCAGCGGCGGTGTCTGGTTGGGGGATAAGCCGCTGGCGCAGCTGTCTCGCCGGCAGCGGGCGCGGCGTATGGCGCTGATGAGCCAGCATGATGCTCCCAGCCTGACGCTCACGGTAGAGGAGTATGTGTCGCTCGGCTGCCTGCCGCATGTGGATGTTCTGTCGGCGGCGGCGCAGCAGGACACGGTAGCGCAAGTGCTGGAGGAGACCGGCTTGTGGCCGTTGCGGCTGCGCAAGTTGGCGGCGTTGTCGGGGGGAGAGCGTCAGCGGGCGTTTCTGGCGCGTGCGCTGGCACAGCGCCCGGAGGTACTGCTGCTGGACGAACCGACCAATCATCTGGACCCGCTCGGTCGAGCGGCATTGCTGGCGCTGGTGAAGCAACGCGGTATTGCCGTGGTGGCGGTACTGCACGATTTATCGCTGGTGGAGCCGTTTGCCGACCGGGTACTGGTGTTGTGCCACGGCCGTCAGGTGAGCTGGGACGTCCCCGCACGGGCGCTGGCCAGTGAGTGCACCTACCCGGTATTTGGTGTGCACAGCTTCACCGTGCCGCATCCCCAGAGCGGACGGCCGTTGCGCCTGTTTGACGTGCCTGCCGGTACGAGTGGATTCATAACCAGAGGAACGCTATGAAAAGAGCATGTATTGGCCAATGGCCGTTCGGGCGAGTTGTCTGCCTGATGGGTTTTTTGTTGGGATTCGGCGTCAGTGTGGCGCAGGCGTCGGGGTTTCCGGTGACGGTACAGAGTTGCGGCAAGCCGCTGACCTTCACTCAGGCGCCGCAGCGCGCCATCATCAACGATCTCAATATGTCGGAAATGGCGTTTGCGCTGCATCTGCAACCGCAGGTCGTCGGTCTGACCGGCATCAGCGGTTGGTACAAGATGACGCCGGAATTTCGCCGACAAATGGGCGCGATCCCGGAGCTGTCGCCGAAATACCCGTCGCTGGAAACCCTGCTGGGCGCCAACCCGGATTTTTTCTTCGCCGGCTGGAATTACGGCATGAAGGTGGGCGGCGAGGTGACGCCGGATACGCTGGCAAAATACGGCATCAAGACGCTGGTGCTGAGCGAAAGTTGTATTTTCGAAGACCCACATCGCCCGCGCGCCGGCATGGCGCTGCTGTATGACGATGTGCTGACGCTGGGGAAAATTTTCGGCCGTGCCGAACAGGCGCAGGCGCTGGTCGAACAGTGGCGGGCTCGGCTGGCGGCGTTGCCGAAACCGCCGTCAGGCCAGGCTCCGCTTAAAGTGTTTGTGTATGACTCCGGTGAAGACAAGCCTTTTACCAGCGGGTTGTATGCGATGCCGACCGCGATTATCGACGCGGCGGGCGGGCGTAATGTGATGGATGGTATGACGGCGAGTTGGGCCGCCACATCCTGGGAAACGGTTGCGGCGGCGGAGCCGGATCTGATCATTTTGCTGGATTATCAGAACGGCGGTGGCGCCGCAGCGTTACAACATGTTCTGGAGTCACATCCGCTGATGAAGCACACCCCGGCGGTGGAGCGTCGGCGCTACCTGAAGCTGCAATACGCGGAACTGACGCCGGGGCCGGCCAATATCGCAGCGATTGAAAAACTTGCGCGTACGCTTTATCCGGCTGGCGGCCAATAATGCGCGAAGGCCGTCATTACGCGGCAGTTTGCCTGCTGGCTGTGCTGGCGCTACTGGCGACGATGCTGTTCAGCACGGCGGTGGGCGCCATTCGGATTCCATTCTCGCAGGTGCTGGCGTCGCTGATGCCTGAACACGGCGGTGTACCGGATAATGTGCGTCGCATCGTGCTGGAACTGCGTTTACCACGCACCCTGTTGGCGGCTATCACCGGTGCCGGGCTGGCGATAGTCGGCGCCTTGCTGCAAACCACCACCCGCAACGATCTGGCGGATCCCTTCCTGTTCGGTTTATCTTCCGGCGCATCGGCCGGGGCCGTGCTGGTGATGACCCGCTTTGGCGAAGGGTTCGGCGCTTTCACGCTGCCGGTTGCGGCGTTTGGCGGCGGCATCTGTTCGGCGTTGGCGGTGATGCTGTTGTTCTTCCTGCGCCAGGGGCGGCAGGCGGAGCATCTGGTGATCTGCGGGCTGGCGATTTCCTTCCTGTTCGGGGCGTTGACCAGCTATCTGGTGTTTTCCGGTGATCAACGCGCCGCCAGTGCGGTGCTGTTTTGGTCACTGGGCGGGCTGGGGCTGGCGCGTTGGGATAATTTGCCGGTGGCGTTGTGCAGCCTGCTGGTATTAATCGGGGTTGTGCAGGCGCGCTGGCGGTCGCTGGACGGCCTGTTGGCCGGCGAACAGACGGCGGCGTCGCTGGGGGTGGATGTCAACCGGCTACGCCTTGAGGTGTTTCTGTGCTGCGCGCTGGCGACGGCGCTGCTGGTGTCGCTGACCGGCGTGATCGGGTTTGTCGGGCTAATGGTGCCGCATTTATGCCGTCCATTAACCGGGGCGCGCCATCGGCGGTTGATCCTGCTGTGCGGCTTGCTGGGCGCGGTGTTGCTGGGTATCGGCGATACCTTCAGCCGTATTTTGCTGCCGTCGCAGGAACTGCCGGTGGGGGTCGTCACCGCCGGGTTAGGCGGCGTTTTTGTGATGGTGCTGCTGGCAAAACGTTAGGTATTGCTTATCGATTTGATACAGACAACGCATTAGCGACAGGCGTCACATTTCTGTACCTTACATCTCAAGGCAAACACATTGAGACACTTGAGGAAACAGAGATGTCCGTTATCAACACTAAAGTTAAACCGTTTAAAAATCAGGCTTTTAAAGATGGTCAGTTCATCGAAGTCACCGAGCAGAACATCGAAGGCAAATGGAGCGTGTTCTTCTTCTATCCGGCTGACTTTACGTTTGTCTGCCCGACTGAATTGGGCGATGTAGCGGATTATTACGACGAATTCCAGAAAATCGGCGTCGATATTTACTCTGTATCCACCGATACCCACTTTACTCACAAAGCCTGGCACAGCAGCTCCGACACCATCGCCAAGATCAAATACGCGATGATCGGCGACCCGACCGGCGCGCTGACCCGTAACTTCGAAAACATGCGTGAAGATCAGGGCCTGGCCGACCGCGGTACTTTCATCGTTGACCCGCAGGGCATCATTCAGGCGGTGGAAATCACGGCTGAAGGCATTGGTCGTGACGCATCCGACCTGCTGCGCAAGGTGAAAGCCGCTCAGTACGTCGCTTCTCACCCAGGTGAAGTGTGCCCGGCCAAATGGAAAGAAGGTGATGCCACGCTGGCGCCGTCTCTGGACCTGGTCGGCAAAATTTAAGCCCGACTCTCCCTCTGATGTTTTTATCGGGTGCGTTGCACCCGATTTTTTACGCCAACGCCAAGGATAATCTATGCTCGACAATAACATGCAGCTCCAGTTGAAAGCCTATCTGGAAAAATTAACCAAACCTGTTGAGTTAGTGGCGACGCTGGACGACTCAGCTAAGTCCGCGGAAGTTCGTGCATTATTGACCGAGATCGCCGGGCTGTCCGACAAAGTCAGTTTCTTTGAAAATAACGAGCTGCCGGTGCGTAAGCCGTCGTTTCTGGTGACCAATCCCGGCGCCGCCAATGGGCCGCGTTTTGCCGGTGCGCCGATGGGGCATGAATTTACCTCGCTGGTGCTGGCATTGCTGCAAACAGGTGGTCATCCGTCGAAGGAAGCGCAAGAATTACTCGATCAAATCCGCGATCTGGACGGTAAATTCCACTTCGAAACCTATTATTCGCTGACCTGCCACAACTGCCCGGATGTGGTGCAGGCGCTGAATTTAATGTCGATCCTGAACCCGAATGTGACCCACACCGCGATTGACGGCGGCGTGTTTCAGGATGAGATCAAAGACCGCAATATCATGGGCGTTCCCACGGTATTCCTGAACGGCGAGCATTTCAGTCAGGGCCGTATGAGCCTGGCGGAAATCGTCGGCAAGATAGACACCGGCGCGACTGCCCGCGTGGTCGACAAACTCAACAGCCGCCCGGTGTATGACGTGCTGATCGTCGGCAGCGGCCCGGCAGGGGCGGCGGCGGCCGTGTATGCGGCCCGTAAAGGCATCCGCACCGGTTTGATGGGCGAACGTTTCGGCGGCCAGATTCTGGATACCGTCGATATCGAAAACTATATTTCGGTGCCGAAGACCGAAGGCGCCAAACTGGCGACCGCGCTGAAAACCCATGTGGACGACTACGATGTCGACGTTATCGATTTGCAGAGCGCGCAAAAACTGATCCCGGCCGCTGAACCGGGCCAGCCGCACCAGATCGAAACCGCCTCCGGCGCCGTGCTGAAGTCCCGTAGCATTATCATTGCCACCGGTGCGCGCTGGCGCAACATGAACGTGCCGGGCGAAGATCAGTACCGCACCCGCGGCGTAACCTATTGCCCGCATTGCGACGGCCCGCTGTTTAAAGGCAAACATGTGGCGGTGATCGGCGGCGGCAACTCCGGCGTGGAAGCGGCCATCGACCTGGCGGGCGTAGTCAAACACGTCACCCTGCTGGAGTTCGCACCGGAGCTGAAAGCGGATTCGGTGTTGCAAGACAAGCTGCGCAGCCTGCCGAATGTGGATGTGATCGTCAATGCGCAAACCACCGAAGTGCTGGGCGACGGCCAGAAAGTCACTGGCTTGCAATATAAAGATCGCACTACCGACAGCATTCACAAGCTGGCGCTGGAAGGGATTTTCGTGCAGATCGGCCTGCTGCCGAATACCGGTTGGTTGGAAGGCGCGGTTGAGCGTAACCGCATCGGCGAAATCGAGATCGATGCCCGTTGCGAAACCAGCGTGAAAGGCGTGTTTGCCGCCGGGGACTGCACCACCGTGCCTTACAAACAGATTATCATCGCCACTGGCGAGGGCGCGAAAGCCTCCCTGAGCGCGTTTGACTATTTAATCAGAACGCAGGCGTAACAACCTCCGGCCTGAACCCTATTCCATCCTGTGGCCTGACCGGCCATTTTGGGGCAGTTACTCTCATATACCAACCTGACCCGCCCCTTCAGTGTCTCTGAAGGGGTTTTTTTTATGCGCGATAAGACGATGACGTGATAAGACGATGAATTGTTGTACCACGGCGCTGATGCCTGTCAGGTGGTTAACGGCACGGTGGCGACCGGTTGGCCGATGTTGAATTGCGTGTCGAAGGCGAACATGTCGTTGAACACGCAGAACTCCGGCACACCCAGTTCCAGTACCGGCACCTGTTGTTGCAGGTAACGCAGGCACGCCTGCTGGGTTTTCAGATACGCTTGCGATTCTTCTTCCGTCATCCAGCGCGTCAGATACCCCAGCGTAACGTGAAAGCCATAGGTGTCGTGGTCCGGCGCGCGGATAGCCAGCCGCTCGGATAACCGATCACGCAGTGTGCGCAGTTTACGCTCCTCGTTGTCATCTACCGGCGTCAGGCGAATTGTGGCGCCGGAATCCTGCTGCGCATTGAACTCGGTGATGCGCATTTTAAACGGTAGCGAGGCTTGCAGAGAGAATCCCGTCAGCTTGCGTGCCAGATAGTCGGTACAGATCTGTAACGGCGCATCGGTGGGCAGGCCGGCAGGCCAGAACGGCAATCGGCGTTTGGATTCGGTCACGCCTTCAAATACCGTCATGTGGTAGCTGGAGGGTGGGGTGAACGTCAGGCAATGACTGAAGTCCTGTTGTTTGAGCGTATCACGAACGGTCATCAACGCATTCGATGCGGCGGACCCCAGCGGGATGTGGGAAATAATGGTGTTGCCGGGGAAACGACGCACGCTGCCGTCGGGATTGAATTTGCCGCCGATGTCGCGCGGCGTCGGCACCAGAGAACCGGATGGACGCATGGTGTTGAACGTGTCGTCGGCGCGGGCAAATAACGACATGCCGTAAGCCAGTAGCGGCAGTTGTAGGACGAGGCGGCGGCGTAACGGGTTCATCATTCCTCCCAGAACGTAGATGGACGAAAAACGTATGCATTGGCCTAGGGTAGGCGCACTTTGATGACGGGTAAATTTCATTCCCCCGTTGAGTTGTAAGCGGATCTTAATCGCACTGGCCTGACATATCGCTGTCATCGGTCGGTGACAGAGTGGATTTTGGGCTTCGTCATGCGTGTTGACGCCAACGTCTTCATTGATTTCACCACAGCAGGAAAAACCGATTATGTTTCCTCAACCGCCATCGCCGGTACTCAGCCCGGAACCCCGTCTTGCCAACGATGTAAAAGCTCACCATATCGAACTGGGACGCTGGACAGAAGTGGCCGAGCGTACTGTGCTCAACCACGTTTTGCTGGGTGACTACAGCTACATCATGAATGACTGCGACCTGATGTTTACCCGCATTGGTAAATTTAGCTCGATCGCTTCGCACGTGCGCATCAATCCCAGCAATCACCCGTGGTGGAGACCGACGCTACACCATTTTACCTACCGTCCCGGCAAATACCGGCTGAGTGACAACCCGGCGGCGGTGGACGAGGACATTTTCAACTGGCGGCAGCAGGATGAAGTGGTGATCGGCCATGACGTCTGGATTGGTCATGGGGCGATTGTGCTGCCGGGTGTGACCATCGGCAACGGTGCTATCGTCGGGGCGGGGAGTATCGTGACCAAATCGGTGCCGGCCTGGACGGTGGTGGTCGGCAATCCGGCGCGGGTGCTGCGCCCACGCTTTGACGATCCGGCGGTGGCGGAAAGGCTGGAGCAGTTGTGCTGGTGGGATTGGCCAGACGAAAAAATTCGCCAGCATTTGCACCTGTTCCAGCAGGATGTGACCGAATTTGTCGATTATTTCTACCGCGACGCGGTTTGCCCGTTATCGAACGACAATCAACTGCCGCGATAGGTCGACCACGACCAAGGCGAAATCAGAAACGGCAGGTGGTAGTGCCCGGCGTCGCCCAGTCGCACGTCGATTTGTGCGCTGACGTATAACGCGTCGCGCTGGCTGGCGGCAAACCAGCGGCCGATGTCCGCGGTCAGCCGGTAATGACCGGCGGGCAACGGATCGGGTGTGAAGGCGGTAATGCGGCCGTCATTGTCGGTTTGCCGTTGCGCCACCGGCTGCCAGGCGTCCTGGACGCGTCGTTCCAGTACAACGTCGACGCCGACGGCCGGCCGGCCCAGCGCGGTATCCAGAATATGGGTGCTGAGCGTACTCATTCGCCAACCGTTCCTTCCAGTCTGAGCAGGGTGATTTGGCGCAACTGTTCCAGCGCCTCCGCTGTTTCTTGCTGGTCATTGTTTTGCAGACGGCGGTGCAAAATTTGCAGGATTTCCTCGCCGCTGCGGCCTTTGGCGCGAATTAAAAACACCCGACCAAAGCGGGATTCATAACGAGCGTTGCCCGTGCGCAACGCGGCGGCCAGCGAGCTGTTGCCGGTCTGCACCACCGCCTGTTCCTGACGGGAAAAACCGGCCTCCGGCGTGGCTCCCGGCGCTTGTTCGCCAATGCGCGGATGGGTACGCAGCGCCTGAGCCAGCTCTTCTTCCTGCCAGCCTTGCGTAGCTTGCAACCCGGCCGCCAGCAGCGCGGCGCGGTTGCCATAGGGGCGTCCGGCGGTGACCTGTTTTGCCCAGCCGGGCAGCGCTACGCACGGCGTCAGTAACGTCACCGCTTCGCTGACGTTAAGTAGGTTAAACTGTTCCAGCGTGATCATTGTCTCTCCTTGTTCGGTTGTATTGACGCAAGACGGCGTGAAGTCCCTGTTGTCACGCCGGTTTTACAGGATAGGATGTTGTCTGCGCTCTGAGTTTTGCAACTATCGTGCCAGTCATAATCTGACCGGTGGGTCAGAAAACGCTGTGGTGTGAGGCGTACAGCTGATACATGCTGGCGCAGCGGGCTGCACTTTTTTGGTGCGGCTGTTTTGGTGCGACTGTTTTGGTGCGGCTGACGCACGCGCACGCTTACCCCAATGATGCCGGACGACGACTTGCGGTATCCGCCTCCAGTTGTTCAATCACCTGGGTGAAGTGAGTAATCACTAATTGAGCTGCCCTCGACAACTGGCGACTGGGCGCGACGCACAGTGCCAGCGTCAACGGCCGCACCGCCTGATGGGCGAACGGCACGAACGCCAGCGACCCCTCGTTAACCTCAGTATAGACATCCAGCAAGCTCAGTACGCCGACCCCCGCGCCCTGACGCACCAGTGATTTCATCGCCCGCAGGTCGTTGCATACCATGGTTTGCGCCGGGTTCAGGTTGTGGCGGTGGTACAACGCTTCGGCTCGCTCGTGCACCATGAGCGGTGCGGCAGGTAATAGCTGACGATCCGCCGTCAACTGGCTAATAGTGAGTGCTTGCTCGCTTGCCAGTTTATGTTGCGGGGGCATCACTGCGCCGATGGGGATTTCAGTAAACGCACGCACCTCGATACCCCGTCCTTCCAGCGGCTCGAGCAGCAGGCCGATATCCACCTCAGCCTGCGCCACCAGATCGTTGATGGTGTGGCTTTCGTGGGTGCGAATATCAAAGGTCAGGTGAGGGTATTGACGGCCGATCGACGCCAGCGCCTGAATCATCGGCCCGTCGCTTAGCGCGGCGATCATCGCCACCGATACGTGGCCGCGTCGTAGTCCTTGCAGGTCATCAAACCGCTGGCGAGTGAGCGCGTACTCCTTTTTCCAGCGGCGTAAATCGCTATACAGCAGTTCGCCGGCGGTGGTCAGCCGCAGTCCGGCGGGTAACCGCTCGAACAGCAGCGTTTCCATCTCCGCTTCCGCCATCAGGATCTGTCGGTTGATGGCGGAACTGGAGACATGCAGTGTCTCGGCGGCCTTGCGCAGGCTGCCGCTACGGGCAACCGCCATGAAGTAGTGGGAAAAACGGGAAAAAGGATCCATGCCTGTCACCGAATGAATGTTGCTGCCTGTACGAATTTTTGCAGCGAAGATGTTAAAAATCTATTATGGACTGCAACACTTGCTGTTATCCACAATAACCTCACCTGATGATTTTTACGACAGCCGGCCGCCGCCGGCCTGAAAGGTGATGTGATGAAACCCACACTGACTCCCCCTGCACACTGCTCTTTTGACGTCGATGACTGGAGCCGTCTGGCGCGCTGCTGGCACCCGGTCGCTCTGGCGAGCGAGGTCGGCCCGGCGCCGATATCGGTCACATTGTTGGATGAACAACTGGTGGTATACCGCATTGATGACGAAATCGTGGTGGCGCGCGATATCTGTCCGCACCGCGGCGTGCCGCTGAGCATGGGGTCGCACGACGGCGAGGGCGTCGTCTGCCCCTATCACGGCCTGCGCTTCGGCGCCGGCGGCCGTTGCAACCGGGTGCCGGCCAGCCCCCATCAGCCGGTTCCGGCCAAATTGCACCTGAATACGTTTGCTGCGTGCCAGCAGTACGGGCTGGTGTGGGTCTGCCTTGATCCGCCGGACGGCATTGCACCGGAGCTGCCGTTTATGCCGCACTGGGACGAGGCCGGATTTCAGCAGATTGTCTGCCCGTCGTTTGATATCGCCGGGTTCGCCGGTCGCCAGATTGAAGGTTTTCTGGATGTGGCGCATTTCGCCTGGGTACATACCGATACCTTCGCCGATCCGGACAATCAGCAGGTGCCGGACTATCAGCCGGTGGAAACGCCGTACGGCTTTTACGTTGATTACCTCAGTTCGGTGTCGAATTTCGCCCGAGGCTCCGGGCGTCAGGCACCGGAGGGATTTGTCTGGCAGCGTCATTTCGAGATATTCCTGCCGTTTACCGCGACGCTCACCATCCATTTTCCCGAGGAGGGACGGCTGGTGATCATGAACGCCGCTTCACCGGTATCGGCGCGTAAAACACGGCTGTTTGTGCCGATCGCCCGTAATTTTGATCGGCATATTCCGGTGGAGGAGGTCCATGCGTTCAATCTGCGGGTGTTCGAGGAGGACCGGGTCATGGTGGAAAGCCAGCGGCCTGAACGCCTGCCGTTGGACCTGACGCTGGAGGCGCATATTCCGGCGGATCGCAGTTCGATTGCCTACCGCCGCGGCCTGAAAAAGCTGGGATACGGCGAATTCTTTCTGGCGTGACGGGAGCGTGAATCATGAACACCCTGAATGTGGTTGTCGATGCCTTGTCCCGTCAGGGCGAGGGTAACCTGGCATTACGGCTGACGGCGGCGGATGAACAGCCATTGCCTGCCTTTGAGGCCGGCGCACACGTGGATTTACACTTGCCGAATGGGTTAACGCGGCCCTATTCGCTGGCGGGCGATCCGTCGGATCGCAGCCACTATCTGCTGTGCGTGCGGCATGACGCGGCATCCCGCGGCGGCTCTCGTTATGTGCATACCGCGTTGCGGGTCGGGCAGCGGCTGATGATTTCTCCGCCGCGCAATGCTTTTGTGCTGCAACCGGCTTGCGGATACCTGCTGCTGGCGGGCGGCATCGGCATCACACCGTTGCTGGCGATGGCGCACGCGCTGGATCAGGCCGGGTTACCGTTCGAACTGCATTATTTCGTCCGCCACCGGCGCGAGCTGGCGTTCCGCGAGCAACTGAGCCGCGGTTTTCGCCACGGCTGTTGCCGGATCGGGTGCGCCGACGAAGGCGGCAGCCCGCGGAATCAATTGCCGGACAGCCTGCGCGACGGCGCGGAGGGCCGCCGTTTGTACCTGTGCGGGCCGGCTGGGTTCATGGCGCATGTGACGCGCAGCGCGTTGGCACATCACTGGCCGGCGTCGGCGATCCATACCGAGGCATTCGGCGCGCCGGTGCCCGTCTCTCGCGGCGATACCGACCAGCAGGCGTTCACCGTCGAACTGGCGTCCAGCGGCCGTGTGTTTACCGTGCCGCCGGAGAAAACCATCGCCGGTGTATTGCAGGAACATGAGGTGGCGGTGCCGCTGTCTTGCGAGATGGGCATGTGCGGCGCCTGCCTGACGCCGGTATGCGCAGGAACGCCGGATCACCGTGACAGCGTGCAGTCGGAAGCGGAGAAAAACGCGCCGCACCAGCAGATTGCGCTCTGCTGCTCCCGCAGCCGTTCGGCGCATCTGGTGATTGGGTTGTAGCGAATGTCACCACACAGGGTTACCTACACAAGGAGCGGCACAGATGAAAGCGCTGGTGATTGGCGCCGGTATCGGCGGGTTATGCGCGGCGGCGGCGTTGAAACAGGCCGGAATGGATTGCGAGCTGTTTGAAGCGGTCGCCGAAGTTAAACCGGTGGGCGCGGCGATTTCGGTGTGGCCGAACGGCGTGAAGTGTATGCGCGCGCTGGGCATGGGCGACATTCTGGACAGCGGCGGCGGCCCGATGCAGTTCATGGCCTATCAGGATGGACGGCTGGGCGACACGTTGACCCGGTTTAGCCTGCAACCGCTGGTGGAGCAGGTGGGGGAGCGGCCCTGTCCGGTGGCGCGAGCCGAATTGCAGGGGCAGATGTTGGATCACTGGGGGCGCGATCGGGTGCGGTTCGGCAAGCGCGTCAGCAAGGTGGAGGCGCAGGCCGACGGAATTGTGGCCCATTTCACCGATGGCAGCATTGCACAGGGCGCGTTGCTGATCGCCGCCGATGGCACACATTCGGCGGTGCGGCCGTATGTGCTCGGTTATACGCCCGCGCGGCGCTACGCCGGTTACGTCAACTGGAACGGGCTGGTGACGATAGATGACGCCATCGCGCCCGCCAACCAATGGACGACTTTCGTCGGTGAAGGTAAGCGGGTGTCGTTGATGCCGGTGTCGGAGGGGCGTTTCTATTTCTTTTTCGATGTGCCGCTGCCTGCCGGGCTGGCGGAAGATCGCTTTAGCGCTCGAAGGGATCTGCAACGTTATTTTGACGGCTGGTGCCCGGCGGTGCAGCGGTTGATCGCACAGCTTGACCCGCACAACATCAACCGGATTGAGATTCACGATATGGATCCGTTTGATCAACTGGTACGGGGGCGGGTGGCGCTGCTGGGCGACGCCGGTCACAGCACTACGCCGGATATCGGCCAGGGCGGCTGCGCGGCGATGGAGGATGCGGTGGTGTTGGGGCAGGCGTTGGCGGCGCACCGCTCGGTCGAAACGGCGTTACAGCATTATCAGGCGCAGCGCGTAGAACGGGTACGCGATCTGGTGCTGAAAGCGCGTAAACGTTGCGATCTGACCCACGGCAAAGCATGGGAGCAGACGCAGGCGTGGTATCGGGAACTGCGGCAGGAAACCGGCGAGCGCATCATCGCCGGATTGCGCGATACTGTACTGGGCGGCCCGCTGGCGTAGGGGGGGAACGACGGCGGTGTTGGGGCTGGCAGCGCGCCGGGTGCCGACTCGCCGCCGGCATCCTGCCGCTGGTCCACGTCTTGCGGCGCGGATCCGGTTCGCTTTCCCGGCGTGACATGCTTGTCTGCTGTTGTGCGGGTGCTACGTGGATGTTACGTGGATTGCGGCTGATGCGCGGCAACCGGCGACAGGCGCAGCAAGCGCAACCCGTTGCCCACTACCAGCAGGCTGGCGCCCACATCGGCGAACACCGCCATCCACATGGTGCCCAGCCCCAGCAAGGTGAGCGTCAGAAACAGGGCTTTGATGCCAAGCGCCAATGCAATGTTCTGGATTAATATGGTGTGGGTCGATTTGGAAATACGCACGAATTCCGGGATCTTGCGCAGATCGTCATTCATTAACGCCACATCGGCGGTTTCAATCGCGCTGTCGGCACCCATCGCGCCCATGGCGAAACCGATATCTGCGCGAGCCAGCGCCGGGGTGTCGTTGATACCGTCACCCACCATACCGGTTACGCCCTGCGCTGAGAGTCGCTCGATTTGCGACAGCTTATCTTCCGGCAACAGGTTGCCGCGCGCTTCATCAATTCCCACTTCACGGGCGATGGCCTGCGCCACGTGCTGGTTGTCGCCGGTGAGCATCAGGGTTTTGATACCGGCCTGATGCAGTGCGTTGATAGCCTCCCGACTGGACGGTTTCACTGTGTCGGCCACCGCCATCAGGGCCAGAATGCGTTGTTCGTCACCCAGAATGATCGTGGTATTGCCTGCCTGTTCCAGCGTGGTTAAGCGCCCGACAATACCTTCGGCCATCTCGCCCAGCCACTCGCGGGCCAGCCGCAGATTGCCGAGAAAATAACGTTGGCCTTGCAGCGTACCGATGACACCCTGCCCGGCGACGGCACTGAAGTTATCGACGTCGATCAACGGCGTGCCGGCGTCTTGCGCGGCTCTCGCCACCGCCTGCGATACCGGGTGGTCTGAACGGCCGGCCAGGCTGGCGGCCAGTTGCCGGCAGTGGGCTTCGTCAACGTCTGAGACCGCTTCAAAGCCGGTCTGCACCGGTTTGCCGTGGGTCAGCGTGCCGGTTTTGTCCAGCGCCAGCCAGGAGAGCGCATGGCCTTTTTCCAGAAAGACGCCGCCTTTGATCAGAATACCGCGCCGCGCCGCCGCCGCCAGCCCGCTGACGATGGTCACCGGGGTGGAGATCACCAGCGCGCACGGACAGGCGATCACCAGCAGCACCAGTGCCTTGTAGGTCCACTCCAGCCAGCTACCGCCGGTAAACAGCGGCGGCAGTACTGCCACCAGCAGTGCGCCGAGAAAGACCAACGGGGTGTAAACGCGGGCGAACTGATCGACAAATCGCTGGGTCGGCGCTTTGGTGCCTTGCGCCTGTTCCACCGCGTGAATAATCCGCGCCAGTGTGGTGTTGGCAGTGGCCGCCGTCACCCGATATTCAAACGAACCGCTTTCATTGATGGTGCCGGCAAATACGCTGTCGCCGACGCGTTTATCCACCGGCAGGCTTTCACCGGTAATCGGCGCCTGATTGACCGCGGAATGGCCGCGGGTGATGTCGCCGTCCAGCGCGATACGCTCGCCGGGCCGTACCCGCACGATGCTGCCGGGGGTGACGGTGTTGGCCTCCTGGTCGCGCCAACTGCCGTCCGGCTGCTGTACCGTGGCGGTGTCCGGTGCCAGATTCATCAACCCGGCGATGGCGTTGCGGGCTCTGTCCAGCGAGCGCGCCTCAATGTGCTCGGCAAGCGTAAACAGCACCATCACCATCGCCGCTTCCGGCCACTGTTGCAGGATCAACGCGCCGGTTACCGCGATGCTCATCAGCGCATTAATATTCAGATTGCCGGTGCGAAGGGCGATCCAGCCTTTGCGATAGGTGGTCAGCCCGCTGGAAGCGACGGCGAGAATCGCCAGTAGCGCGGCCCACCATTCCGGCAGCCCGCTCCACTCCACCGCTTCCGCCGCTCCGGCAGCGACCACCGCCAGCCCCAGCGGCCACCAGGATTTTTTCGGTTCCGGCGGCAGAGACTCGCGCGCATTCCCGGTGCGGACTTCGGGTTCGAACCCTAGCGAGCGGATCGCGGCCAGTACCTTGTCCAGCCCGTCGTAATGGTGCGTGACGGTCATCACCCGTTGCATCAGGTTGAATTCCAGCGCGCTGACTTCCGGCAGGGTGTCGAGTTTTTTGCGCAGCAGCGTTTCTTCGGTCGGGCAATCCATCTGCATGATGCGAATAGGCGTACGTTGCTGGTCGCCGGTGCGCTCTGCCGCTGCCAGCGCTGAGACGGGAACAGTCGGCGTCGCCTTGTCGCAGCAGTGATGGGCGCATGACTGCGCTTTCGGGGCCTGTTCGTGGCGATGCGGCGTCCGCTCCGGCACGGCATGTGCCTGCGGCTGTGGCCGGAACAGGGCCTTGCCCGGTTTTCCCTGCGCCACGGGGTGGAACTGACGCGCAGGGGTGGAGGAATGTTTTTCTGACATGGTTGATTCCTGTTCGGGGTTTTGTTGTAGTAAAAACCCTGTAGTAACTATAGGGTCAAGGGGAATCACATGAAAATCGGCGATCTGGCGAAAGCGACCAACACCACACCGGAAACCATTCGTTTTTATGAGAAGAAAGGGCTATTGCCCGAACCGGAACGCACCGAAGGAAATTACCGCCATTACCATCAGTTTCATGTCGACCGGCTACGGTTTATCCGTAACTGCCGTTCGCTGGATATGAACCATGATGAAATCCGCGCGTTGATTGCGCTTAGCGAGCAACCGGCCGCCAGTTGTGAAGGGGTGAACGTGTTGCTGAACGAACATCTGGGGCATGTGGAAGCGCGTATCGCCGAGCTACAACAGCTGAAAGCGCAGTTGATGCACATCAGCCAGCGTTGTCAGGTGACGCAGACGGTGGATGGTTGCGGCATCCTGCACGGTTTGTCGGCGCTGGAGCTTGAAGAGAGCGGCACCGGCCATACGCATTTGGGGTGAGCGCTCACCCACCCGGTTACGCCGATATCCTTTGCGGTAGATGTACTCGCCGATCGTCTGCCCGACTCGCGCTATCGTGAGCCAGGTTGCGTGGAATAATTTCAATAAATATCATTTTTAATAAAAATAATGATGAATTTAATGATTTTAAAATAAATAACTAACGCGATCATTTATATATTTAATTTAATAAACATTGTATAAAACTCTGGAGATTTTGCTTGTTCCAATATATTTTTTTACGATTTTTCCGATTGGCATTTTAAAATTTTTTGAGTGATATATTATGCCGGGCGGAAAAGTGTCAATGATAAAATCTAATGGACTATGATTAAAAAGTGTCTAGCAATCAGATAAAAATTTCCTATGGAAATGACTTTTTTGTTATTAAGTTGATGGATTTCTTATCAATCAATTTGACATTGATAGTGAGCGCCAGGCTATTTTTAATGGGTGCTTTCGATGATGTCATTATGATTAGTCTGCTATTTTCTACTTCCTTTCTGCTTATCGGGGAGTACAGCGGCTTATATCACCATCGACTTAAGAACATGCAGTTTCGTGCACAGCGAAGACTCTGGGGTACCGCATTATTGTCTATTTCTTTTGTCGAAATGGTCAGGGGATATGCCGGTACATTGTACTCGCTGGGGCTATTGCATCGTCTCGATAATATCTATTTTTCCGCGACGCTGTACTGGTATACCCTTTCGTTATGCATTCTCTATCTGATGCGTTTAATTACGTTCAAATGCATGGCCAAAAAGCGAATTCGTGTAGCGATTGTAGGGTTAACGCCAGGCGGTTTGGCGGCGGAAAAAGCATTGCTAAAAGAATATGTCAATATGCAATTGGATTTGGCTTTTTATGATGATCGCCACCCTTCCCGGTTTGGCTATCTGACAAAAAGCGAATTTAAGGGCAAGGTTAGCGCATTGGTAGAAGAAGCTAAATCAGGTCGCATTGATGAGATTTATATCGCGCTGCCGATGGTCGCCTTAAAACGTATTCGCTATTTTCTGTCAATGATGTCTGATACCACCGTGGATACTTACATCATTCCCGATCTTTATTCTTACAGTTCGTATGTATCGCAACTTCGCTCCATCAATAATATTCAGACCATCAGTATTTTCAGGTCGCCTTTTGACGGCATTGGATCTGTGATTAAGCGCGTGGAAGATTTGCTTATCGGCGGCATCATTACCTTACTGATTTCACCCTTGCTGTTGATGATTGCCATCGGTATTAAGCTGACATCTCCTGGGCCGGTGTTCTTCAAACAGGATCGTTACGGTTTGAGCGGTAATAAAATTAAAGTGTGGAAGTTTCGCTCAATGCACGTAATGGAGAATAGCGACGTGGTAAAACAGGCGACTAAAAACGACCCGCGCGTCACCCGATTCGGTGCTTTTCTGCGTCGCACGTCGCTGGATGAATTACCACAGTTTTTCAATGTGTTACAAGGAACGATGTCGATTATCGGTCCCCGTCCCCATGCGGTTGTGCATAACGAGCAGTACCGGCAACTGGTCGAAAATTACATGATTCGCCATAAGGTGAAGCCGGGAATATCAGGGCTGGCACAGGTGAATGGTTATCGTGGAGAGGTTGATACGCTCGATAAAATGGAAAAACGGGTGTACTACGATATCGCTTATATTCAAAGCTGGTCGCTTTGGCTGGATATCAAGATTATTTTTAAGACCATTTTCAAAGGTTTTGTCGGTGAGAATGCGTACTGAATTAATCATCGCCGCAGGAATGATCATACCTTCTTCTTCCTGGGCGGAGCTGACGCCCAAATCGCATATTGGCATTGCCGGTATTGATTTTCAGAGTCAGCTTGGTCTGGATTATGGGCATGAGAATAACATAACGTCTCAGTCTGATGATCGAGACAGGATAAATTCTGATTTTCAGGGTATGAAGCCAACGTTTAAAGCCATCGGTAAACGTTATCAGGACCAATATTTATTGATGTATTCCGGTGATTATCGTCGCTACGAGAGCGACCCGGCGGATAATTATGCTGACCATCTCCTTCGTATTAATAGCGAATGGCGTTATGGGCAGAAGCATGGGTTAGCACTCAGCCTTGATGATTCCTTCGGGCATGAAGCTCGCGGGCGGGGTATTACGGAAGGTTTTCAGCCACAACAGTTGCGTGATTTTGGTATTCACTCGCCATTGAGTACCCGGCTTTTTAACAGTGAATTACGTTACAGTTATGGTACGCCCGGCGGGCGAGGTAAAGCGGATGTTGCGTTACTGTTTAGAAAGCTACGGTTGGGAAATACCGGTGAGATTAAAAATACCGACCTCGATTTTTATCATTATGTCCTCGGTCAGGAATGGCACGAGAATCGTTTACTTGCCGAGCTTTCCGACCAATACTCACCGACGACGCGCTTTAGCTACCGTATTATTAACAGCCAGCGCCGTTATGAAATCGATTCGAAAAAAGACAATGATGAGTATTATCTGGAATACGGCGTTAAGTCGCGCCTGACAGACAAAACCCGCATTGATGCAAATTTGTCCTGGTTATACAAAACGTTTAATAATAATCCAAACGCCAAAGATTTTAGTGGAATCAACTGGGACGTGCAGGCTGAATGGAAGCCGCTTAAACAGTCTATTTTTACCGCACATACGGCGCAGCGTATCAAAGACCCGACGGAAGTCGGCGGCTATATTATGGTGTCGGAATACGGCCTCTCTTATCAGCATTTTTGGCTGGCAGAAAGCTTTTCCACCACATTTGATTACGCACTCCAGCGGGAAGATTACCAGAATTATCTGGATGATCGTAAAGACTGGAACCGGGTATTCACGTTCGCGATGAACTATCGCTTCAGGCCCTCTATTAACATTGAAGTCAAGTATCAACTGAACACGCGGCATTCCAATAAAAATACCGATTCTTTCTTTATCGGCCCTGATGTGAATCGCCAGGTCATCAGAACGCTGGGCCATGATAACTCTCTGATAATGTTAACAACTAAGGTACAGATCTAACGTGAGAATAATAAAACTGTGCATTTTTCTGTGCCTGAGCGCTCTGCTGGCCGGATGCACGCTGTCCGGTTCGCAACAGATGGATAAACCGGATAATGAAACCATCGGCTATCAGTTAGATGAAGGCGATGCCGTCAATATTCTGGTGTATGGCGAGCCTGAAATGACGATGAAATTCATGCTGGATAAAAGCGGCGCCATTACTTTTCCCTATATTGGTCAGTTGGTGTTGAAAGGGAAAACGCCTGGGCAGGTGAGTGACGAGCTGACTTATCGCCTGCGCGGCGATTATCTGCAAAACCCGATGGTGACGGTCAGTGTCGCTGAATTCCGTAAGTTCTATATCACCGGTGAAGTGGAAAAACCGAATGGTTATAGCTATGAGCCGGGGTTGAACGTTGAAAAAGCACTGGCGCTGGCCGGCGGCTTTACCGACCGGGCAGACCGCAAAGACATCGCCATTCGCTTGTCGAAGAGTAATCAATTAATTGAAAACGTTGATGTAAGACACCGTGTTCATCCTGGCGATACCGTGATTGTCGGTATGAGCTTTTTCTGACCATGAGCTTATCTATCGTAGAAAACGGCAAAAAACTGGAAAGTACTATCGATTTCTCCAGATTTGCCCGGGAACTCAAAAAGAACGGCTGGAAGGTCATCCTGTCCGGGGTGATTGCGGCGGTGGCGGCGTATCCGCTGATTAGCATGATCACGCCCAAATATGTGTCGACGGCAACGGTACTGCTGAAAGCGCAGCAGGACAACGTGTCGCCTTTACCGCAGGTCGATAGTTACGATTCCACTCGTAGCGGCTATTACGAAACCCAGTATGCGTTGATGCAGTCGCGCATTGTGCTGGAACAAGCGGTACGGGATGTCCATCTTTATCAAAACAACGCACTGGGCGCGGATGCGGCAAAATACAGCGAAGACACCGGCGATGAACAGCAACAGGTCGAGCGCACGCTAAAAGCGATGTTGCCAAACCTGACGATTAACGGCGTACGAACCACTCATCTCGCCACCATCACATACGAGTCGGCATCGCCTGCGCTGTCGGCTGAAGTGGCGAATGGCGTGGCGCAGGCGTTCATTAACTATACGGCGAAGCAGAAGCATCTTAAGACGCTCAAAGCCAGTGCGTTGAACCAGAAACAGATGGAAGAGGTCTGGCAGCAGGTCGTCGATCAACAGGCCGCCATCGACCAGTTTCTGAAACGGGAAGGGTTGCTGACGTTTCGTGGCGTGGATGGGTTCGAAACCGAGCAATTGGGTATCGTTACGACCAAGCTTGCCGATGCAACCCAGCGTCGCATCGCTGCGGAAACCAACTACAACAGCGTGCGGCTGAACGCGGGCAAGCCGCTGGAAAATGTGATCTCGTTGCCCGATATTTCAAATCACGCCCAAATTCAGGATTTGCGTATCGCGTTGATTCAGGCCCGCCGGTCTTTATACGATTTGCGCAAGCGCTATGGCATGAAGCATACCAAGATCCTCGAGGCTGAAGCCCAGGTTCAGGCGATTGAAGAGCAGACCCGCACCGTGCTCCTCGAACTGGAGTCGGGGTTGAATAAACAATATCAGGCGGCGCTGAGGGATGAAAAATACTATCAGCAGCTGTTGAATCAACAGAAAGCGGCGTTCCAGATGCTGGTGTCTAAACGTGATGAATACAACAACCTGACCACTACGCTTGAGAAAACGAAAGAACTCTATAAAGCGCTCTACCAGCGAGCAAAAGAGCAGGCGCTCGCCGGCAACTATTTAGAGCCGGATGCGGTACTGTACGACCCCGCCGTACCGGCGGATCGGCCGTCGAAGCCGAATAAAGCGATGCTGCTGGTGATGGTCGTCATGCTGACCCTGATCTTCTCGGTGGTGTATTTCATCGTGAAGGCGGCGCTGGATAATTCAATCAACAACATCAGCCAGATGAAAAAGCGCCTGCACGTCACACCGGTGGGAGAAATTCGAAATTTTGCCAATGGATTAGCCAGAAAGCAGGTTGCGCGCCTGATCACGGAGTCGCCGCTGTATGCGGATATCGTCCACAGTATGCGGACCCACATTTTGCTATCGCATCCGTCTTGTCAGGTGATCGGCATGGGTTCCACCGAGCAGGGCGAAGGCCGCTCGCTGCTGGCGCATGTGCTAGCGACATCGTTCAGCGCCGACCAAAAAACGTTGCTTATCGATCTGGATTTCTTTAACGGCAACGGATTAACGCAAGATTTGGCGCCGCCTGCGGCGATTGGCGTGGCTGAGTTGCTGAGCGATCTCTCGCTGCTGGAGTCCGCTCTGGTACCGATCAGCGAGAATTTAAGTTTTCTGCCGCGGGGTCAGGCGCAGATGTCCTCTTTACTGATGCTCTCTTCGGAGCAGATCGTGACATTGATGGCGGCGTTGCGTGCGCGTTATCAGCGCATCGTTATTGACGTGGCCGCCGCAAATCAGGCGCAGGATATTCAACTGGTTAACCGGGTCATCGACGGGCTGATGTTTGTATTAAAAGCCGGTGCGTGGCGTACGGGCGAGGTGCTGAGCGCACTTGAGAAAGTACAGCATCATCAGGCGGTGCTGATCGGTGCGGTATTGAACCGGGTGACGGATAAAAATCTGGAAACCAAAGAGGGAATTCGTTCCCTGAATCATCACATGACTGCGCTTATCAACAGCACGGGGCATCTATGAGTTTACTGAAAAGCGTATCGACCATTGCGGGTTCATCGGTGCTGTCGCAACTGATTGGCGCGCTGTCCATCTGGCTGATTTCACATAAATACGATATGGCCGAAGTGGGCATTTATGCGCTGAACTACAGCATCGTGCTGGTCGGGGCGCAGGTGTGTACGTTTGCATCACAATTGCTGATCCCAAAGCAGCAGGACAGCGAGCTGGCGCAGAGCGTGGTATTCAGTACGCTGCAAAGTCTGGTGATTGCCGTGCCTTACGCGATGCTGACCGGCTGGATCTTCCGGCAAAACGTCTTCTTTCTCTATCTGCTTACGCTTGCTTATGCGTTGGTGTTGATTGCCGAGAATTTGTCGCTGCGTGTGGGGAACTACCGTTTTCTGGCCTTTCAGCGACTCTCGGTTTCGGTCGTGGTCGTGTTGTCGATCATGCTGACTTCGCACACCGATGCATTTTATTGGAGCTGGGCCGGCGGCATGATGGTGCTTATCAGCGGGTGTATTTTACGCTCGTTTAATATTCACACGCTTACGCTCGGGCATTTTAGCCTTCAACGTAATGCGGCTTTCTTTACTCAGCATTACCACCACCTTACCCAGGTCGGCAGTGCAGAAGTATTGGCGATGGTAAATAATAATTTGCCGGTCATGCTGATCAATTTTTGGTTCTCATCGTTGACCGCCGGCTATTTCTCGGTGGTGAGCCGTTTTTGTCTGTCGCCGGTGGTGATCATCGGTAATGCGGTGCGTAACTCTATTTTTTCGTCATGGTCCACTGATTTCAGAAATAAGCGATTTAACTATAGCGAGTTTAAAAAAGTTCGTTTGGTTCTGCTGGTGTCAGGCATTGTCTGTACATTAGGGGTGTTTATCTTCTATCCGTTGGTAATGAATCTTTTTTTAGCGAAGAGTGGATCAATTCTATTCCTACTTCGCGCTATATGTTACCTTATTTATTCCCATCGCTGGCCATCTGCCCGTTGACGGTGATCGAGTTAATCTTCGGCTCTCATCGTTATTTTTTACGTATTCAACTGGAACAGTTAGCGATTGTATTGATTGCTTTTGTGATTGTTCCTTATTTTTATAATCACTATGCTACATCCCTGATTATTTTTTCAGTACTGACGTTGGTTCGTTATTCATTTATTTATTTAACCGTGAATAAACGCGCTAATTCGTTGAAAAATACAATGATGGCATCATGATCTTGAATACCGGACAATATTTGCAGGGCTATGTCTTTATTACATTGATGTTCTGCGGGCTGACGCAGTATTTCACCGGTGTATTGGCGGTGCTGTGGCTGCCCTTTGTATTGGTTCTGGTTATGACCGGGTTGCTGATTATGCAAACCCGTTATGATGCACTGCGGCTGGATACGCAGGAGCTGATGGTTATCACGCTTTATCTTTCTTTTCTGGCTATGGCCGGTGTTTCTACGCTGTTGCAAGGTGGAATAACGGTCACGATCGTCGGTTTTAAAAATGAGATTGCGCTATCGCTTCTCATGTTTTGCCTGTTGCTGGGTTTTTGCCGGGAGTCGCAAATTTATCGCGTGACTTGCCGATTGTATTGGGTGTTTTACGCACAGTTTCCGGTTGTCATTTATCAGGTGCTGTTCGTTTTGCCTAAGCGGGTAGCCTTGCGTGGTGAAGATGAAAAGTGGGACTCGGTGGTCGGTACGTTTGGCGGCGATCCTATGGGGGGCGGCAATACGGCGGCGATGGGGTTATTTTGCCTGCTGATTATGCTGCTGAAAGTGTCGGAATTTAAGCATGGGCTGTCGTCATTTAAATCTACCGCGTTGCATATCATTCTGGGCTTTTGCCTGTGCATTCTGGGGGAAGTGAAATTCGTGATCCTGATTTCACCGTTATTACTGGCCTGGGTGTGGTTGATGCCCGGTTACATTAAAGGCATGAATAACGTTAACCTGAAAGCGATTTTGCTGATTTTTATCGGTATGGCATTGCTGATTATCGTGGCGATTACGATTTTAGCGTCGGGGTACTCCTCGGCATTTGGCAGTGATCCGACAAAAAGCGCCGCCAGCGTATTTTTGGACTCTTTAGGTTATATTTTTGATACCAATTATATTATGGATTCAGGAGAGCTTGGGCGCCTGACTACAATATTCTTTTGGCTAAAAAATCATGATATGTGGGGGCCTTCCGGCACATTATTCGGCTATGGGCTCAATGCGACCAATAGCGGCAGTGCGGTGTCTCCCGGGTTTTTAAACATAATCTATAACCTGATTATTGATTCGACATCATTAAGCGTGTTGCTATGGGAAGTGGGCGTGGTGGGAACGCTCTTTTTCATCGGGTTAATTATTTATATTCTGATTATAGCGCAGCCAAAACCGGTGCTGGATCGTAATACGCTAGACAGGAGTGATTTACGACTGCTGAGCTTCCCCCCGGCGTTTAATGTTTTTGCCGTGGGTTGCCTGTTGAGTCTGCCATATAGTCAAATTTTAATGATTATTCCCATGTTGCAATTCCTGTTTTATTTGTCATTAGGTTCCAGCCTGGTGATTCGTCATTCTGTCCGCCGTTATATCGGGAAATCGTATGAGTGATAAACCTTTTATTTCAGTGAGTATAAAAACATTTAATGAGGCGGAATGCATTGAGCAAACCATCGACAGTATTCGCCGCCATATTGCGGATTACCCTCATAAAATTATTGTCGCCGATAGCCTATCCACCGATAACACCCAGCAACTGGCCAGCGCTAAAGGCGTTACCGTGGTATCGCTGACGGAACCCTCTGAACGCTGTTGCGGCGTGGGGCATCAACTGGGTTATCTCTACAGCGAAGGGGATTATCTGCTGTTGATGGATGGCGATATGGCGCTGGAAGAAGGGTTTATTGAGCACGGTATCGCATTTCTGGAAACCCATCCCGATTACGCCGGCGTAGCGGGCACAGTAGAGATGGATGGTGCGGCAAATTATGAATTTAAGTCCCGTAAGCAACGCATTCATAAAATATATCCGTTAGGTGATTGCGGTCATTTAGGCGGCGGCGGTTTATACCGTCGTGCGGCAATTGAGAAAATCGGTTATCTCACCAACCGCAGCTTGCATGGTTATGAAGAAGCGGAATTGGGTATGCGTTTACTCTCTGCCGGTTATAAATTGCATCGCCTGAATGTGCCTTATTTTCGCCACACATCGTACACCATGCCGACGTTTACCATGCTGCGATACCGCTGGAAAAACGGTTTCCTGTGGGCGCCGGGTGAACTTTTACGTAGTGCCTGGGGGACGCCTCATTTTCGTGACGCATTAAAGATTGTTAAAAATGAAGCGATCTTCGCGGCTTATCTGATGGCGTTGTTACTGGCGATATTGACGTTTAACGCCGGTGTTATTATCGCGGCACTGTTGCCGTTATTGGCTTTTGTGGCGTTAAAAACCATCAAGAATCGGTCATTACTGAATGGGTTACACAGCGTGATGAACCTGGCTGTCTTTTCTGCGGGATTGGTCAAAGGGTTAACTCGACCAATGCGTAACCCGATGACGCCGCCAGACAGCAAGGTTATTCAGGAATAGGTAGGTATAATGAAAGTTTTATTGGTCAATAAATTTTTCTACATCAAAGGTGGGGCGGAAACGGTTTATTTTCAGGAAAGCGAGAGGCTGAAAGCGGCCGGGGTTGAAGTCGTCGATTTCTCTATGCAGCATGAAAATAATTTCCCGTCGGATTATGCCTCTTACTTTGTCGATAATGTGGATTACCATCAGCGCAGCGATGTTGCGGGGGCAATAAAAACGGCGGTTAACTTTATTCATAATTCGCAGGCATGTAAAAAATTGCTGGCGTTATTACATAAAGAAAATCCGGATATCGTTCATTTTCATAATATCTACCATCAGCTGACGCCGTCGTTAATTCATGTCGCCAAGAAGTTTGGCTGCAAAACCGTATTAACCGCACATGACTATAAAATTATCTGCCCTTCATACACGATGCTGCGTGATGGAAAAGTCTGTGATGCTTGTTTAACCGGTTCGGTATTCAATGCGTTTAAATACCGTTGCCAGCAGGGGATTGCCTCGAAAAGCCTGCTGCTCTCGTTAGAAGCCGCCTGGCAGAACATTGCCCGGAATTATCAGGCGCTGGATGTCATTATTTCGCCCAGTGAGTTTTTACGAGGCCAGTTAATTCGCAAGCTGCCGAATGCGCGTATTGAGGTCATTGTTAACGGTATTGATGACGACCTGACCAAAGAGACGGTGGAAGATGAAGGTTATTTTCTGTTTATTGGCCGTTTGAGCCGGGAGAAGGGCGTTGCTACGCTGGCTCAGGCTCATCAGCAGATGCGCAATAAGATCCCACTGAAGATAGCCGGAAATGGGCCGCTGTATAACGACCTGGTCGCCTGGTTCCCGAATGCGGAGTTTCTGGGATATAAACAGCAGGGTGCAGAGCTTAATACGCTGATTAAACAGGCTCGAGCGGTGATTGTGCCTTCCGAATATTATGAAAATTGCTCAATGTCGGTACTGGAATCGATGGCATTTGCCAAGCCGGTAGTGGGCGGACGTATTGGCGGTATTCCCGAGCAAATCCGCGATAACATCGACGGCGTTTTATTTGAACCGGGTAACGTTCAGGCACTGGCCGATGTGCTGGATGACCTGGCGTTACATCCACAAAAAGCCCAAAAAATGGGATTGAGTGCGCGCCAGCGCCTTAGTGAAAAATATTCACTCGATAAACACACAGCATCTTTATTAGCGCTTTATCAGGAAATCATCAACGAAAAATAATATGACGACTAAAATTACCGTTCTGGGTACACGTGGTATTCCAAACGTGTTAGGCGGTGTGGAAACGCATTGCCAAAATTTATACCCGACTATAAAACAGCAATTTGATGTGGATATTTGCGTTCTCGCACGTTCACCTTATGTCTCTTATAAAGAATCACACTATCGGGGGGTAACAACACGCGCGTTATTAGCACCGAAAAAACGCTCATTAGAGGCCATCGTCCATTCGGTACTCGCTGCATTTACGACTTGTTTCGATAAGTCTACGGTAGTGCACGTCCACGCCATTGGACCTGGGCTGGTGGTGCCGCTGCTGCGTTTATTGGGTAAAAAAGTGGTGTTTACGCATCATGGGCCGGATTACGAACGCCAGAAATGGGGCTTTCTGGCGAAAAAGGTGTTGTTGCTGGGTGAAAAAGTGGCGGTGAAATACGCCAATGAAGTGATTGTGATCTCAGAAGTTATTAACGAGATGATCAAAAGAAAATATGGTCGGACTGATGCACATCTTATTTATAATGGTGTGAATCTCTCTGAGCAATTAACACCTGAAACCATACATCAAACATTGTCGCGATTTTCTCTTCAGCCCAAGAATTATTTGGTTGCTGTCGGTCGTTTCGTGGAAGAAAAGGGGTTGCATGACCTTATCTGTGCGTATCGACAGTCCGGGCTTACCATACCGTTAGTATTAGTTGGCGATGCTGATCACCCAACAGCCTATAGCGAGCGCTTGAAACAGTTAGCGCGTGAAACCCCGAATGTGGTGCTGACAGGATTTTTAACCGGCCATCAACTACAAACTGTCTTTTCACAGGCTAAACTGTTTGTGATGCCTTCATACCATGAAGGATTACCGATTGCGCTACTGGAGGCGATGTCATTTTCATTGCCCGCCGTGGTGAGCAATATTCCAGCCAATCTGGAGGTGAAATTAGCGCCGGATACGTATTTCAATGTAGGCGACGTGGCAGATTTATCTGAAAAAATCGTGCAGCGTTCTAAATCGTTATCTATTGATTACTCTGAATATTTACAACGGTATAATTGGCAAAATATCGCGAAACAAACGATGGCCGTTTACACTTCGGTAAATAAGCCAATGAGTTAATAAATCAATAGGTTAATAGTGAACGAATCTAATAAACGCCCGTTAGTCATCGAACGCTTCTACGAGGCGCTTGATGGAAAAACCGACACGGAGCTGACTTCGGAACAACGGCTGGCCGTTGAGCAGGCGGTGTTATCGATTACGGCAGCTTCCATGCATTGGATTGATGTGCGTAAAAGCTTCCCTTTTTTAACCCGGCGCTATTACTTCGTTTTTCTATTCGGTCTGGACCACCGTAAACGTCCGCGCAAGGAATCAACGCTATTTCGCCTGTTGCTGACGGCGTTGATTCTGTTCATTACGTTGTTCTGCACGCTTGCAGCATTATTGACGCTATACATGATTAAGTCTGCCTTGGGTATTGATATTTTCCCACATTTCCACTTAGGAATTTGGGATTGGTGGCTCAGCCTGAAGGATCACTGACCTCCGGTTTCTGCTGATGTGGAAATAAGGAGTCATAAATGCGTTTTAACGTGATTGCGTTGGGAGGTTTGCTATTTGCTGTATTGAGTGTGGCCGAAGCATCAATGACGACCGTCACTCCTCGCGGACTCAGTGGTCCGTTAACGAATCCCGGTACTGGCGTTGCCAGCTTTAACCGAGGCAATGGCACCGTTTTGTCGTCGGCGGATTATCCTGACACGGGTATCGAATATGATCGCTTTTATTGGAGCGAACTGGAGCCGGTGGAGGGGCAATATAATTTTCAGCTTGTCGATGCCGTTTTCGAACTGGCACGCCAGCATCAGCCGGCAATGAATGTCGGGTTGCGTTTTATGGCGCTTGATGAGCCGGCCAGCGGCTCGAAGATCCCCGATTGGTTAATCCAAAAAGGCATCAAGGGCGAATGGACGCCGGATAAAAAAACGTTTGTGCCGGACTGTGATGATCCGGTGTTTATTGAATATAGCCAGCGTTTACTTAACGCATTTGGCCGTCGCTATAACGGTAATGCGAATCTGGCTTATATCGATATTGGGCTGGTCGGTTCATGGGGTGAGTGGCATAACAGTAATTTTCCCACTATTACGCCGCTACTGAAACGCTATACGTCATCCCAATTAAATACGTATGTAAATATGTATTTTTCTGCGTTCCCCAATAGCCCCAAAGTGATGCTGATTAATGGTGGCGACTCGTTGGCCTATGCGGTGAAACAAGGTGCGGGGTGGCGTGCAGATTGTTGGGGTGACTGGCATAATTTTTCAGCAACCTGGAGCCACATGAACGATGATTATCCACAGCGGCTGAAAAATGCAGCGGCGATTTATCCGGATTTTAATGCGGCATGGCAGCGATCGCCGGTGAGTCTGGAGATATGCGGTTATATGTCGGAGTGGCAGGGTGTCCAGCATTATACCCGCGAGCAAGTGCAGGCGACGTTTGACTGGGCGCTGGCGCAACACGCCAGCACGATTAATCTAAAATCGCGCATCGTACCGACGGAATATCGGGATATCGTGGATAATGCATTGACTAAACTGGGCTACCGTTTCCGTCTGGCTTCTTTGACGCATGAATCTGAATTAGTGATGGGGCAGAGCCTGACGTTGAGCAGCCAATGGTTTAACGACGGTGTTGCGCCTATCTATCTGAAATATGATGTGGCTTATCGTCTGGTGAATGATACTAATAGCGTGATGGTTATGGAGAAAACGGCTGCGGATATTCGCACCTGGCTACCAGGGCAATATACCGTCAATTGCCAATTGTCCATACCTGAATCACTGCCTGCCGCGCAATATAATATTGATGTGGCGATGCTGGATAAAAAAGGGGTATCGCGTATTAATCTTGCCAACGAAGGCAAACAGGCTGATGGGTGGTATCGGGTTTCCACCGTCATAGTGCGTTGAACAGGGAATGGAAAATAGATAGGTATATGTTGAAAAATATCGGCCATGTATGGCGTGAAGTTAATACGGCAGGTAGTCTGAAGGCCAAGCTGGTCATTCTGCTATTTCGTCTTTCTACTATTTATCAGTCATCAAATGCGCTGCTGAGAATGTTCGGCATCCCTTTTGTTATCCTGAATAAAGTGGTTAATGAGTGGCTATTTTGTGTGGAGATCCCGCACCGAGCCCAAATCGGTTTTGGGCTGAAAATATATCACCCGCACTGCATTGTGCTGAATGCCGATGTTGTTATCGGGGAAAACTGTACGTTACGGCAGGGCGTGACTATTGGTAGCGTGATAAATCGTGATGGTCAGGTGACGAAAAGCCCGGTGCTGGGTAATCAGGTGGAACTGGGGGCGAATGCCATTCTGCTTGGCGGTATTACCGTGGGTGATAACGTAAAGGTGGGTGCCGGAACGGTGGTCACCAAGAGTCTGGCGGCGAATAAAATCGTCGTGGGGAATGGATTCCGGGAATTAAACTGAGTCTGAACCCGCCTTGTGGGCGGGTTCTTTAAATAGATGGACGGATTCGGAGTCATACTCACGATTAACTTTCTGTTAATTATTGGTTTTGTTAATATTTCTCACAAACAGCGCCCCACTAAAGCCCCCATAAAAAATCGCTTTGTTTTTTGATAGTTATCACGAAAAATGGGTGTTTAATTGACCTGCAACCCCATTCTTACGGCACGTAATCTGTTCTGTACCATAAATTTCCCTCATTGTTTTGGAACAGAGTAGTTATCTTTTTATCATGGCGAATTAACACAAATTCCGCATTTTTCCACCACGCATTCCTGCATCCTGCCTTGTAAAGTTATTCTGGATGTTATCAGTGTTACTTTAGCCCTAACTTATAGCACACAGGTTCCGGGATTTTTCTTGATAATGGAGAAAATCAACTGGGGAAATATTGTGATGAAAATCACAAAGCAAGGCAGGCTACTGGAGAAAAATCCGCAACGGCGAATTATCGTAGTCTGTGCACCTCAACCAGCATTTTGAAGGCTCTGCTATATGGAAGAAAACACAAGGCAGCGTACGGAAAATTATATTTCAGCAAAAAATCAGCATCCAGCCTGGATACTTCTTGCTTCCCGCCGTTCCCCGCTGGTATTGAGTTGCCTGAAAACGCTGTTTGAAAAATCACATGATGGTATCCCTCTTGAGGAAGCTATTCAGTCTCTTAGCGGCATTCTTGTCGAGCATGTGAGTCAGGAGCAATATGGCATTAATCAGGACAATCCATCTCTTCAGGCCAGTCGTGAGCTGCGGGAATGGATTAAACGCCGTTTAATTGTCGAACGGGATGGACGTATCTTCGCCACCGATGCGCTTGAGGTCGCGATTACGTTTGTTGAGTCTCTGGATAATCGTTTCATGACCTCTACGGCTTCCCGTTTATCCATCGTACAGCGAGAAATTGAAAACCTGGAAACCCGGCTTAATCCTAATCCGGCAAACCGGGTTTCAACCTTACGTCGTCGTATTGCCGAACTGGAACGTGAATTACAGGAGGCAGAAGCCGGGCATATTAAGGTGCTGGAAACGCATCAGGCGGTTGAACATATTCGTGAGGTCTTCAATTTAGCTTCCAGCCTGAGGGCCGACTTTCGCCGCGTTGAAGACTCCTGGCGCGAGGCAGACCGTGCGCTTCGGCAATCCATTATCGGTGAGCAATATCATCGCGGCGATATAGTCGATCGCCTGCTGAACGATCAGGACGCGCTGCTTAATACGCCGGAAGGAAGAGTCTTCGACAGTTTTCAGCAGCAGCTACGCCATTCAGCTGAGTTGACGGCAATGAGCGAGCGACTGCGCGTCATCCTCAATCACCCCTCTGCTTCCGATGCGCTCAACCGTCTACAGCGTTACGATTTGCGCTGGCTGGTTAAACGCTTGGTCAATGAATCGCAAACCGTACTTCAGGCACGCGCCCGTAGCGAGCGCGATGTCCGCGGTTTTATGAAAACGGGTCTTGCAGCTGAACATCACCGTGTTGGTCATCTGCTTAATGAATTTCTGAATCAGGCGTTAAAGCTCGACTGGCAGCGCCAGATGATTCGCAAACAAGAGGTTCCTCTTCCTGCCGTTGGTGTGGCGGTAACGGGTATCCCCGCTATTGAACGCTTACGTTTTAAAGAAATGGATGACGAAGCAGAACAGACATTGGATCTCAGTAACCATGCAACTGATTTAACGCAGATTGGTGATGATTTCTGGGATGCTTTTAATGGCCTCGATCGTGATGCGTTGATTCAGCAGACATTGTTGCTTCTGGCAAAAGAAAATCGTCCCGTTGGTCTGGTTGAACTGGCGGCGTTGTTGCCCCCGGTTCACGATCTCGAAACGTTCACCGTCTGGATTGGTATGGCGAGAGAAGCGGGTATTGAGGTTATTGATTCGCAGCGCGAATTTGTTGAGATTAGTGATGGGGAAGGGCGTCGCTGGCGATTTAATCTGCCCACTACCGGTCTGGAAAGTCAGGCGTTAATGGATATTGATTGGGAGTAGTAGGTATGGCGGGCTTTTTTGACAAACTGATTAACCGGAGCGTTACCGCAAATGCAGGCGGTGAACCAGAACCATTGGACGAAGAGGTCGCCGATTCGTCGGTTGAGGAAACGGCAACCAGTAGCGCAATGCGAACACTGAAAAAAATACGCGAAGCGACTCAGGAATTGCTCAAATACGGCTTGCTGGAAGAGGCCAGTAAACCCAATCTGTACCGTGTCTTACTTACTCATCCGGAAGAGGTTACCCGCATTCTGGAACCTCTCGATCTGGATATCGGTATTGATGAGATTCGCGGCCTGCTGTATGTCAAAGTCAGGCTTGATGAAACGCCAGAGCAGGATGAATGGTCACACCCTCTGGTGAGGCGGCAACGGCTTAACCTGGAACAATCATTATTAGTTGCCATACTGCGCCAGCATTTTGTTGCCTGGGAGCAAGAAAGTGGAATCGGTGCCGGCCAGGCGCAGATAGCTATCGACGATCTCCTCCCCCAACTCCAGATTTACCTTGGCGATCCGGGGAGTGAATCAAAAGAACGCACCCGACTGCTTACCTTGCTGGATCAATTAAAAGGGCATGGGCTGGTCACATCGCCGGATGCGCATGAGCGGATAGTGATTCGTCCGATCATTGCCCATCTTGCCGATCCGATTAATCTTCAGGCATTACTGGCATGGCTGCGGGAACAGATTGCCCGGCAAACCTCCCCGGATAACGCGTCAGAAAAGGATAGCAGCGAGGAGGATGTATGAATCAGGTATCTCATCTGGTGGGGAAGGAATCTTTCATTCTTACTCACATCGAGTTGTTCAACTGGGGTGGTTTTCATGGATTGCATCAGGCCGCAATCCATCAGGAAGGTACTGCCGTTATTGGCCCAACCGGGAGCGGAAAAACCACGCTGGTCGATGCCTTGATGACGCTACTCTGCGCCACTCCCCGCTACAACCTGGCCTCAACCGGAGGACATGAAAGCGACAGGGATCTTATCTCCTACGTGCGCGGTGTATCCGGCCCCGGCGATGGCGGTGAAGGGCAGTCGCATATTGCCAGACCGGGTAAAACCGTGACCGGCGTTGCCGCTACGCTGGAACGTGAAGGGCAACAGGTACGCCTGGGGGCGTTGCTGTGGTTTGATTCCACCAGTTCCAGCGTGACGGATATGAAAAGGCTTTGGCTGTTCAGCGATAATCCTGGGCAGACGCTTGAGCACTGGCTGAACGTTTACCATGACGGCGGTACACGATTGCTGAGGCAAATGGAAAAAGAAACGACCGGGATCTGGATATACCCGAATAAAAAACAGTATCTGGCGCGCCTGCGGGATTTCTTTGAGGTGGGGGAAAACGCATTTACGCTGCTAAATCGGGCGGCAGGGTTAAAACAACTCAACAGTATTGATGAGATTTTTCGCGAGCTGGTGCTGGACGACCATTCCGCCTTCGATCGCGCAACGGAAGTAGCCAATAGTTTTGATGGCCTGACTGAAATTCATCAGGAACTGGAAACGGCGCGCAAACAGCAGCAGTCCTTGCAACCTGTTGCCCTGAGTTGGGATAAGTACCAGAAGCAGGAGCGACAATTGGCTGACAGGAAGGCGCTGGAATCGCTGTTACCCATCTGGTTTGCACAACAGGCAAGTCAGCTCTGGCGGGAAAAGGTCAATCGTCTTGACGCCGAACTTGGCGAGGCAGAAGCCAGCGAAGCACGGTTACAGTCACAGCTTGAGCTGCAAAAAAAGGTGGTTGCTGATTGCATGCAGCGTTATTACCAGGCTGGTGGCGCAAACATTGATGATCTGAATGATCGCATCAAGGACTGGCAAAAAAGGCTTGGCAGTCTGGAGACTCAGGCGCACCAGTATCAACAGTTGACCCGCAATCTTGGCTTGCCGTCTGACCTGAGTCAGCCACAACTTGAGGCGAACCGGCATGAAGCGCAAGCCCGGTGTGAGCAACTTGCTGACGAGATAAGGCTAAAACAGGAAGAGGTATATCAAAAAGGCGCGCTCAGTCATCGCATTACCGAAATACTTCGGGAGCGGGAGACTGAACGCGCTGAGATCGCGCGTCGTCCGGATTCTAACCTCCCTGCAAATTATCAGACGTTTCGTAGCGAGCTGGCAAAAGCGTTGAACGTTGATGAGTCTGAACTGCCTTTCGTCGCTGAACTGATCCAGGTTAAACCGGAAGAGGCACAATGGCGCGGTGCGATTGAGCGCGCGGTTGGGAGTAACCGGCTGCGTATTCTTGTTTCGCCAGAATCGGCACCGGAAGCGCTGCGTTGGGTCAATCAGCGCAACAATCGTCTGCATGTGCGGCTACTGGAGGTCAAATTACCGCACTCGTCCGTCCGGTTTTTCGATGATGGCTTTACCCGCAAGCTGTTGTGGAAAGAGCATCCGTGGCGAGAGGCCGTTAAAGCATTGCTGGCAGAAAGCGACAGGCATTGTGTTGATAGCCCTGAACAGTTGCGTGACACGCCTCATGCTATGACGGTTCAGGGGTTAATGTCCGGTAAGCAGCGTTTTTATGACAAGCAGGATCAGAAACGCCTTGATGAAGACTGGCTAACGGGATTCGATAACCGCGATCGTCTGAACTTTCTTGCCAAAGAAATTGCCGCGCTCCAGGAGCAGGTTAAAACCGCAAGCGAGGCATTTGAGTTTGCAAAAGGCGAGGTCGGGCTTTTGCAAACTCAGGCAATTTCATTCCAGAAAATACAACAGATTAATTTCGATAACATCGATGTTCACGGCGCAAAGAGCCAACTGGAAGCGCTCAAGGAGCGGCTGGAGAATCTGAACCACCCGGATTCCGACGCCAGCGTGGCAAAAGCAAAACTTGATGAGGCTCAAACGGTTGAATCTGAAATTGATAAGCAGCTCAGAGCCGCCAATAAAGTCACTAACGGGCTGGATACGGAACTCATCTCAGCCCGGGCCGCAGAACGCAAGGCCCAGCAAACTGCGCAACAAGGTATGCAGGATGAAGAGCGAGAGTTGTGCGCGTCACATTTTCCTGCGGTGACTCTGGAGCAACTGCCTAACATTCGCGATCTGGAACGTCAACATGAGCGGGCAATTCAGCAAGAAATTGAGCGTGTTAAAGGTGAACTGCACCGATTGAACATTGAGTTGACCAAACGTATGTCTGAAGCCAAACGTGTGGATACAGGGGCACTTGCTGAGGCAGGGGCTGATTTGGACGATGTTCCTGTTTATTTACAGCGTTTGCAGGAACTGACCGAAGAAGCGCTACCAGAAAAGCTCAGCCGTTTCCTTGACTATCTAAATCGTTCATCTGACGACGGCGTAACGCAACTGCTCAGCCATATCGATCATGAGGTGCTGGTGATTGAAGAGCGCCTCAACGAACTCAATGAAACCATGTTCAGGGTGGACTTTCAACCGGGCCGCTACCTGCGTCTGGATACGAAAAAAGTTGTCCATGAAAGCCTGCGCACGCTTGAGAAAGCACAGCGTCAACTGAATACCGCCCGGTTTGTTGATGATAACGGCGAGAGTCATTATAAGGCCTTACAGGTGTTGGTAGCGCAACTACGGGATGCCTGTGAACGACATCGTACACTCGGGGCGAAAGCGTTGCTTGATCCGCGTTTTCGTCTGGAGTTCGCTGTATCGGTGATGGATCGTCAGAGTGGAAGCGTGATTGAGTCACGTACTGGGTCACAGGGCGGTAGCGGCGGAGAAAAAGAAATTATCGCTTCCTACGTGTTGACCGCGTCACTGAGCTATGCCCTCTGCCCTGCAGGGAGCCGTTATCCGCTGTTTGGTACTATTGTCCTCGATGAAGCATTCTCCCGTAGCTCTCACGCCGTGGCGGGCAGGATCATTGCCGCGCTTAGAGAATTTGGTTTACATGCTGTATTCATCACCCCGAATAAAGAGATGCGCCTGCTGCGCGACCATACCCGCTCGGCGATTGTCGTTCACCGGCGCGGTCAGGATTCGAACATGGCCTCGCTGAGCTGGGAAGAGCTTGAACAACATTATCAGAAGAGGGGGACAGTCCAAGGTGTACTCTCCTGATGATTTACGTAAAAAGCTTGCCCGACAGTGGGACAATGCAAAACTCCGGACTGAACGCTTACTTCCACCCGGTAGCTGGCCGCTCTGTCTGTCCATCGGCAAACCTTCCGCCAGGCTATTCGCAGAGCAAACTCAGTGCGTTTTGCAGCATGTGCAGTTATGGCGGCAAGTCGTGGTTGGGCGTGTGGATTGGGAAAATGTCAGTTATCGGGCGAGCGACAGAGCGGTATCAATGCCGTTACGCTGGGTCTTGAATAGCCCTTCTGAGTGGATCAAGGCGGCGGCGGATCCGGCGGTGAGTCGGGAGTTTCGCTTGCTGGAGGAAATTATTGAACATGTCGATCCCATTTTTCATCCGCTGTTGGTCAGTCATCGTTCTTTCTGGCGGCATAAAGATCCGCAGGACATCATCAGTGCTGCCAGGCTGGCCTGCCGATTAACACCTGGCTGTGCAAAAGGGCTGCCGTTAAGGCTACTTTCCGGGCAAGGGGTGGATACCAAATTTATCGAGAATAATATTTCGTTATTAACCCGATTGCTGGACGTGCGTTTTTCAGGCGAAGCCAGCGAGCAAGGATTAACAACTTTTCTTGATGCTTTTGATGAGTCCAGCCACTGGGTTTTGGTCGTGCCGCTATCGCCCGGCTTGCTTCCTTTTAAAAAATGCCGGGTGACGACGGCCGAACTGGCGGAAACGCCACTGACCGCATCACGCATACTGGTGATTGAAAATGAGCAGTGCCTGCATCAACTCCCTGTGTTATCTGACACTATCGCAATTTTAGGGTGCGGCCTTGACGTGCAATGGTTATCCAGCCCGGCTCTGGATGAAAAACACATTGCTTATTGGGGGGATATGGATAGCTGGGGGCTGCTGATGCTGGCGAGAGCCAGGCGCTGCCGTCCGACGCTTGATGCTCTGCTCATGAACCGTGAGCTGTTTGATCAATATGCCAGCCATAGTGCGGTTACGGAACCGGTAAAAGCACAGGAAGCAATACCTGATGGCTTGCTTAATGAAGAGGCCGATTTTTATCGCTACTTAACCCGCCTACCGCGTGGTCGTCTGGAACAGGAATTT
The DNA here is from genome assembly GCF_000406105.1 of Dickeya chrysanthemi NCPPB 402. Classification (NCBI taxonomy): domain Bacteria; kingdom Pseudomonadati; phylum Pseudomonadota; class Gammaproteobacteria; order Enterobacterales; family Pectobacteriaceae; genus Dickeya; species Dickeya chrysanthemi. The sequence continues at coordinate 4,019,211 of NZ_CM001974.1, read as the reverse complement.
TTGCCTGCAAGGGTCGTTGAAGAATCGCTCAAAGCGTGGCTTTAAGTGGGTGGTTAAATAAGTGGTGCCGGACTCGGGATCATTCAGCTTTCTATTAAGTTGAAATGTAGCGTAAATTTTAACCGTGGCTGTTGTCAAGATCCGTAGATTGCCCCATATTTTATAGATAGATCAGAATGATGGGTTACAGCGCTGAAGAAATGTCCGGTTCGTTCCTTTGGTTCGATTCCTTATGATGTCGATAAATCGTAATGACATTAGCGTTACGTTTACTGTATGATTAATGTCCAGAGAGTAGTGCGGAGGATAACATCATGTCAGTGACGAACAGTGTTTCTGTTAAACGCGAAACATTGAATTTACGCATCAAGCCCGCCGAACGGGATCTTATCGATCGTGCAGCGAAGGCCAGAGGAAAGAATCGCACTGATTTTGTCCTTGAGGCTGCGCGTGCCGCCGCAGAGGAAGCGTTGATCGATCAGCGCATCATCATGGCGGATCCCGACGCTTATCAGGAATTCCTCGCCCGTCTGGACCAGGCTCCTTCACCAAATGCCGCGCTGCGTAAAACCATGCAAACACCTGCGCCGTGGGAACAGAAAAAATGATCTCCGCTCCTGAGCCACTCCACGCCGAACATGCACTTTCCTCATTCTGTTGCGGGGTGGAGTCTATGGACAACTGGCTGAAACAGCGGGCGATGAAAAATCAGGTCACTGGCGCATCACGAACTTTCGTCAGTTGCGATGGCTCAAAAGTGCTGGCGTATTACTCATTGGCTTCCAGTGCCGTAGCAACGAATGCCGCTCCCGGACGCTTTCGCCGCAATATGCCCGATCCAATTCCAGTGGTAGTGCTGGGGCGTCTGGCGGTAGATAAATCATTACATGGTCAGGGTATCGGGCGAGCGCTGATGCGTGATGCCGGGCTACGGGTGATTCAGGTAGCGGATACTATCGGCATTCGCGGGATGTTGGTTCATGCGCTGTCTGACGAAGCGCGTGATTTTTACCTGCGGGTGGGATTTGAGCCTTCGCCGATTGACCCGATGATGTTGATGGTGACGTTGAGGGATTTGGTGGGGAGTTTATCAATTTGAAATTGATGTTTTGCCTGTGAATATCAAAAAATGAATGGTTCGTTTTGTAGGGTACCCATAGCTGTTTTTGCATCAAAATCTATCTGGCTACAGATGGCACAGGATTACCATTAAATTTCTGCCTGAGTGGTGGAGAAGTCCACGAGAGTCGATATGAGGAAACAGTGCTTAACCGGATTGGGATTATCCGAAAAAGCGGGTATATGAAATTACGTCCGAAATCGATACTGCCTACAGGGGTTATTCAAAGCGGTCACTACGTTAATATATGAAAATAAAATGAATAACACTGTTATTACGTTCAGGTCAAGTGAAAAGCAGCCAGAATAAACGACGAAAAATCGATATATGGTGTTATAAAAAGCGTAATGTCGTTGAGCGCTGATTTGCTCGACAGAAAGAACATCATCGCGTTGCCACCTGTTCACAGAGTGTTGTCAATGTTCTGATACAACTTCAAACAGTAATCACAGAAAAAAGGAAAGTATCATGATGGATTGGCGGGAAATACAAGATAACGAAAGTTTTAAAAATTTATTAATAGGCAATGGTTTTAGCATTAATGTTAGCGAGAAATTCCGCTATGATATTCTTCTTGATGAAGCAGTAAAACTAGCTAGAACGGGTGAAATTGATATATATCCTGATACATTTAGACTATTCGCTGCACTTGATACTACTAATTTCGAAGAGGTTTTAAAAGTTTATCACCACGCATTTCTTGTTCATAACTATAATAAGCCAGCCATAGAAACAGCCTATAAAAAGCTTCAGAATGGGCTTTTTTCGACAATAAGGAAAAAACATGTATTAAGAAAAGACACTCCAACCAAAATTATTTATGAAAATCTAAAAATATATAGAAAAGTGTTCACTACGAACTATGATTTGATTCCCTACTGGAGTTTCTTTGATAATGGGCTTAGCGATATGAAAGACTTTTTCTGGGGTGACGGTGATAGGGTTACCTTTGATAAAGATAATACTGGAGTATTTGGCGGGAATGAAACGTTACTTTATTATTTGCACGGAGCTTTACACCTTGAAGTGAACGAATATGGGAGCGTACAAAAACGACGAATAGCCGATACTCTTGATGATGAGGTTGAAAAATTAAAAGAAACATACGTAGCAAGAGATGGATTATATCCATTGTTTATAACAGAAGGCAAAAGCGAACAAAAAATAAGAAAGATTGGTTCAAACGACTATCTGAGTTTTTGTTATGCTCAACTCAGTAAAATAAAAGGTAAATTAGTCGTTTACGGCCACTCTCTTTCTGAGGAATATGACAACCATATTGTGCAAGCCATAGCCAATAACCAAGAGCTATCTGATATTGCTATAAGTGTTTACCCAAGGAGAGACCAAGTAGAGATAGATGAAATAGAAGCCGTATTGAGACGACAACTACAAGGAAAGAATATATATTTCTTTGATTCATTATCGCATCCATTAAATGTAAATTTTTGATATTATTAATTCGGATGCTGGAATGACAACCGTGTTTCCTGATTGCGGTGCATCGTTTTTATTAATGATCACTGTGGTCATTACTACCATTATTAATGGAGTGGTAGACGTCGGTCTATGATAAGGTTGTAAGTATCCCAGTAAACCGAACTATTCACTTTCTCAGACAGGTGATGTCATTCGATACGCAGGATAACCATGCGGCGCTTTGGCGTCTCGACAATATTACTTTGCACATCGACAAACATTGTGTGATGGCCGGTGCGTTTATTATTGGCGAACAATGTGTGGAATGCTCACCAGTTCCTGTTTTCATCAGCAAAGGAGCCATTCTGCGCGATAAGTTGGGCGACTTCGTCTATCCCTTCGCGGTTTTCCTGCTTCCATTCTTCAACTTTAGTGCAACGAGCTTGTCTGTCAGGCACGGCATTGGCCTGACCAGAAAGAGGTGTGTCAGCAGTACTCTGAAGCGGATAAACGTTTTTGTCCACGGTAACGCTGGTGCGGTGTTTCATGAGAGTGATCCCTTTCTGGCCTGAAGGGTGAGGTGTCGCAACAGCGAGTTATCGAACGTATTCGATGGAGAGTCCGCAAGCTGGAAAGCAAAAAACCAGCCTGTAGGCTGGTTTTTCTAAATAGTGGTGCCCGGACTCGGAATCGAACCAAGGACACGGGGATTTTCAATCCCCTGCTCTACCGACTGAGCTATCCGGGCAACGGGGCGCATTAAACCGGATTCAGGCGCCTGCGTCAACGTGAATTCACCCACTTTTTGACGGTTTGGATGCTTTTTCAGCGTTTATGCGCTTTTTGCGTAAATAAGCGACAGCTTATGGCTGGACGTCTTGTCTGGCGGTGGATACGGGCGTGAAAACATTACGCCAGTGCGCCGTGTTTTCGACACATGGCAACACGCAGCACGTCTTCCGCCAGCCGTTTCGCTACGGTCACATCGGATAACTGGCGTTTTACCAGTAATTTGCTCAGGCAGCCCTCCAGAATCAGCTCCAACTGTAATGCCACCATATCGGCATCGTCGGTTTCCATCTCTTCCAGCAACGCTTTGGTGTACTGATACGACGCCTGCTTCTGCTGTTCTGCAATTTGATGAATCGGGTGGAGCGGGTCTGGATACGCGCTGCAGGCGGCAATGAACAGGCATCCCGGAAAGCGATGCTGGCTGACGGCATCCTGTAGCCGTTGGTAACGCGCCAGCAGCTTTTGCTCCGGGCCGAGGTGTTCGTCCAGTTGGAGCTGCTTGCGCCAGATATTCACCTGCTGGCTGTGATAACGCAGGCTGTCGTACAGCAGCGCATCGCGGTCAGGCCAAAAGGGCTGGAGTTCGGCAGGAGAAACGCCCAATTGTTCGGCCAGCATCGCCAGCGTGGTGTCGGCGAATCCGCGACGCTCCAACAGAGCCAGCGCCTGTTCCAGTACCTCTTCCCGTTGCATCATGCTTCTCCTGCTCATTAGCCATCACTAATCAGTGTGGTTTATCCCCGTTATCTTGCAAGTCTCTCGCCGCCAGCTTTTGCCTGACTACGGTTTCAGCGTTTGCAAATGTGCGGCAAACGCGGCGGCATCCATAAAGCCGGTAACGCGCGATCCTGGAATCTCTCGTCCGCTGGCGTCGAAAAACAGAATAGTCGGTAATCCCAGCACGTTCAGGTGTTGCAGCAGCGCGCGTTGGGTTTCGTTGTTGGCGGTAACGTCTGCCTGCAACCGTTGCATAGCGGATAACGACTGCTGTACGGTTGCATCACGGAAGGTGTATTTTTCAAACTCTTTGCAGGCTACGCACCAGTCGGCGTACAGGTCCAGCATGGTGATGCGGTTGTCGCTGCGACCCAGCGCCGTAGTCAGTTCGTCCAGCGTATTGGCCGATGTAAAGTGCAATTGGCCGGCGCTGGCGGGCTGCTGCTGCGCTGGTGTGAATAGCCAGTCTTGCAAGGGACGTGCCGCCAGCAGCGCGCCCAGAAACAGCAGAATCTGTACGGCTCTCATAGCGCCGGCATGACTGCGCAGGCTGAGGGCAAACGCCCAGCCGAAAAACGCCACGCCAAGTAACGCCCACATGCGCCATTCCCAGACGTCACCCAGCACTCGTCCCAGCAGGAATACCGGCAGCGCCAGAATCACAAACCCGAAACCTTCCTTGACGTGGTTCATCCAGGGACCGCGTTTGGGCAACAACCGGTTACCGAACAGGGTAATCGCCATCAGCGGCAGCCCCATACCGAGCGCATACAAATACAGCGAGCCGCCGCCGGCCAGCAGGTTACCGCTCTGAGCGATGTACAACAGCAGCGCGCTGAGTGGCGCAGTGGTGCAGGGCGAGCAAATCAACCCCGCCAGCGCCCCCATCGCGAATACTCCGGTAGCGGAGCCGCTTTGCTGACGGTTACTCCACAACGTCAGACGCGTTTGCAGCGATGATGGCAGTTGCAGGCTGTAGACACCGAACATCGACAGCGCCAGCGCCGCAAACATGACCGATAACCCGATCAGCACATAAGGATGCTGCAATGCTGCCTGAAAGCGCAGCCCTGCCGCCGCTACTACCAGGCCAAGCAGGGTGTAGGTCAATGCCATTCCCTGTACGTACACCAGCGTCAACAGCAGCGTACGACCGGTGGACAAGCGTTGCTGACGGCCGAGAATCAGCCCGGAGATCAGCGGGTACATCGGTAGCACGCAGGGGGTAAAAGCAACGCCAATGCCGATCAGCAAAGCCCAGAACGGCGAAAACGGTAATTGCGGGGTATGGGTGCGGTCCGGCTGCGGTGTGATGACGGCTGGCGCCGCAGGTGTGCCTGAGCTAATCGCACTGAGCGGCACCGAGCGGGTTTCCGGCGGATAGCAGAAGCCCGCGTCGGCACAGCCCTGATAGGTGATGCTGAGCGATGCGCCGGGCGGTACGTCGCGTAGGGGGATAGTGAGCGTCAGCGACTGGCGATAAATAGCCACTTCGCCGAAAAACTCGTCACGGTGTGATTCGCCCGGCGGCAGCGTTACACCCGGTGGTGCGATAAGTGCGCTATCGAGCTTGATTTGCTGTCGATACAGGTAATAACCGGGGTGAATTTGCCAGCCCACGGTTAATTGATCGCCACGCTGCTGAAAATCAAACGCGAAGGCTTGATCGACCGGCAGAAACTGAGACTGGGCGCTGCGCCCGAAAGGGTTTTGCGCGGTAACCAACGTACTGAAAAACAGGCTGAGGCACAGAACCGTCAGCGTAAGGATGCGTTGAGCCATGAGAGATAATCGCTGTCGCCACCCTCGACCGGCAGCACCAGCAGTTCTGGTGTCTGGTAAGGATGCTGTTGTTTCAGGTGAGTCAGCAGTGCGGACTGGTGTTCCCTGTCGCTTTTAAGCAGCAGTTGAATCTCCGTCTGCTGTTCCAGTTTACCTTCCCAGTGATACAGGGAAGTCGCGCCCGGCAGTAAGGTGACGCAGGCCGCCAGTCGCGCATCCAGCGCAGATTGGGCCAGTTGTCGGGCACAGTTTTCATCAGGCGCGGTGCACAGTATCACCACCGCGTTACTGGCTAATGCCTTGTTATTTAACGGTATATCATTGTTAAACGATGAGTTGTCATGAGAATCTGACATCGTGACCTCGATAACGGTAACGGTAGACACACTATACCGTGCGAGGTAGGGAAGCGTAAGGTCGGATCGACGCCGGAGCGCCGATCCGAAAAAACTTTACGATCCCGATGGGGGTTACAGCACCATGTGACCAATGACAAAGCCGAAAATAACCGACAACGAAATCGCCACCACGCCGGGGATCAAAAACGCATGGTTGAATACATATTTGCCGATGCGCGTTGAGCCGGTGTCATCCATTTCTACCGCCGCCAGCAGCGTGGGGTAGGTGGGCAGGACAAACAGCGCCGACACCGCGGCAAACGAGGCGATGGCCGTCACCGGGCTGACGCCCAGTAATAGTGCCGCAGGCATCAGCGCCTTGGCGGTGGCGGCTTGTGAATACAGCAGCGTTGCCGCGAAGAACAACACCACCGCCAGCATCCACGGATGGCTTTGCAGCAGCGTACCGGCTGTGTTCTGAATATCGCCAATGTGTGCTTTGACGAAGGTGTCTCCCAGCCAGGCAACGCCCATCACGCACACACAGGCGCTCATGCCAGACTTGAAGGTACTGGCGCTGAGGATCTGTGCGGTATCGACGCGGCAGGTAAGGCAAATCAGCGTTGCGATGGTCAGCATGAACACCACGATCGCTTCGTTACGCGGCAGCACCGGATTATGAATCAACCCGACGGTGTCGCTGATGGCGGTGGCGTACAGCACCACGGCGATAATGCCGACAAGAAATAGCCCAACCGAGCGTTTGGCGCCGGGTTTCAGTTCCAGTTGGCCGTGGCCGCGTAGCGAGACTTCGCCTTTACGCAGGCGTTCCTGATAAACCTCGTCGTCTTTCAACTCCTTGCCGAGGAAATTGGTCAGTATGGCGGTCAGCAGAATGGCGATCAGCGTACTGGGAATACAGATGCCGAGCAGGGCCAGATAGCTGACGCCTTTCGGTTCGAGTATGCCGGCGACGAAGACCACCGCCGCTGAGATAGGTGAGGCCGTAATCGCGATTTGTGAGGCGACAACCGCTATCGAGAGCGGACGAGAAGGGCGAATGCCTTGTTCCTTCGCGACTTCGGCGATAACCGGCAGGGTGGAAAAGGCGGTGTGGCCCGTCCCTGCCAGCAGCGTCATGAAATAGGTCACCAGCGGAGCAAGAAAGGTGACGTAACGCGGCTGACGACGTAACAGTTTTTCAGCCAGACTGACCAGATAATCCATGCCGCCGGCTATCTGCATCGCGGCGATGGCGGCGATAACCGCCATGATGATTTCAATCACATCGAACGGAATCACACCCGGTTTAATGTTAAACCCCAGCGTCAGAACCAGTACGCCGAGCCCACCGGCGAAACCGATGCCGATACCGCCGAGCCTGGCGCCCAGATAAATAGCGAGGAGTACGATAAATAGTTCCAGAATAACCATGTTGATGTTCCTTCTGATTTTGTTGCCCGTGACATTGCAAAACGTCTTTCCATATCTTTTTCTTATGATTATGGCTAAAGGCTGGCCTTTTGCGGCGCGGAAAAAAGAGTGGATAGAACAAAGGCACGCAGCCCTAACGGACTGACGTGCCTTACGGAGAAGACAGTGCGGAATTAGGACGCGTCTTGGTCTTCAGTGTAGCGCTTGGCCTTGTAAGCCGGGTGCATCAGGTTCTGCACCGAGAAGATGTCGTCCAGTTCGGCTTCGGTCAGTAGACCGCGCTCCAACACCACTTCACGCACGCTTTTGCCGGTTTCGGCGCAGATCTTGCCGACGATGTCGCCGTTGTGGTGGCCGATGAACGGGTTCAGATAGGTGACGATACCGATAGAGTTGAACACGTAGGATTCACAGACTTCTTTGTTGGCTGTGATGCCTTCAACGCATTTCTCCAGCAGGTTGTAGCAGGCGTTGGTCAGAATCTGGGTCGATTCGAACATAGCCTGGCCGATGACCGGCTCCATCACGTTCAACTGCAACTGACCGGCTTCGGCCGCCATGGTAACGCACGTGTCGTTGCCGATGACTTTGAAGCACACCTGATTGACCACTTCCGGCACCACCGGGTTGACCTTGGCCGGCATGATGGAGGAACCGGCCTGCAGTTCCGGCAGGTTGATTTCGTTCAGCCCGGCACGCGGTCCGGAGGAGAGCAGACGCAGGTCATTACAGATTTTGGACAGTTTGACCGCCAGGCGTTTCAACGCACTGTGCACCATGACGTAAGCACCGCAGTCGGAGGTCGCTTCGATCAAGTCTTCCGCCGGTACGCACGCCAGTTTGCTGACTTCCGCCAGTTTCTGTACCGCCAGTTGCTGGTAACCCTCCGGCGTATTCAGTCGGGTGCCGATAGCGGTCGCGCCCAGGTTCACTTCCAGCAGCAGTTCCGCGGTGCGCAGCAGGTTCCTGTTCTCTTCTTTCAGCAACACGTTGAAAGCATGGAACTCCTGGCCCAGCGTCATCGGTACGGCATCCTGTAGCTGGGTGCGGCCCATCTTCAGAATGTTTTCGAATGCTTTCGCTTTTTTCTCAAAACCATCGGCCAATACGGTCACCGCGTCGACCAGTTTCAGGATGCTGATATACACTGCGATGCGAAAACCGGTAGGGTAGGCATCGTTGGTGGACTGGCATTTATTGACGTGGTCATTGGGGTTCAGGTATTGGTATTCCCCTTTTTTATGGCCCATCAGTTCCAGACCGATATTGGCCAGCACTTCGTTGGTATTCATGTTGACGGATGTACCTGCTCCGCCCTGAAATACGTCGACCGGGAATTGGTCCAGGCATTTGCCGTTAACCAGCACTTCGTCGCAGGCTTTGATGATGGTGTCGGCAATCTTGCGCGGTATGGTTTGAAGTTCACGGTTCGCCATAGCAGCGGCTTTTTTCACCATGACCATGCCGCGTACAAATTCCGGCACATCGCTGATTTTCTGGTTGCTGATATAGAAGTTTTCTATAGCACGCAACGTATGCACACCGTAGTACGCATCAGCAGGAACTTCTCTGGTACCTAACAGATCTTCTTCAATACGAATGTTATCTGACATGAGAGCCTTCTCTTATACTTCTATCGATTAGAATTTATAGGATGTATCGTCTTACCGTGGAAGACAGCAGCAGAATGTTTAACCACCATGCTTGCTGTTGCTATTATGATATTCTGTTGATTAGCCGAAATTCCGTTGCCCCGATCACAGATGGGCAGTCATCTCTCTTCCGGAGCACGAACTGTGATAAGAGTCATGACGTTGCACGGAAATAAACAGATATCTCGCCATCATGGTTGAAAAAGGGTGTTTGCACTACCATCTGCTTTATTCATCTGCTCTATTATCGACCGCCAATAAAGGGTAAATGGCGCGTTGAAGTATAAGGTACTGTACCATGTCAACTGGTCGTATCTTCATACCTGATTGTGATGACCACGTAAGGTAAATCTGATGGTTGCGTGGTGTTGTAAACCCTTCTATCAATGCGTTGGATATTAACCACAGGAGCTTTGGGTGCGCTGGTTACCGCTTTTGCTGATTTTTTTGTTCGTTTACATCGAAGTCTCTATTTTCGTCCGCGTAGCCGAGGCGCTGGGTGTGGCGGTCACGCTACTGTTGGTGGTGATGACGTCCTGCATTGGGATCTCCATGGTGCGTAACCAGGGGATGAAAAACATTATGCTGATGCAGCAGCGTTTGCAGGCGGGGGAAAGTCCGGCTGCCGAGCTGGTCAAGAGCGTGTCGTTGATCCTGGCTGGCTTTCTGTTGGTGGTGCCGGGCTTTTTCACCGATTTCCTGGGGTTATTGTTGCTGCTGCCGCCGGTGCAAAAACACCTGACGCTTAAGCTGATGCCGCATTTACAAATCTGGCGCGGCCGCCCAGGGCCGGGGAATCATGGCGGCCAAGGCAATGTGTTTGAAGGTGAGTTTCAGCGTAAGGACGAGCACGGCCAACTGGACAAACCCGATAACCGCCGCGACGACAACGCCTCCGACGACTCCTCGCATCGCTGATCCGACCTTGCGGGGGCGTCAGCGTGCGGGGTTGCGCAGAAAAATTTAACTTAATGCAAAAAAATTTTTTTCCTCCCTTGAAGCGTCGCGAAACGTCCCCACTTAGTTCACCACAAGGCCGGGTGTCAGAGTACAACCGGTATTTAACCTAAGCTGATATGGACTTTCTCAAAGGAGAGCTATCAATGAAAATTCGTCCATTGCATGACCGCGTAATCGTCAAGCGCAAAGAAGTTGAATCAAAATCTGCTGGCGGCATCGTTCTGACCGGTTCTGCAGCGGGTAAATCCACCCGTGGTGAAGTCCTGGCCGTCGGCCATGGCCGCATCCTGGAAAACGGTGAAGTGAAACCGCTGGACGTGAAAGTAGGCGATATCGTCATTTTCAATGATGGCTATGGCGTGAAGACTGAGAAGATCGACAACGAAGAGGTGTTGATCATGTCTGAAAGCGACATTCTGGCGATTGTTGAAGCCTAATCTTACGTAATCATCTGAACGAAACGAATTCAAGGGAAACTACCAATGGCAGCTAAAGACGTAAAATTCGGTAATGACGCTCGGGTAAAAATGTTGCGTGGCGTTAATGTGCTGGCTGATGCAGTAAAAGTTACGCTGGGCCCGAAAGGCCGTAACGTAGTACTGGACAAATCCTTCGGCTCGCCGACCATCACTAAAGACGGCGTGTCCGTTGCACGTGAAATCGAACTGGAAGACAAGTTCGAGAACATGGGTGCCCAGATGGTGAAAGAAGTTGCCTCCAAAGCCAACGACGCGGCTGGCGACGGCACCACCACTGCAACTGTACTGGCTCAGGCTATCGTTAACGAAGGTCTGAAGGCCGTTGCGGCAGGCATGAACCCGATGGATCTGAAGCGCGGTATCGACAAAGCCGTTATCGCCGCTGTAGAAGAACTGAAAAAACTGTCCGTTCCTTGCGCTGATACCAAAGCTATCGCTCAGGTAGGCACCATTTCCGCCAACTCCGACGAAACCGTAGGTAAACTGATCGCCGAAGCCATGGAAAAAGTGGGTAAAGAAGGCGTGATCACGGTGGAAGAAGGCTCAGGTCTGCAAGACGAGCTGGACGTCGTGGAAGGTATGCAGTTCGACCGCGGCTACCTGTCTCCGTACTTCATCAACAAACCGGAAACCGGTTCGGTTGAGCTGGAAAGCCCGTTCATCCTGCTGGCTGACAAAAAAATCTCCAACATCCGCGAAATGCTGCCTGTGCTGGAAGCCGTTGCTAAAGCCGGCAAACCGCTGCTGATCATCGCTGAAGACGTAGAAGGCGAAGCGCTGGCGACGCTGGTGGTCAACACCATGCGCGGTATCGTGAAAGTGGCTGCGGTGAAAGCACCGGGCTTCGGCGACCGTCGTAAAGCCATGTTGCAGGACATCGCTACCCTGACTTCCGGTACCGTGATTTCCGAGGAAATCGGTCTGGAGCTGGAAAAAGCCACGCTGGAAGATCTGGGTCAGGCCAAGCGTGTGGTTATTAACAAAGACACCACCACCATCATTGACGGCGTGGGCGATGAAGCCACTATTCAGGGCCGTGTGACTCAGATTCGTCAGCAGATCGAAGAAGCCACGTCTGATTACGATCGTGAAAAACTGCAAGAGCGCGTAGCCAAACTGGCAGGCGGCGTTGCGGTTATCAAAGTCGGCGCAGCCACCGAAGTGGAAATGAAAGAGAAGAAAGCCCGCGTTGAAGACGCGCTGCACGCGACCCGTGCTGCCGTTGAAGAAGGCGTAGTTGCCGGCGGCGGCGTGGCGCTGATCCGCGTTGCTACTGCTATCAACGGCCTGAAAGGCGATAACGAAGAGCAGAACGTAGGTATTAAAGTTGCTCAGCGTGCGATGGAAGCGCCTCTGCGCCAGATCGTGTCCAACGCCGGTGAAGAGCCGTCTGTGGTTGCCAACAACGTGAAAGCGGGCGAAGGTAACTACGGTTACAACGCTGCAACCGAACAGTATGGCAACATGATCGACATGGGTATCCTGGATCCGACCAAGGTAACCCGTTCTGCGCTGCAGTACGCGGCCTCCGTTGCCGGCCTGATGATCACCACCGAATGTATGGTGACCGAGCTGCCGAAAGGCGATGCGCCTGATTTAGGTGCTGCCGGCGGCATGGGCGGCATGGGTGGTATGGGCGGCATGATGTAATCCGCCGCGCCGCTGCAGTGGTCGCTTCGCTGCAGTTCCCGTCGCACAAAAACTACCCGGCTTCGGCCGGGTAGTTTTTTTTCATCTGGCAGGCCGTAATAATAATGACAGGCCGCAGGCGTAGCCTGCGGGAAGCGGAGGGTGCCGGGGGTGTGCGAGAGATGCATTTTATCTGCCATGGTTCGGCTGATTTGCAACAGGGCGTGATGAGCCTGGCCGATAGGTTGTGTGTGAATCGCTCGAATCGTTAACGCGCGGTTCGTAACCTGTTATCAGTGTGCGATCCTTCGCTACAATGAGCATCTGCGCTACAATATGCGCGTTTTATTTATTAAACACCAGGTGGTATGGGATAGATGTCTGATAAGGCGTTGGCTAGCCTGCACTCGGTTGAGTGGTGCGCGCCTGAAGAGTTACCTGCGTCGGTGGTGGATTGGCTGGTTTACCACGAGTCTATGACGCGCCGTCTGGAGCTGCATTGCATGCGACTGACAGTGCAGGTCAGGCAGGAGCAGTTTGTATCGTCACTGGATATGGCCGGCGAGTCGACGCTGTTGCCGCTGAGTGAGCGTTATTGGCTGCGTGAAGTTACGCTGCTGGGGGATGACAAGCCCTGGTTATTTGGCCGTACGGTGATACCCGAGCAGACGCTGGAAGAGGCGGATATCGACTTGACGCAGATTGGCAACACGCCGTTGGGTCGCTACTTGTTCCTGCAAGGTCCGCCGCCGCGCGATATTATTCAAACCGGCCGATGCGGTGCGCTGTGGGCCAGGCGTGCGCGTTTGCTTTTGTCGGGTAATCCGTTGCTGATCACCGAGCTATTTTTGCCGGATGCCCCCATTTATTTCCCCGACGCCCATCAGGGCTGAGTGCAGAAGGAGAATCAGGCGTTGGAAAGATTGTTAACGTCGGGACGCTGGGGCGCGTATTTTCGTCTGATGCGTATCAACAATCCGATAGGCACCTTGTTGCTGTTATGGCCAACGCTATGGGCGTTGTGGTTGGCTGGGGGAGGTGCCCCGGCACTGTGGACGCTGTTGGTGTTTGTTGCCGGGGTATTCCTGATGCGTGCGGCAGGATGCGTCATTAACGACTATGCAGACCGCCATTTCGATGGCCATGTTAAACGCACCGCTGCGCGTCCGTTACCTGCCGGGTTAGTCAGCGAGCACTCTGCCAAGGTACTGTTTGTGGTACTGGTGCTGTTGGCGTTCGGTTTGGTGCTGACCATGAACCGATTGACCATTTGGTTATCCGTCGCTGCGCTGGCGCTGGCGTGGATTTATCCGTTCATGAAGCGTGTTAGCCATTTGCCGCAACTGGTTCTTGGTGCGGCGTTTGGTTGGTCGATCCCGATGGCTTATGCTGCCGTGAGTGAATCATTGCCGACAACCTGTTGGCTCATGTTTTTCGCCTATATCTGCTGGACCGTCGCCTATGACACCGAATACGCCATGGTGGATCGCGATGATGATCTGAAGATCGGCATAAAGTCGACCGCTATCCTGTTTGGCCGTTATGACACGCTGATTATCGGCGTATTACAACTGATGACGCTGGTGTCGATGTTGGCGTTGGGTCGGATGATGGGATTAGGCCAGATCTTTTACTGGTCGGTACTGGTAGCGGCGGGCTTGTTCGCGTATCAGCAGAAACTGATTGCCGGACGTGAGCGCGATAACTGTTTTCGGGCATTTAAAAATAACAACTATGTTGGCATGGTGCTGTTTTTCGGCATCCTGTTCGGCCTGTAGCGGTATGGCCCTGCGGGTTTTCGCAGGGCTCCTTGCTGACTTCTTACTCAGCGTCTTCCTGTGTCGGCGCATTTACCGCAGGTTCACTGTCGCTGCTTTCCTGCGCCAGGCTGGCGCTTTCAATGGTGAGTTTCACTTCCGGGCTAAGCAGCTCGCCCAACATGGCATAAATCGCCTGAACGTGCTCCAGTACCGCCTCGCCGGTGTCGCTGACATACCCTTCGCTACGTAAGGTATTAACCAGCGTTGAGAACACGGCTTTATCGAAAAACTCCGGCGCGTTGATGCCATGCAGAACAGACAGGCGCTGCGCCATGCTGCGGCTCTCTTTCTCCAGCGCACCGCGACTGATCGTCGGATTGGCATTCAGCAAGGCCAGTGTAATGGCGTAGCGCTGCAATGTTTCACGAACGCCGGCAGCCAGCAGTTGCAACGTACGAATACGCGCGGGGTTCAGCTCCAGCCCGTCATCCTTGCTCAGAATGAGTTGCTGACGAGCCAGCTCGGCCACCAATTCATCCAGCACGTCAGCCAGTCCGGCTTTCTCGTAATGCAGGAACAATTCCGCCTGCAGTAACGGATAAATCAGTGTTATCTGGCCCAACAGTTCCGCCGTAGTGATACGTCGGCAATGCATCACGATGCTGGCAACCAGCGACGGCAGAACCAGCATATGGTGGATATTGTTGCGGTAGTACGTCATCAGTACCGCCTGCTCGCGCGGCAGAATGATAATGTCGCCGACGTTGTCTTTTTCCACCTCGAATTTATCCATGCTCAGCGCGTGTTCCAGCAGTGTCGACGCGGTTTGATTAGGCACGGTGATATCGGGGCTGTAAGGAACGTTACGCAGCAGTTGCAGATAACACTCCAGTTGTTCTTCCATTTGCTCGCGTGTCAACGCACGCTGGCGCGAGGCGAGCAGCGCCGTACAGCATAGATTCATCGCATTCGCGGCTGCCGCGTTATTGATGCGCACCATGATGCTGTCGGCGATATTCTGCACGGTAGGCGTGAGCCAGGCGGGACGTTGTGGATCGATGGGATCGATGGCGTCTCGCCACTGTGGTACGTGGTTGTTGAGGTATGAGGTCAACGACAGCGGCTCGCCGATGTTGACGTACCCCTGCCCAAGATTGCGCAGTTTACGTAACCCACGCACCATTTGCAGGAAACCTTCTTTTTCCTTGGTGGCGCCACGCAGCTCTTTCGCATAGGTACCGACTTCCATCACATGTTCATAACCGATGTAAATCGGTACCAACGTAATGGGTCGGGGACCGCCGCGCAACATCGCCTGAATCGTCATCGCCAGCGTGCCGGTTTTGGGTTCCAGCAAACGGCCGGTGCGGGAACGGCCGCCTTCGACAAAGTATTCCACCGAATAACCGCGGGTAAACAACTCGCCCAGATATTCGCGGAACAGGGTGGAATAGAGTTTATTGCCTTTGAACGTGCGTCGGATGAAAAAGGCGCCGAGGCGACGGAAAATCGGGCCGGCCGGCCAGAAGTTAAGGTTAATGCCGGCAGCGATATGCGGCGGCACCAAGCCTTGATGGTACAGCACGTATGAAAGCAGCAAATAGTCCATATGGCTGCGGTGGCAGGGAACATAGACGATTTCATGCCCGTCCTGCGCCAACTGGCGTACCCGTTCGGCATTATGCACGTTGATGCCCTGGTACAGGCGGTTCCAGGTCCAGCTCAGGACGCGATCGGATAACCTGACGGCTTCATAGGAGAAGTCTGCGGCAATCTCTTCCAGCAGGGCGATGGCATTTTGCTGGGCCTTATCATGGGAGATCTTCTTAACCCGCGCTTCGTCATCGATCGCTTTAGCGATGGCCCGTGAAGACAACAGCTTATTGAATAGCTCATGACGAACCGGCAAACGCGGGCCGATGGTTGCCAGCCGCAAACGGGAGAAGTGCATCCGCGCTACGCGCGCCAGTTTGTGAGCGATGGTTTTATCGGTGCCGTGCTCCGTCGCCATATAACGCAGCGAGACAGGCACCGAGAAACGTACGAAGCTGTCGCGGCCCAGCCATAACACTGCAAAAAATTTCTCAATACCGTTTAGCAGACGCAGGTGCGGCGTCCCCTGATTTTGTCCTTCGCGGCCGGGAGAGCGGCCAAACATGACGGAGACCGGCACCATCTGTATGTCGAGTTCCGGATTATTGCGATGCAGATCCAAATAATCGTGGAACAGTCTTATCGACTGCTGCTTGGGCACGTAGTAACGGAATAAACGCGGGCCATCATTGATAAAAACGTGGCTCGGCAAGGTTTTTCCGTCGATGTGCAGCGGCTGCAACGGATCGGGCAGACCAAACTCCAGACATTTTGTGCGCAGAGTCAGCAGGTCCGCCTTGGAGTTGTAAGGCAATACATAGAAAATCGGCCGCGTCGGATCCAGGCGTTGTTCATTAACGGGATCCTGTGGGATAACCTTACTTTTTACCAGTAATTTTAGTGGGAAATTCAGTAGTTTATAGTAAATTCTACGCCAACCTGACATAACAACCAGAAGCCTCTTGTTAGCAATGCGCGCCAAGGATACCAGAAACCCGACAGGATATCTGTGGTGATGAAACCATGGCTGCGCGTTAAAATCGTGGCCAATCAAAAATTAAAAGGCGGAGTAAGCATGAACAAAACAACCGGAATAACCCGCATTATCAAAGCAGCGGGTTATTCGCTGCAAGGATTGAAGCAGGCGTGGCGGCATGAAGCGGCATTTCGCCAGGAATCATTGCTCACGGTTGTCGCCGTTATTATTGCCTGCTGGCTTCCGGTTTCAATGGTGGAACGGTTGCTGTTAATCGGTTCTGTGGTGCTGATCGTGCTGTTTGAACTGGTGAATAGCGCCATCGAAGCGGTGGTGGATCGCGTCGGTATGGACTACCACGAGCTGTCGGGCCGGGCAAAAGATATTGGCTCGGCGGCAGTATTCGTCGCCTGCCTGTTGGCGGCGACGGTGTGGGGGGGAATACTGTGGAGTCATTTTGCGTGATGTTTTGCAGAATCGTAGAAAAATCCTCGCAATAGCCATATCACGGTTCCCATCGGCACTTTCCCTGTATATACTCACAGCGAAACTGTATAAACAAACAGGGGGCGGAATGAAAGCGCTAACAACCAGACAACAGCAGGTTTATGATCTGATTCGCGATCATATTTCACAAACCGGTATGCCGCCCACCCGGGCTGAAATTGCCAGTCAGCTTGGCTTTCGCTCGCCGAACGCCGCCGAAGAACATCTCAAGGCGCTGGCCCGTAAAGGCGTGATTGAAATTGTCACGGGCGCTTCCCGTGGTATCCGTCTATTGATGGAAGAAGAAGACCAGGGGCTGCCGCTCATCGGTCGCGTTGCCGCCGGCGAGCCGTTGTTGGCGCAGCAACATATTGAATGTCACTATCAGGTTGACCCGGCGATGTTCAAGCCGAGTGCGGATTTTCTGTTGCGGGTTAGCGGGATGTCGATGAAAGACATCGGTATTCTGGACGGCGATCTGCTGGCGGTGCATAAGACGCAGGATGTGCGTAACGGCCAGGTGGTGGTGGCGCGTATAGAAGATGAAGTGACGGTTAAACGGCTGAAGAAACAGGGTAATGTGGTACAACTGCTGGCGGAAAATAAAGATTTTGCGCCGATAGTGGTCGATTTACGCGAACAGAGTTTCTCCATCGAAGGGTTGGCGGTTGGCGTAATCCGCAACAGCGACTGGAGCTGACGCTTTGTTCCCGCCCTTGGTTGTCGCTGCTGTACATCGTCTACACCGGTGTTCACTCTGTCTGGATGGCACCTTAATCTCCCGGTTTTATCAGTAACTGGGCTGATGGTACCGAAAGGGTATTGATACAACGGAAGACGATGTGTCCAGGAGCGGAGGTATTCAGGGAGATAATGCATTCAGGATGAATAGTGTGAAGCAACGCTTCACACTCAGCGTTTTTTATATGTGTTCCGTTTTTCTTCGGTTCAGCGCTTTTTCACAATGATGCTGTGATCGTGATTACAACTATCCCGATGTTCGCAGGATTCCACTTTTTGGCATTCGCCGCATAAGCCGTGAGCTTCCACCACGCTGTGGCGCAGGGCAAAGCCCGCTTGTTTGGCCAGTTGATGCAGTGTTTCTTCCACACCTTCCGTCTGACGTTCCGTTACCTGCCCACAGCGATCGCAGATAAATAACGCCGACGTATGACTGTGCTCTTCAAAATGGTGGCACAGTACATAACTGTTGGTGGATTCCACCTTGTGGATAAAGCCTTGTTCCAGCAGAAAATCCAATGCGCGATACACCGTAGGCGGCTTGGCCTGAGGCTCGGAAACGCGGAGCAGGTCCAGCAGGTCATACGCGCTGATCGCACCGGGTTGCTGGGCCATCAAACGCAACACTTCCTGACGTTGGGGCGTCAGACGCACATTGCGTTGTTGGCAAAGCTGTTCAGCCTGGGCAACAAGTTTGTCCGGATTGGTTGAATCCATTGCAGTAACCCTGAAGCGAGTGTGAAATTATGTCGGCATATTATCATGACTGGATAAAAACACCGAGATAGCTGCCTCAAGGTTGCGCTGGCGCCCTGTTTCGTCATAAAACCCAGTACCATAGGGTAGTTTTCTGACGCATGGTCACCTTGCTGCATTCCGACGGGGTTTACCGCGAGCTAAACCACCAGATCGATCAGCAATACCCGTGCGGCGGTTTCCGCCTGGACAATAAGGCTGTTTTCCTGCTGAACGAAAGCGCCGTCGCCACAGTGCAATACACTCGGTATCGCCGCGGTATTCCCATTAATACGCAGCGAACCGTAAATCGATTGCAGGTAAGCACGGTTGCCATTCAGCGTCAGGTTCTGTTGTTCGCCTGCTGCCAGATTCAAATGATGGATCCAGACCTGTTGACGCAGATGGAGGGCATTGGCCGATTCATCCGGCGATGCCAGTAACTGATAAGGGCGCTCGTCTTCCAGCCTCAGCCGCTGCGTGCACTGGTTTTCCCGCGTAGGGCAGGCGTCCAGCCACAACTGTAGCCGGGTTAGTGGCGTATCATCGCTGATATTGTGTTCGCTGTAGCTGATATTGGGTTGAGTGGCGAGCAGAAGCGCTTCACCGGCTTTGACGCGGGTATGATTGCCGTTGCTGTCGCGGTATTCAGCGTGACCTTGCAGCACCACGTTCAGAATATCGACGCGGGGATAGGTCCTTGGCTGAAAAGAGGCACCTGGAGCCAGTACTTCCTGATTGAGGACCCGCAGCGAGGCAAAACCCAGGAGATCAGGATCAAAGTAATGACCGAAAGAAAATGTGTAGCGTGCCTGCAACCAGCCATAGTCAGCCTGGCCGCATTGTTCTGCTGCTCTGCTAATGATCATGGTATTCGACCCTGATAATTATTGATAAAGCGATAGTAATTGTCTGGACGATGGATTGTTAGCCAGTTAATCTGGTCGGTACGTTCAAAAATCCTGAATGAGTGAAAAAATGGCAAAAGAACGGGCATTAACCCTGGAAGCTTTAAGAGTCATGGACGCTATCGATCGCCGGGGTAGTTTTGCCGCTGCTGCTGATGAACTGGGACGAGTGCCTTCCGCTCTGAGTTATACCATGCAGAAACTGGAGGATGAGCTGGATGTCGTGCTGTTTGATCGTTCCGGCCATCGCACCAAATTCACCAATGTTGGGCGAATGCTGCTTGAGCGGGGGCGCATTCTGCTGGAAGCAGCCGACAAGTTGACTACGGATGCCGAAGCGCTGGCGCGAGGATGGGAAACCCACCTGACCATCGTGGTGGAGGCGTTGGTGCCTATGGAGCCGTTGTTCGCTCTGATAGATAAACTGTCGCTGAAAGCCAATACCCAGGTGTCATTACTGACTGAGGTGCTGGCAGGCGCATGGGAGCGGCTTGAACAAGGTCGTGCGGATATCGTTATCTCGCCGGATATGCACTTTCGCGCCTCTTCGGAAATCAACACCCGCAAATTATATTCCATGAAGAATGTGTACGTAGCCAGCCCGGATCACCCTATCCATAATGAACCTGAACCGTTATCAGAGGTAACACGTGTGAAATATCGCGGCATCGCGATTGCGGATACCGCTCGCGAACGCCCCGTCCTCACGGTGCAGTTACTGGATAAACAGCCTCGTTTGACCGTAAGTTCAATGGATGACAAGCGGCGGGCGCTACTGGCTGGTTTAGGGGTGGCGACTATACCGTACGAGCGTGTGGCGCAGGATATCGCCGAAGGGCGCTTGCGGGTCGTTAGCCCGGAAAATAGCATCGAAGCCCAAATCATCATGGCATGGCGACGCGACAGCATGGGCGAAGCTAAGGCGTGGTTTTTGCGCGAGATACCACGCGCATTCAACTCGCTTTGAAGCGGCATGTCGCCGCCGCATAACACCGCCTCGGTTGGCTGAAATCAATCGACGGCGTTGTTCGGCGTGCAACCCGTTTGCTGTGATTCATACCCGCTTACGGGTAACGCTTATCCCGCTCGTGTGGTGCGTTCAGGTCCATGTCGGGCCCGATGGAGATGATGCCGTGGGGATTGATGGTGCCGTGACTACGGTAGTAGTGGTGGCGGATATGACCCAGATCCACTGTGTCGGATACGCCCGGTAACTGGTAAATTTCACGCAGATAACCATACAGATTCGGATAATCGCTTATCCGGCGTTTGTCGCATTTGAAATGGGTATGGTAGACCGGATCAAAGCGGATCAACGTCGTCCACAAACGGATATCGGCTTCGGTGAGGCGATCGCCAGCCAGATAGCGCCGTCTATCGAGGATCGTTTCCAGCCTGTCCAGAGCGGTAAACACCAGCCCGACGGATTCGTCATAAGCCTGCTGGGTCGTGGCGAAACCGGCTTTATAGACGCCATTGTTAACCTGGTGGTAAATCCACTCGTTGAGTTCGTCAATCTGTTCCCGCAGCGCTTGCGGGTAGTAATCGCCGGGCGTGGCGCTGTAATCGTCGAAGGCGCTGTTAAACATACGGATGATATCCGCCGATTCATTACTGACAATCGTATGCTGCTGAGTGTCCCAGAGCACCGGAACGGTCACGCGCCCGCTGTAATCCGCTTTAGCGTGCAGATACAACTGATACAGAAATTCGTGCTGATAGAGCGTGTCGCCGGTGGCGTGAGGGAAATCAGTGGAGAATGTCCAGCCGTAGTCCAGCATCAGCGGGTGAACGACCGAAATATCAATGTGTTGCTCCAGCCCTTTGAGTTTACGCAGTAATAAAGTGCGATGAGCCCAAGGGCAAGCCAACGATACATACAGGTGGTAACGGCCGGCTTCTGCTTTGAAGCCGCCATGGCCAGTGGGGCCGGCTTCACCATCGGCGGTGATCCAACTGCGGAAGTATGTTTGCGGTCGCTTGAAATGTCCGCCGGATGACTGGGTTTCATACCAGGTGTCATGCCATACGCCGTCAACCAACAATCCCATAGCCAGGTCCTCCCGGAATGATAACGATGGCGGTCAACAGCATGCCGCTGACCGCCATGAGATAATCAGGTTGTGTTACTGAACCAATTATTCAGACTGTTATTACCATTTTTTGTTCAGCAGACGATCGATACTGAACGCGCCTGGGCCGGTAACGAACAGCAGTACATAACCACCGGCGATAGACAGGTTTTTCATGAACATCAGCGAGTTGGCGCCCTGAGAAAAATCAGAGTGGAAGACGAATGCGGTCAACAGGGTAAAAATCGCGGTAATGATCGCAGTCGTACGAGTCAGGAAGCCGAAAAGAACAGCCAGACCACCGCCCAGTTCCAACAGAATGGTTAACGGCAGCAGTGCGCCCGGAACGCCCATTGCTTGCATATATTGCTGGGTTGCGGCGTAGGAAGCGCCGAGTTTGCCATAACCGGCAACGATAAACAGGATTGGCAGCAGGATACGAGCAACCATCAGCAGAGCGTTCTCAAAATTTTTCATCAATATCTCCAGTAGTGTGTTTGCGGCCGGATCAAGAATCGCTAAGGGCGCATCCGGCGGTGGCTTGTCTAAACGTTTGTGTAACCGATGGGGAAATACTAGGGGCGGATGCGTGCAGAAACCAGCGAGTAAAATTGTTGTTTTTTGTCAGAAAAATTGACTATGGTCCTTGTGGACGCACTGAAGCGGCGTCTGTTTCGTCGACTCGGTAGAGAGGGAGAGCAATACGGGTATAACGGTAACGGGTATACAGGTAAAAAGCGGCGCTTAATCGGCGATTGTGGGCAAAAAGCGTAAAACGGCGTATTAGCGCGGCTGGCGTGACGCTGGCGATAATGTGGCGCGTATGAGTTTTACCGCACTCCATACACTAGCGGCTTTGCGTACAAACCTGACCAGCCGGCGTGGATGGCGTAGCCCCACAATGGTGACGGCTGGTGCGAGTAACGGCAGATAACGGCGTATGTGCGCCCATTTTCGCCAGTACTCATCGCAAGGCGCGGTAATCTCCAGCCAGCGCTTTTTCTCAGCGACCAGCGTCAGCCGTTGCTGTTGGATCCGGCTTAACAATTGTTCCTTTTCGGCAGCCAGCCGCTGACGGCGGTTCATTTGGATTCGTCCTCCAGCAGTGCTCGGTCTGCCGCCAGTTCTTTGCGGGTATCCCGCAATAACGTGGAGCGACGCAGTCGTATTAGCGTCCACAGTGCGCCGAATAGTGCCAGTGCAAACAAGGCGGCGGTGATCCAGCATAGTGCTGTCAGGCGTAATGCCGGGTCAAGGCTCCACAGGATCAGTACAATCAGGCCGACCAGGCCAAAAGCAGTGAATAGCAGGGTTAGCCCTACCATCAACAGCAACTGAATGAGCAGGTTTTTTTCCTGCTCCAGTTCTACCACCACCAGTCTGAGGCGTGTTTCCGCTATGCCGACCAGAAGGGCGAGAATACGTTGCACGGTAGACACTGCCGAACGGCCAGGTCCCTGACGTTGCGATTCAGTCGCCATACGTTAGCGGCGAGCCAGCAATAAACCCAGCACTACGCCGACCGCCGCACCAATACCTACCCCGGTCCACGGGTTTTTACGCACGAAGCTATCGGCACATTGGGTCGCTTCACGGGCTTGAGCCGTAATACGCTCGCCGGTGTCATTCAGCCGCTCGCGTGATTCTTTCAGTACGGTTTCCGCCTTATCACGCAGTTTTTCCAGTTCTGCTTTGGATTTATCGCCGGAGGAACGTAACACCTCTTCCAGTGTATCTCCCAGAGAGCGCAGTTCTGCGCGCAGATGTTCGGTATCGGATTCTTGTGCCATGTGAACACTCCTTTATTTGATGAATCATAGTGTTAACTAATCGTCGTGTTAACTATAGTGCAGATTTTCATCTTTGTTAGCGTAATCGTTACGGATAATTCCGATAACCCACGGCAAGATTCTTTTTTAATTAACGGAAAAACTGCGGATATCCGGGAGATTTTTGAATAACGAGTGGGTAAGGGAGCAAAAATGGGAGCCGTCGGCAAACCCGAACGAAGCCCTTGGTTGGGCCTCAGCTTCTGGCAACCGGTGTGGCGCCATGGATGCGTTGAGCAATCACAATGGCATTGGGTAGTGCGGTGCTCAGTATTTCTTTGGCTGCGCCGCCTTGTTCAGGTGAAGACAGCCTTACAATAATACTGTCGTTTTCCGGGGTAATGCTCTTGATGGCGATACCCCGTTCGTTAAGACGTTGATAGATGTAGAAGCCATCCGGCAACGAAGCACCCTGATGCAACGGAGTGATGTGCAGCATCACTTCGTCCGGCAGACGTTGCGACGACATGGTCAGCAGTAACACCGCCAGTGGAAGCAGGTGCAACAGTGCACGCCAGATGAAGGGCTTCCTAAGCATCAATCAATTCCTTTTTTCACGCGCCATCATTCGCCTTCTGCGCCAGAATACCAGCAGCGAGCCGACCAATCCAACGCATAGCAATACCAGTGGCAACAGCATCAGGCAGGACATCAATTGGTCTTCGTATTTGCGAAATACAGGGGTTTTACCGAGAGCAAAACCCAGGGAAACCAAAATGATGACCCACAAAAAACCGCTCATCCAGTTGAAGAACTGAAAACGCGCGTTGTTCAGCCCGGACAGCCCGGCAATAGTCGGCAACAGGGTCCGTACGAAAGCCAGAAAACGGCCAATCAACAACGCCGATAGCCCATGACGATGGAATAGCTGGTGTGCACGCTGGTGGTAGTGTGAGGGAAGATGTGCCAGCCATCCCTGCACAATTCGTGTGTTGCCAAGCCATTTTCCTTGTAGGTAACTCACCCAGCAGCCGAGACTGGCGGCGGTGGTTAACAGGGCAATCGTGAACGGATAACTCATGGTGCCTTTGGCGACCAACACGCCGACCAGGAGCAACAGGCTATCGCCGGGCAGGAATGCGGCGGGTAGCAGGCCGTTTTCCAGAAACAGAATAAAAAACAGCAACAGGTAAATCGTCCAGACCAGTTTGGGATTGGCCAGGACATCAAAATTCTGGTGCCAGAGCGCATACAAAAGTTCTTTAATGATATCCATCTGGTGTTCCTGTACTACTACGGCGTTGGAGAAACCACGCTGGGAACCTGCTGCCAGTCAACGACATCCTGGCAAGTCAGGTACGCAGAGCTATTATTGCTGAACATCGGGTGGTGTGCTCCTTCACATGTCTGCCCTGTACTCTTTATTCCAGCTTGCAGGTGCGCTATCGGCGTTACCTGTCTAACGCGATGGCTCTGTGCTGCAACCCGAATGAGTGTGAGGTCGGGTGATGTCATTGTCAGTGTATGGCCGATGGCATGTCCTGTTTACGCTGATAACCACGGAGACGAACAGAGTTTTTCTGCCCGAAGTTTAGCTGCCGAGGCGTACTTATTCTTTTCAGGGCATTTTTCCTGGTCGGCATTATTCCTTTCCGTTTTTTAACGGTCAGGTCGTTCTTCCAGTAATTAAGCGTAAAAAAAGTGTCCTAACTGTAACAAAAGCCATGAAGGCGAGATAGGAAAATATCACGTTCTGAAAACGTGTAACGACCTGTTTATTGGGAAAACAGTGTGATTGCCGTCATATTTTACACTTTCTGACAGAACTCGACGTTGGATGACTTTTTTTGCCCCCGAAAGGTGGGGGCAACAGGCGTGAAAGACGGGGAATAAATCAGAGCTTGCCGTTGGTGATATGGTCCAGATGGACAACCGGGTTTTCGGCAAACATGTAACGATCGACGTTAAATTCGAAATCATCGGTGGTGGCGCGGAAAAGCATCTGTTTGGTGTTTTCCAGGTGTTGCCACATCGCCAATTTGGCGGCATAGGGATCTTTACGGATCAGCGCTTTAAGGATCTGGTCATGGTCCTCACACCAGCTTTCGATCGACTTGTCATCGATATGTTCGTGCAGTTTGCGCCAGTAAGGGTTGTGGATTCTCTGGCTCCACATTTTTTCCACGATGGTTGCCATCGCCGAGTTTTGGGTCGCCAGCGCAACCTGTACGTGGAATTTGAGATCCCATTCAGAATCGCGGAAACGGTCTTCCTGACGGGCATTCTCCTGAATTTCCATCAGTTGGATAATATCCTGCCGGGTGACCTGAGTGGCGGCGAATTCGGCGATATTGCTCTCTATTAACTGGCGAGCCTGCAGCAATTCAAACGGCCCGGCGGTGAGGAAGTCGGCGTCGCTGCCGTTAGCGGCCAGCAGGTGGCGCTGTTGGTTGGATATGACGTGAATGCCGGAACCTTTGCGCACTTCCACATAGCCTTCCACTTCCAGCATGATGATCGCTTCGCGTACTACGGTGCGGCTGACGTTCATTTCTTCGGAAATATTGCGTTCGGCCGGCAACTTGTCTCCAACCGGATAAACGCCGTTCTCAATACGTTGCTTCAATTCTGCGGCCAGTTGCTGGTAGAGCCGCCTCGATTCTGTCAGTGCCATGATGCCTGCTCTTAAGATAGATGACGCTCCCTGAGGCCATGCGCGTCACTGTGTCTATCCCGTTATGATGTTTCGGTAACATACCCGTCAGAGGTCGTGTTGCAGGTGCGATGGCTTTCTTACCTGAATCTGTAAAGGGCCCTCGCGCTATGGGTTGTATTCAAAACGCGAGCATGTTGTCCTGCAACTCGAACTGCTTGGGTATATAGAATGATAATCAGAATAAATTTGTTATACCACCTACAACAAGTGGCGACCAACACCCATGTCACAGTTAGCTGTTGTCGCCTGGCCGGAAGAAATGATTCATCCGGTACCTTATGATACCGGATGAAGGGCGTGAAGCAGAAATTTGTCTGTCAGTGCTGCTGTGCGGCTTTCAGGTCTGCGCCTTTGTCGCCCTCTTCGGAAACCGGGTTGTTTTTCAGTACCGTCCAGATAACGACCGCGCCCAGCAAGTCAAAGATAGCCAGTACGGCGAACAGCGGGCTGAAGCCGATGGTGTCGGCCAGAGCGCCGACGACCAGAGCAAACAGCGTACTGGCGGTCCAGGCGGCCATCCCGGTCAAACCATTGGCGGTGGCGACTTCATTACGGCCGAATACATCGGAAGACAGTGTAATCAGCGCACCGGACAAGGACTGGTGGGCAAAGCCGCCGACGCACAGCAGGGCGATAGCCACATACGGACTGGTGAACAGGCCGATGGTGCCGGGGCCGATCATCAACAACGCACCCAGCGTCACGACCAGTTTACGGGAGACTATCAGGTTCACTTTGAAGTACTTCTGGAACAGCATCGGCATGTAGCCGCCGAGGATACAGCCGAGGTCGGCAAACAGCATCGGCATCCAGGCGAACATGGCGATTTCTTTCAGGTTAAAGCCATAGGCCTTGAACATGAACAGCGGGATCCAGGCGTTGAACGTACCCCAGGCCGGTTCTGCCAGAAAGCGCGGCAACGCGATGCCCCAGAACTGACGGTTACGCAGAATCTGCCAGGCGGACATTCTCTTGGCGTTGCCGGCCTGATGCTGTGCTTCCTGACCGCTCAGAATATATTCGCGTTCTTCGGTGCTGAGTTTTTTCTGATCTTTCGGATGCTTGTAGAAGTAGAGCCAGCACAGTGCCCAAACCAGGCTCAGTGCGCCGGTGATCAGGAACGCCATTTGCCAGCTGTGCGCCATAATCGCCCAGACGACCAGCGGCGGAGCCAACATGCCGCCAATCGATGAGCCAACGTTGAAATAACCCACCGCAACAGAACGTTCCTTGGCCGGGAACCACTCGCTGCTGGCTTTCAGACCGGCGGGGATCATGGCCGCTTCCGCCATCCCTACCGCGCCGCGCGCTACCGCCAGGCCGCCCCAGCTGTTAGCCAGCGCTGTGCCGGCACAGAACAGTGCCCACAGGATGGCGAACATGGCGTAACCCACTTTGGTACCCAGTACATCCAGCACATAACCGGCAACAGGCTGCATGATGGTGTAGCAGGCTGAATAGGCCGCAATGATATAGGAGTATTGCTGAGTACTGATATGGAGCTGTTCCTGCAGTGTGGGCGCCGCTGCGGCAATTGCGTTACGCGTCAGGTAGCCCAGAACGGTACCGATGGTCACCAGTCCGATCATGTACCAGCGCAAGCCTTTGATCTTGAACATGTTAAATATCTCTCCGAGTTTAATTACCACGGCAGTGCCGGTAACCCGTCTGCGGTAGTAGGTGTAGACCACGCCGAAAGTGACGGGGCACCTCTGTGCCCCGGTCAAAACCTGCGGGAGTTGCCGCCTGGCCGGTTGCCCTGCCGCTGGGCACAACTGGCGGGCTGCGACGACGATCCCGCCGCGCGTTATTGTTTTCCGGTGGTAATACCAATCTTGTTGACGATATTGAGATTGAATCCCCTCATCAGGCAGCGCTACAATAATTTGTCATACCAATTTAAAAGTTGAGTGATATCACAAAACCATTATTTTATTGGGGAATAAAATAATTCGGTCGGTAACAGGGCTATATGATGAGTCGGAAGCGTAAAAATGGTGTAATTGAAAGCGATTTCTGTCATTTTTGCGATCATGACCTCACTAATGATGTAGGTTATTGTCGATAATTGGTGTGATACCTTTGTAAGCGTGACCGCATTTGGTTGGCGAATGTAGTGTGAGGAAGCGAACATGCCCCAGTTTTTAAGTGAAGATTTTTTGTTGGATACTGAGTTTGCCCGTCGGCTGTACCATGAATTTGCAGCAGATCAGCCGATTTTTGATTATCACTGCCATTTGCCGCCTGCGCAGATTGCCGAAAATTATCGTTTTAAAAACCTGTATGACATCTGGTTGAAGGGCGACCATTATAAATGGCGTGCCATGCGCACTAACGGCGTACCGGAACGTTTCTGTACCGGCGATGCCGGCGACTGGGAGAAATTCGATGCCTGGGCCGCCACCGTACCGCATACCATCGGCAACCCGCTGTATCACTGGACGCATCTGGAGCTACGCCGCCCGTTCGGCATCACCGGCACCCTGCTGTCGCCGTCTACCGCTAAAGACATCTGGAACCGTGCCAATGCCCTGCTGGAGCGCGACGAGTTTACCGCGCGCGGCATCATGCAGCAGATGAACGTGAAAATGGTCGGCACCACCGATGATCCGATCGACGACCTGTTGCACCACAAAGCGGTTGCTCAGGATAAAACCTTCTCTATCAAGGTGCTGCCGAGCTGGCGTCCGGACAAAGCCTTTAATATCGAACTGGCGACCTTTAACGATTACATGGCGAAACTCGGTGAAGTCTCCGATACCGATATTCGCCGTTTCAGCGATCTGCAGGCCGCGCTGACCAAACGTCTGGACCACTTTGCCGCGCACGGCTGTAAAGTGTCCGACCACGCGCTGGACGTCGTACTGTACGCCGACGCAGATGAAGCCACACTGGATGGCATTCTGGCTCGCCGCCTGTCCGGCGCGACCTTGAGCGAACACGAAGTGGCGCAGTTCAAAACCGCGGTACTGGTGTGGCTGGGCGCTGAATATGCGCGCCGCGGCTGGGTGCAGCAGTATCACATCGGCGCGTTGCGTAACAACAACCTGCGTCAGTTCAACCTGTTGGGGCCGGATGTGGGCTTTGATTCCATCAACGACCGCCCGATGGCGCAGGAACTATCCCGCCTGCTCAGCAAGCAGAATGAAGAAAATCTGCTGCCGAAAACCATCCTGTATTGCCTGAACCCGCGTGATAACGAAGTGCTGGGCACCATGATCGGTAACTTCCAGGGTGAAGGGATGCCGGGCAAGATGCAGTTCGGCTCCGGCTGGTGGTTCAACGACCAGAAAGACGGTATGCAACGTCAGATGACGCAACTGGCGCAACTGGGCCTGCTGAGCCGCTTCGTCGGTATGTTGACCGACAGCCGCAGCTTCCTGTCCTACACCCGTCATGAATATTTCCGTCGCATCCTGTGCCAGATGATCGGCCGTTGGGTGGAAGACGGCGAAGCGCCGGGCGACCTGCCGTTGCTGGGCGAGATGGTGAAAAATATCTGTTTCGATAACGCCAAAAACTATTTCGGCATCGAGTTATACCAAAAATAATTCGAGTTGCAGGAAGGCGGCAACCGAGGGAATCCCCGGGAGCTTACATCAGTAAGTGACCGGGGTGAGTAAGGGCAGCCAACATACCTGCAACTTGAAGTATGACGGGTATATAAGAAAAGGGAGGGCGGGCGCCGTCACTGGCCCGTCTGTCAATGTTGTGATTTCGGGTTGGCGCAGGGTGCTGAATCCGCCGCCCTGACGCTGTCGTGCTGACCTGACGCTGTCGTAATCATCTGACGATTGTACCGGCTGACGATTGTACTGACTGGCGTTTGTCCCGAAGTGTCGTGTTCTAAGGTAGCTTGTTAATGCAAACGCTGAATCGTCGTGATTTTCCTGGCCGTCGTCACCCTGACCGCGTCATCCAATTTGGCGAAGGCAATTTCCTTCGCGCCTTTATTGACTGGCAACTGGATCTGTTGAATGAACATACCAGTCTGGATGCCGGTATCGTGGTGGTTCGTCCGATTGATACCGATTTCCCGCCCGCGCTGGATACTCAGGATGGGCTGTATACCACTATTATTCGCGGCCTGAACGAACAAGGCGAAGCGGTGCGCGAGCCGCGCCTGATCCGCTCTGTTAACCGTGAAATCAATGTGTACCGCCAGTTTGACGAGTATCTGGCGCTGGCGCATGACGCCAACATCCGTTTCGTGTTTTCCAACACCACGGAAGCCGGTATTAGCTACCATGCCGAAGACCAACTGACTGACACGCCGCCGGCCAGCTTCCCGGCGAAACTGACCCGCCTGTTGTTTGAGCGTTTCAACCATTTTAACGGTGCCGCCGATAAAGGCTGGGTGCTGTTGCCGTGCGAGTTGATTGACTACAACGGTGAAAAACTGAAAGAGCTGGTGCTGCGTTATGCCGCTCAGTGGGCATTGCCGGCGGCGTTCACCACCTGGTTGAACGAGCACAATACCTTCTGCTCGACGCTGGTGGACCGCATCGTCACCGGTTATCCGCGTAATGAAGTCGATGCGTTGCAACAGGAACTGGGTTATCAGGACACCTTTCTGGATACCGCCGAGTACTTCTATCTGTTTGTGATCCAGGGGCCGCAGTGGCTGGCGGAAGAGCTGCACCTGAACAAACTGACGCTGAACGTGCGCATTGTCGACGATATCAAGCCTTACAAAGAACGCAAAGTGGCGATCCTGAACGGCGCCCATACCGCGCTGGTGCCGGTAGCGTTTTTGGCGGGTCTGGATACTGTGGGCGAATCCATGAACGATGCGCAGATTGGTAAGTTTGTCGAAACCACCATTGCCGAAGAGATAGTACCAGTGCTGGATCTGCCGCATGACGAGCTGATGTCATTTGCCGAGGCGGTACTGAGCCGTTTCAGAAACCCGTTTATTCAGCATCAATTGCTGTCTATCGCCCTGAACGGCATGACCAAATTCCGTACCCGCATTCTGCCGCAGTTGCTGACTTACCGTGAACGCCACGGCGTGTTGCCGAAACGCCTGACTTTTGCGCTGGCGGCGTTGATCGCGTTTTATCGCGGCGAACGCAATGATGATCGTTACCCGTTGCAGGACGACGCTCACTGGCTGGAGCGTTACGAAGTGCTGTGGGGCGGCGTGCGCGCCGGCACCACGTCGCTGGCGCAGGTGGTGAACGCCGTGCTGAGCGATGCAGAGCACTGGGAGCAGGATTTGACGCAGGTGCCGGGTCTGGCGGCGTTGGTCACCGAACAACTGCAGGCTATCGTCGAGCGCGGTATGCGCGACGCGTTAGCGGGTTATTGCTAATCGCATAAGGTCTTATCCATGCAGAGCATCATCAAAATTCACTCACTGGACAATGTCGCTGTTGCCCTGCGCGATCTGGCGCAGGATGACGCGGTATCGGTTGGCGATATCTCCCTGACGTTGCCGCAGCCGGTGGCGCGCGGGCATAAGTTCGCTCTCAGGCCGATTGCGTCCGGCGAGATGATCGTGAAATACGGTTTGCCGATTGGTCATGCGCTGGCGGCGATTGCCGCCGGCGAGCACATTCACTCTCAGAACGCCAAAACCAATCTGAGCGATCTGGATGAGTACCAATATCAGCCGGAATTCATCCGTCTGCCGGCACAGATGGCGGATCGCGAGGTGCAGGTCTACCGTCGTAACAACGGCGACGTCGGGATCCGCAACGAACTGTGGATCCTGCCGACGGTCGGTTGCGTTAACGGGATCGCCCGTCAGATCCAGCAGCGTTTCCTCAAGGAAACCAATAACGCGGAAGGCATCGACGGCGTTTATCTGTTTACGCACCCGTTCGGTTGTTCCCAACTGGGGCAGGACCACGAAAACACCCGTACCATGCTGCAAAACATGGTACGCCACCCGAACGCCGGCGCCGTGTTGGTGATTGGCCTGGGATGTGAGAACAATCAGGTGTCCGCATTCCGCGACACGCTGGGCGAATTCGACGCCGAACGCGTCAACTTCATGATCTGTCAGCAGCAGGAAGATGAAGTGGAAGCCGGGCTGGCGCATTTGCACCAGTTGTATCAGGTGATGCGCGATGACAAGCGCGAAGCGGGCAAACTCAGCGAACTGAAGTTTGGTCTGGAGTGCGGTGGCTCTGATGGGCTGTCCGGCATTACCGCCAACCCGCTGCTGGGACGTTTCTCCGATTACCTCATCGCCAACGGCGGCACGACGGTGCTGACCGAAGTACCGGAAATGTTCGGTGCCGAACGTATTCTGATGAGCCGGTGCCGCGATGAGAGCACATTCGAGAAAACCGTGCATATGGTCAATGATTTCAAACAGTATTTCATTGAACATAACCAGCCGATTTACGAGAACCCATCGCCGGGCAATAAAGCGGGCGGCATCACGACGCTCGAAGAGAAATCACTCGGCTGTACCCAAAAAGCCGGGCAGAGCCAGGTGGTGGATGTGCTCAAGTACGGCGAGCGTTTGCATACGCCGGGGCTGAATTTGCTGAGCGCGCCAGGTAACGATGCCGTCGCCACCAGTGCGCTGGCCGGGGCAGGGTGCCATATGGTGTTGTTCAGTACTGGCCGCGGCACGCCTTACGGCGGTTTTGTACCGACGGTAAAACTGGCGACTAACACTGAACTGGCGCAGAAGAAACCGCACTGGATCGACTTTGACGCCGGCCGCCTGATTCATGGTGTGTCGATGGATGAGCTGCTGTCGCAGTTTGTCGATCTGATCGTCGATATCGCCAACGGCAAACTGGCGAAAAACGAGATCAACGACTTTCGTGAACTGGCAATATTTAAGAGTGGCGTGACTTTATAAAACTGATCGTTATAAGCCTGGCGTTGTAAACCCAAACGATTTCACATAAAATAAAACGGCGTTTCATTATTTTGAACGCCGTTTTTTCGTAACGGCGCTTTAAGGCGGGAATCATGACATCTTACGTATTTGCCCAGGCTGTTGGCGTACTGGCCTTTATGGTCGGTATCACCATGTTTTTCAACCGCAATGAAAAAAAATTCAAAATCCAGCTCTCCGTCTATAGCGCGGTTATCGCTTGCCATTTCTTCCTGATGGGAGCGAATGCGGCGGGAGTCAGCGCCTTACTGAACTCAGGCCGTACCCTGATTACCCTGAAAACCAGCAGTATCGTGGTGATGTTCGTGTTTATTGCGCTGACGCTGGCGCTTGGCTTGCCGGGGGTGAAACACCCGATGGAACTGTTGCCGATCATCGGCACGGTGTGCAGTACCTGGGCGCTGTTTCGCGCACACGGGCTGATTATGCGCTGCATTATTTGGTGTTCGACCGCGCTGTGGGTGATGCATAACATCTGGCTGGGGTCGATCGGCGGTTCGTTGATTGAAGCCAGTTTTCTGGTGATCAACGGGTTCAATATCATCCGCTTCTGGCGTATGCAGCGTAACGGTATCGACCCGTTCAGGGTGGATGAGCCGCAATCCTCCACCAAAAGCGCCTGAGACCAAAAGCGCTTGAGAAAAATGCCCCGCCTTGCGGCGGGGCGTACGTCGGATTAACGTCCGGCGCGACGGTTAACCCAGATATTGATCAGGATGGTCGCCAGCAAGATAGTCGCAACGACGCTGAGCGAAATGGCGACGGGAATGTGGAAGAGATCGATCAGCATCATCTTGATACCGATAAAGACAAGGATTACCGCCAGCCCGTATTTCAGCATAGAGAACTTCTGCGCGACGCCCGCCAGCAGGAAATACATGGCGCGTAACCCCAGAATGGCGAACAGGTTTGACGTCAGCACAATGAACGGATCGGTGGTGACGGCGAAAATAGCCGGAATGCTGTCTACAGCGAAGATAACGTCGCTGATTTCCACCATCACCAGCACCAGAAACAGCGGCGTGGCGTACAGCAGCCCGTTCTGACGAATAAAGAAGTGCTCGCCGTGCAGGTCGTCGGTCATTCGCAGGCGGCTACGCAGCCAGCGGACCACCGGTTTATCGCCGATGGCGGTGTCGTCCGCTTTCGCCAATGCCATTTTGAGGCCGGTGAGCAGCAGGAACGCGCCAAACAGGTACAGCAGCCACTGGAACTGGGAAACCAGCCAGCTACCGGCAAACACCATGATGGTTCGCAGTATGATGGCACCCAAGACGCCGTAAATCAGTACCCGGCGCTGATACTGGGCGGGGATGGCAAAATAACTGAATAGCATCAGCCAGACGAACACGTTGTCGACGGCCAGCGCTTTTTCAATCAGGTAACCGGTAAAGAACGCCAGCGCCTGGGCATCCGCCACTTCACGACCCATGGTGCCGCTGAGATACCACCAGAAACCGGCGTTGAACAACACGGCGAGCGAAACCCAAACCAGCGACCAGACCGCGGCCTGTTTGAATGTCATCACGGTAGAGCCTTTTTTGCCCTGATAAAACAGGTCAATCGCCAACATGACGACGACAATCACTGCGAAGCTGCCCCACAGCAGCGGAGTACCTATTGTTACCATAACAGTATCCCTTAGAGCCTGTCTCATGCAGGTGAACGCACCGGCTCTTTCATCAATTAAGAAAACAAAACGGCCTGTGTCAGAAGGCACAGGCCGTTTGCTATTAAGCTGCAAATAGACCTCGCCTTCTGGCAAGGTCTCACTTACAACTTAATGTGGATAGAGTCATTAAGGTTGCCTGGTAACCGAGTGCGGCTGCACTGTAATGACGATTGACCAGCGAGAAGTTACTCCCCTTTGCAGTCCCAAAGATAGGGGAGTTTTTGTACAGGGTCAAATAATTCCGCTGGTCTAGTCTGTTTGCCGTTTCGGCAGGAAGCACGCCGTTAGCGCTCGTCATCGCAGAGAATCGGCGGCCGGCCGAACGAACAGCAGGAAAAGCATTTACTGCGACGCCGTTTTAAGGGATAAACAGCGCCAGATTTTGTATTGCAGGAGAGGCCATGAGCCAACTTTTTCTGGAAACACATAGCCTGACGTTGGTCCGTTATCCACAGTCCGAGCGCGAGTCATCGTTGCAGGCATGGGAAGCAGCGGATGAATATCTGCTACGGGAGTTGGCTACGCTGCCGATCGGACCCGGCCCCCAACTGATTTTCAACGACGCGTTCGGTACGCTGGCCTGTGGTTTACAGGCGCAGGCGCCTTATTGCATCAGCGATTCGTATCTCAGCCAATTAGCGACCCGGCACAATTTGGCGCTTAATGGTTACGCGCCGGATTCGGTCACGTTGCTGGACAGCCTGGCGCCGTTGCCGGACGCGCCCGCGCTGGTGGTGTTGAAAGTGCCGAAAACGCTGGCGTTGCTGGAGCATCAGTTGCGTCAACTGCGCAACGTGGTGACGTCGCAAACCGTGGTCATCGCCGGAGCCAAAGCGCGCGATATCCACACCTCCACGCTGCAACTGTTCGAGCAGATTCTGGGGCCGACCCGTACCTCGCTGGCCTGGAAAAAAGCCAGGTTGATTCACTGCCAGCCTCAAGCGCGCGCGAGGGATGCGCAGGATGAAAAACCGCAGCTGACGGTGTGGCCGCTGGACGATACCGATAGCCCCCTTCACGGTTATCGCATTCACAACCATGCCAATGTGTTTGCGCGCAGCGGGCTGGATATCGGCGCACGTTTTTTCATGCAGCATCTGCCGCAGCAACTAGACGGTAAAATTGTCGATCTGGGCTGCGGCAACGGCGTTATCGGTCTGACCGCGCTGGCGTTGAACCCACAGGCGTACGTCAGCTTTTTCGACGAGTCCTATATGGCGGTGGCGTCCAGTCGGCGC
Source organism: Dickeya chrysanthemi NCPPB 402 (assembly GCF_000406105.1). Classification (NCBI taxonomy): domain Bacteria; kingdom Pseudomonadati; phylum Pseudomonadota; class Gammaproteobacteria; order Enterobacterales; family Pectobacteriaceae; genus Dickeya; species Dickeya chrysanthemi. Next base: position 3,983,361 of record NZ_CM001974.1, on the reverse strand, counting down.
AATGTGGAAGACAACCGACCGCAGGACATGGCGCGCAGCAGCTTTGTGGTGAACCATGCGCTGGCGGGCGTCGGGCCGGATAGCCAGCAAGCGGTATTGTGTAATCCACCGTTTCATCAGCAGCAGGCGATAACCGATGATATTGCCTGGCAGATGTTCCTCGATGCGCGCCGCTGCCTGACGGTAGGGGGCGAGTTACGGATTGTCGGCAACCGCCATCTGGACTATTTCCACAAGCTGAAGCGATTGTTCGGCAATGGTGAAAATGTTGCCAGTAATGCGAAATTCGTTGTGTTGCGTGCGGTAAAAACCCGGAATTGACCGGCAAAGCAGCCCTGCGCGGCATTTGTTGTCGCGCGGGACTGTCATTATAATCCGCAGGTTATTTCCGCGAAGGTACATCAGCGAAGGAACCCCTATGTGTATCGAAGAGTTGGAAGCACGGCTGGAAAGCGCATTGCAGGCGCTGGAAGCCAGTGTTAGCCGACAGCAACAGATTTGGCAGCGCGACTACCAGCACCTTCATCTGCAACTGGTGCAGGCCCGCCAGCGCGAGGCGGATTTGTGCTCCAGAATCAATGAGTTGGTTACCCGGGTCAACATGATGGATGAATCCCCGGAACGTAATCCATTGTTGCAGAAAATCAATCTGATCCGCGCTCACCTGGATGCGCTGGCTCAGGAAGCGTCGGCGTTTCATCGTTCGCTGCTTTGATCGTGACCTGGTCCGCGAACGTGATTGGCCTGCCGAGACCCGCTGTTTTCGTGCAGACCATCTTCTTCTCTTCGCCAGCCGGTTGTGTTTCTCGCCGTCACGTTATGTTGGCGGCAACGTCGGCTATCCTGTGCTGTTTTTCACACCTTTCTATATAAAAACGTCGGGTGAGGGTTCAGCGCTTGAACCGATTTGGCCTTAACGTTAAGGTAAAACGCCTCCCGGTTATCCCAGGTTCAACCATGATTACCCTTGCCCTGATTGATGATCACCTTATTGTTCGCTCCGGTTTTGCCCAATTGCTGGGGCTTGAGCCCGACATGCAGATAGTGGGCGAGTTCGGTTCCGGGCGCGACGCGCTCGTGGGGTTGCCGGGACGGGGGGTACAGGTCTGTATCTGCGATATCTCGATGCCCGACTGTTCAGGGCTCGAACTGCTCTGTCAACTGCCTAAGGGCATGGCGGTGATTATGCTGTCGGTGCATGACAGCCCGGCGCTGATTGAACAGGCGCTGAACGCCGGGGCGCGCGGCTTTCTCTCCAAGCGCTGTAGCCCGGATGAGCTGATTGCGGCCGTGCGTACGGTGGCGGGCGGCGGCTGTTATCTCACGCCGGATATCGCCCTGAAACTGGCGTCAGGCCGCCGGGATCCGCTGACCCGCCGCGAGCGGCAGGTGGCGGAAAAGCTGGCGCAGGGGATGGCGGTGAAAGCCATCGCCGCTGAGCTGGGATTATCGCCGAAAACGGTCCATGTTCACCGTGCCAACCTGATGGAAAAACTGGGCGTCAGCAATGACGTGGAATTGGCCCGCCGCATGTTTGATGGTTGGTAATGCGCCCGATTGCTACCCGGCTGATCGCCGCCTTCGCCAGTTGTTTTATCTTCTGTGCCGCCTGGTTTTGCCTGTGGAGCATCAGCCTGCATCTGGTCGCCCGCCCGGATCTGGCTGCGTTGCTGTTTCCCTTCGGTCTGCGGTTGGGATTGATGTTGCAATCCCCGCGTCGTTTCTGGCCGGTGCTGCTGGTGAGTGAATGGCTGCTGCTTATCTGGCTGGCGAAGGAAGTGGCGCTGGCGAATCTGCCGTTGCTGTTGGTGGGAAGTCTGCTGGCGCTGCTGCCGGTGATGCTGGCATCCCGGCGGTCGCGGCGGGATGACTGGCATACGTTACTGTTGCAAGGCGGCGCGTTGATTGCCGCGGCGTTGCTGCAATCTCTGCCGTGGCTCAGTCATCGCGAAGAGGCGCTCACCGTGCTGCTGTTGACGCTGACCGGCGGATTGACGCTTTCGCCCACGTGTTTGCTTATCTGGCACTATCTGTCCAGCTCGACCTGGCTGCCGCTCGGGCCATCGCTGGTTTCCCAGCCGGTGGATTGGCGCGGGCGACACTTGTTGTGGTATCTGCTGTTGTTTGTGGTGAGTTTATGGCTACAACTGGGGCTACCGTCGGAACTTGCGCGTTTTACCCCGTTTTGTCTGGCGTTGCCGATTATTGCGCTCGCCTGGCACTATGGCTGGCAGGGGGCGCTGATCGCCACACTGATGAATGCGATTGCGCTGATTGCCAGCCAGACCTGGCATGAACATCCGGTCGATTTATTGCTCTCGCTGCTGGCGCAAAGCCTGACCGGGCTGTTGCTCGGCGCGGGTATTCAGCGGCTGCGCGAGCTTAACCTGTCGCTACAAAACCAACTGGCGCGCAATCGTCGTCTGGCGGAGCGCTTGCTGGAGACGGAAGAGTACGTGCGGCGCGACGTCGCACGTGAACTGCACGACGATATCGGCCAGACGATAACCGCCATTCGCACGCAGGCGGGCATTCTCCAGCGACAAGCGCCGGAAAGCCGCAATGTGCAGCAGAGCAGCGCGCTCATCGAGCAATTATCGCTGAGCGTGTATGACTCGGTGCGTCGGCTGATGGGGCGCTTGCGCCCGCGCCAACTTGACGATCTCACGCTGGAGCAGGCGGTGCGCTCTTTAATGCGTGAGATGGAGCTGGAGGCGCAAGGTATCGTCAGTCATATTACCTGGCATATCGACGAAACGTCCCTCAGCGAAGGGCTGAGGGTCACGCTGTTTCGCGTCTGTCAGGAAGGGCTGAATAATATCGTGAAACATGCCAACGCCAGTGCGGTGATGCTGCAAGCCTGGCAACAGGATGAAGATGGGCGGCTGATGCTGGTGATCGAGGATGATGGCGGTGGGCTGCCGCCGGGCTCCGGTTCGCAAGGTTTTGGCCTGATTGGGATGCGTGAGCGCGTCACGGCGCTGGGCGGCACCCTGCAACTTTCCTGTACCCACGGTACCCGTTTAGCCGTCAGCCTGCCGCTGCCTGCCGGCAAGGAGTCGTGATGCCTTTTCCGACCATTCGTTTTCTGAATATCCCTGCCGATGTGCCGCCGTTGACTGACCGTCAAACGATTGACGATACCTATCGCTACTGGCGCCGCCATATCCTGATTACGCTGTATTTGGGGTATGCGCTGTTTTACTTTACTCGCAAAAGTTTTAACGCCGCAGTACCGGAAATTCTCGCCAGCGGGTTGATGGTGCGTACCGATATCGGGCTGCTGGCCACATTGTTTTACGTCACCTACGGGGCGTCTAAATTCCTTTCGGGGATCGTGAGCGACCGCTCTAATGCCCGTTACTTTATGGGGATCGGGCTGCTGGCGACCGGCGTGGTGAACATTCTGTTCGGTTTTTCCTCGTCGTTGTGGGCGTTCGCCGTATTGTGGATGGCGAACGCTTTCTTTCAGGGCTGGGGCGCGCCGGTATGCGCCCGGTTACTCACCAGCTGGTATTCGCGCAGCGAACGCGGTAGCTGGTGGGCGTTGTGGAACACGGCGCATAACGTAGGCGGAGCGCTGATCCCGATGGTAGTGGGAGCGGCGGCGCTGCATTACGGCTGGCGCGTCGGCATGATGATTGCCGGAACGCTCGCGATCGTCGCCGGGTTGTTTTTATGCTGGCGGCTGCGTGATAAACCGCAGACGCTCGGCCTGCCGAGCGTGGGGGAATGGCGTAACGATGCGCTGGAGATCGCCCAACAGCAGGAGGGGGCCGGGTTATCGCGGCGGGAAATCCTGCACAAATATGTGTTCGCCAATCCGTACATCTGGTTGTTGGCTTGCAGCTACGTGCTGGTGTATGTGGTGCGCGCCGCCATCAATGACTGGGGTAACCTCTATATGTCGGAAACGCTGGGGGTTGACCTGGTGACCGCTAACTCGGCGGTCACCATGTTTGAACTGGGTGGATTTATCGGCGCGCTGGTCGCCGGCTGGGGCTCGGACAAACTGTTTAACGGCAATCGCGGCCCGATGAACCTGATTTTCGCCGCCGGCATTTTGCTGTCCGTCGGTTCGCTGTGGCTGATGCCGTTTGCCAGCTATGTGATGCAGGCAACCTGCTTTTTCACTACCGGATTCTTCGTTTTTGGCCCGCAAATGCTGATAGGCATGGCGGCCGCGGAGTGCTCTCACAAGGACGCCGCCGGTGCCGCCACCGGGTTTGTCGGCCTGTTCGCCTATCTGGGGGCGTCGCTGTCCGGCTGGCCACTGGCACGCATTATGGATGTGTGGCACTGGACCGGTTTTTTTGCGGTGATCGCCGTAGCCGGCGGTATTTCTGCGCTGTTGTTGCTGCCTTTCCTGCGGGCTTCGTCGCCGCGCGCCACGACCGACGTCGCGTGATTCGCTTCACTTTTTTTTCCCGAATCGACGAAAACCGGGAAAATTTCCTAGTTTAAGCAGGATGTTCCCTCAGGCCCATTGCGCCGACGCTTCTTACAATGCAGGGAAATAAAAGGCCGCAAGCCGCCCCGTCCTGTAAGAGGAAACATCATGCTCAACTTTTTAACCCAGGTGCGTCAACCGACGCTCGATTTGCCGCTCGATGTGCGGCGCAAAATGTGGTTCAAGCCGTTTATGCAGTCCTATATGGTGGTATTCATCGGCTACCTGACCATGTATTTGATTCGTAAAAACTTCAATATTGCCCAAAACGACATGATCGGCACCTACGGGTTGAGCATGACGCAACTCGGTATGATCGGCCTTGGTTTTTCAATCACCTACGGCGTGGGCAAAACACTGGTGTCCTATTATGCGGACGGCAAAAACACCAAGCAGTTCCTGCCGTTTATGCTGATCCTCTCCGCCATTTGTATGTTGGGTTTTAGCGCCAGCATGGGCGCGGGGTCCGTCAGCCTGTTTTTGATGATCGCCTTTTATGCATTGAGCGGTTTTTTCCAGAGTACCGGCGGGTCATGCAGTTACTCGACGATTACCAAGTGGACGCCACGCCGCAAACGCGGTACCTACCTGGGATTGTGGAATATTTCCCATAACCTCGGCGGCGCCGGTGCAGCGGGTGTCGCGCTGTTTGGCGCTAACTACCTGTTCGACGGCCACGTCATCGGCATGTTTGTTTTCCCATCGATTATTGCGCTGATCGTCGGTTTGATTGGCCTGCGTTTTGGCAGCGATTCGCCGGAAGCCTATGGACTGGGGAAAGCGGAAGAACTGTTTGACGAAGCTATCTCCGAAGAAGACAAAGAGGCGGAAGACGGCGATATGACCAAATGGCAGATCTTCGTCGAGTACGTGCTGAAAAATAAAGTGATCTGGCTGCTGTGCTTCTCCAACGTCTTCCTGTATGTGGTGCGCATCGGTATCGACCAGTGGTCCACGGTGTATGCCTATCAGGAACTGAAACTGCCTAAATCGGTTGCGATACAAGGGTTTACCCTGTTTGAAGCCGGCGCGCTGGTCGGGACGTTATTGTGGGGATGGTTATCGGATCTCGCGAATGGTCGCCGTGGGCTGGTGGCTTGCATCGCGCTGGCGTTGATCATCGCGACGTTGGGTATTTATCAACACGCCAGCAACCAGTATGTGTACCTGTCGTCGCTGTTTGCGCTGGGCTTTTTGGTGTTCGGCCCGCAGTTGCTGATTGGCGTCGCCGCCGTTGGGTTTGTGCCGAAAAAGGCTATCAGCGCCGCCGATGGCATTAAAGGCACCTTCGCTTACCTGATTGGCGACAGTTTCGCGAAGCTGGGGCTGGGGATGATCGCCGACGGTACGCCGATTTTTGGATTAACCGGTTGGGCCGGCACCTTTGCTGCGCTGGATGCCGCCGCTATCGGCTGTATTTGTCTGATGGCGATGGTCGCAGTCATGGAAGAGCGTAAGATTCGCCGCGAAAAACGTTTGCGTCAGGTACAAGCAGCCTGATGAACCGCTAATCGAAAGGGCGCGAGGTTACCCGACGGGAACCGCCGCGCCCTTTTTCATCGTCTGGTCTCATTACCCGTAACGCTGTTTACGGAATATTTCCGCTTTCTCCACAATTGGCCCAATTGTGAATATCCCCCTTGCAAAGCTTTACCCTGTCATCCGGTTAACTGAAATTCACCGGCCTATACTGCATGGCAAAGGTTAACGCATTCCGGTGCGTTAATAATTAAAACCGCAATGTGAGGGAAAGTATTATGTCTAAATTAACTGCGATTGTGATTGCCTCTGCACTGGCACTGGGTAGCGCCGGATTTGCCTACGCGGCCGATACGTCTATGCCGGATCAAGGGACGCGCATGATGAAACATCATGACGGCGGGCGCGGTGAGCGCGGCATGATGGAAGAGAATATGATGTTCAAAGGGCTGAATCTGACCGACGAGCAGCGTCAGAAAATGCGCGACATTATGGAGAACGCCAAAAAAGACCGTACACGTCCTTCGGCGGAAGAACGTACGCAATGGCATAGCCTGATTGCTGCCGATAGCTTCGATAAAACCAAAGCCGAAGCGATGGTTAATAAAATGGCCGAAGCCAACAAAGCGCATATGCTGAAACGTCTGGAACTGCATAACCAAATGTACAACGTGCTGACGCCGGAACAGAAAAAACAGTTCAACGACAACTTTGCCAAACGCCAGCAGGAGCCTGTTGCGCCAAAAGCACCGTAACCACGATAACCCGAGCTTACCGAAACGCGCCAGTCGGCGCGTTTTGTCGTTGTTGTCGGAATTCGTCTTTGATTGCTGAAAAAATAGCAACGTTTCGCCTGGCCAAGGTACCCCGTTTGACTAATCTCTTGCGTTCAGACAGGTTTTTCCCCATCAGCGCTTTTCAATCACCCGATCTTGCTCTATCAATAGCGCGTCATTGTGATTCAAGGAGTGCGGCTCATGGCGTCTTTCGCCCTAAAATCTGTCCTTTTTCTCGGTCTAATCAGCGTATTGAGCGCTTGTAAGCAAGAGGCGGTAGTGGATGCCGCTCGCCCGTTTACCACGTTTGAAGGTAAAACCATGGGCACCTTTTACAGCGTGAAGATAAGCGGGGCGTTGCCGGAAAGCAGCCGGCAATTGCAACAGGAGATCGATGCTTTGCTGGAGCAGGCGAACAACGAGATTTCCACCTATCGCAACGACTCGGTGTTGTCCCGTTTTAATCAGTACGCCGGGGCACAGCCGCAGCCTGTCAGCAATGGTATGGCGGATATCATTCTGGCCGCACAACGTATCGGCCGGGCAACCGGCGGGGCGATGGATATCACGGTGGGGCCGCTGGTCAATCTGTGGGGATTCGGGCCGCAGAAGCAGCCGGTTACCATCCCCAGCCAGCAGCAGATTGACGAGGCACGGCGTAAAGTCGGGCTGAACCACCTGCGCCTCGTCAGCAATGACCAAGGGGAGTGGTTGCAGAAAGATTTGCCGGGCCTGTATGTGGACCTTTCCACCCTGGGTGAGGGATACGGTGCGGATCTGCTGGCGCAACTGATGACCCGTAAAGGCATTACCAACTATTTGGTTTCCGTCGGCGGGGCGATTTCTAGTCGTGGCGTCAACGGTCAGGGGCAGCCCTGGCGGGTCGCCATTCAGAAACCTACCGACAAGGAAAACGCCATTCAGACGGCGGTTGACCTCCATGGCTACGGCATCAGCACGTCCGGCAGCTATCGCAACTATTTTGAGCAGGATGGCAAACGCTATTCTCATGTCATCGATCCGGCTACCGGCCGGCCGATTACGCATCAGTTGGTTTCCGTTACCGTGATTGCCAGAACCGCACTGGAAGCGGATGGCTGGGATACCGGCTTGATGGTCCTGGGGGCGGAAAAGGCGCTGAAGCTGGCGGAACAGCAAGGGCTGGCGGTTTACCTGATTACTAAAACCGATCAAGGATTCGAGGCAGTGATGACGCCGCAGTTTAAAGCGTTTCTCTTGCCGACGCCGTGATCGGAACAGGAGCCTGATGACGCCGCGCATCAGGTTCCGGCGTTTATTGCTGGATAATCCGGCGGCGCAAACGTACAATCCACCCCGGCTACTTACTCATCAAATTCATATACCCGTATCCTTCTTTTCAGAAGGCGTCATTCCTGTATATTTTCGATGAGTCGCCATGAATCATTTTATTCTCAATAATCAGCCTGTTGCGGCTGATGTTATTTCACAGCACCTTTCCCGAATGAAAGCGGTGGCCGCAGAGCACCTGCTCACTGTCTCCGAGCGTATTTCCATATTAAACCGTTGCATCGTACTGTTAAGAACGCATCAGGACGCGTTATGCGACGCCTACAGTCAGGATTTTGGCTACCGCGCTCCCGGCAACACACTGGTTTCGGATATCCTCGGTTCGATCGAGGCGCTGCGCCATGCGGCGCAGCATCTGGAACAGTGGGTACCTGAGGAGCAACGAACCTCGCCGTTTCCTGGAACGCGAGTAGTCGTCGAATATAAACCGTTGGGGGTGGTCGGTATCATCAGTCCATGGAATTTCCCGCTGGTACTGACGTTTGGCCCGTTAGCGGGCGTTATTGCCGCTGGTAACCGGGCGATGATTAAACCTTCCGAATTAGCCGAAAACGGTAGCCGGTTATTGTGCCGGCTGATCGCTGAGTATTTTAGTGCAGAGGAAATCTCAACGCTACAAGGCGGCATTGAGGCATCGAAGCGGTTTTCAGCGTTGCCGTTCGACCATCTGGTCTTTACCGGCAGCACCGCGACGGGCAGGCAGATAATGCAAGCGGCGGCGGAAAATCTTACCCCGGTAACGTTGGAGCTGGGCGGTAAATCGCCGGTGGTGGTGTCGCGCGGCAGTAATCTCATCCAGGCGGCACAGCGTATCATGACCGTCAAAACCTTTAATGCCGGGCAGATCTGTATCGCTCCAGACTATGTGTTGGTGCATCAGGATGATCTGCCGACGTTCGTTGAACAGGCCAAGACGTTTTTACACCAGCGCTTCGGCACGTTTATCGACAACCGCGAATACACATCGGTGGTGAATGCTCGTCAGACGGCGCGGCTCTGCACACTACTGGACGATGCCCGAGCGTTGGGTGCGACGTTGGTGCGAGCGTCGGAAGAAGAGGACGACCTGCCGCGTGGGCGTATGGTGCCGACATTTGTGATTAACCCGCCGCTGACTTCCCGCATCATGCAGGAGGAGATTTTTGGGCCGTTGCTGCCGGTGATCGCCTACGATCATCTCGAACAGTGCCTGGATCTCATCAATGGGATGGACCGCCCGCTGGCAGCTTATTACTTCGGCGATGATCCGCTGGAGATTGCGCAAATCCGGCATCGAACATTATCCGGCGCGCTGGTTATCAATGACGTGATGACCCATGTGCTGGTGCATGATGTGCCTTTCGGCGGTGTTGGGGCGTCGGGAATCGGGGCTTATCATGGCGAGATTGGCTTTAAACGTTTCTCACATGCGCGGCCGGTGTTCTATCAAAGTCCCGGCGGCGAATCCAATTTGCTGATGCGGGCGCCGTTTGATGACGCGTCTCGTCGGCTGGTAGCTCAATTGATTAATGAGTAGCACGCCTGGCGCTTGCCATTGGTATAAGAATATATACCCGTCATACTTCAAGTTGCAGGTGTGTTGGCTGCGTTACTCGGCCCATAATATGGGCCTCGCCCTTCGGGCCGCTGCAAGCAGCGTTCAAATCTGCTCCCGGCAGATTTGTCGTTCACCCGAATCACTTACCTGAGTAAGCTCATCGGGATGAAATGAGAGACATCCTGTCTCTCACCAGAGGCCAGCCGTTGGCTGGTCAAATTCGTTTCCGACGAATTTGTCACTCTCTTGCCGCGTTACAAGGCTCTAATGAGCCTTGCCCTTACGGGCCAACGCGTTGCGTTGTTCAAAACGCAGCGCGTTTTGTCCTGCAACTCGAATTATTTTGGGTATAAGCCGCCGAAGAGGCGGCTTTTTACATTCTCGCCCTGTCTCAGGCAACGTGGAAATAACGCGCATTGCCAATGGAATAGACGTAAAAAAAGAAAGGATAATTCGAGGTGATATTTTTGGAGTGATAATTTTGAACCGGTGTTTTATTTATTTGGTGTTATTGGTCATATTTTTTCCGCTCCGGTAACGGTAGTGGGTGCCGTTCTACGGCGCTTGGTCGCATCGTGTATGAGCCGAACCGGAACGCGGTAATCTGCAAAATAATAGCGTGCAGCGCAGCACGTCGCCGGAGGGTGATTTGAACGCAGCCGGCGCACCTGCAACGGGAAATATGACGGGCATATTCGGCAGGCTACATATTCAGGTAAATAAGGCGTTATTTAATTTTAAATAATTGTGAATGATTTATTTTTTATTGAATCACTCTTTAAACAACGCGATGACATAATAGTGGATTATTAGTTAATTAACTAATTTGATTATTTATAAACTAAAAAGCCAATCATATTAACGTTATGACATCGGCCCGCTAAGCAAAACCAAAAACAATAAACCGATAACAAATTCAAAGCCTATAAAACATTGGTAATTTATGGAGTCTCTTACTATGAGCGTTAATCACCAGGTACTCAGTCCGTTTACCTTGCCCAATGGCGTCGAGCTTAAAAATCGTCTGCTGATGGCACCCATGACCACTTGCACCGGTTTTTATGACGGCACCGTCACCAAAGAGCTGGTGGAGTACTATCAGGTGCGTGCCGGCAGTATCGGCGCGGTGATTGTGGAGTGCTGCTTTATCGACGATAAAGGGCTGGCGTTTCCGGGCGCCATTGGTATCGACAACGACGATAAAATCGCCGGGCTGGCGAAAATCGCCTCGGCCATTAAAGAGAAGGGCTCGAAAGCCATCCTGCAGATTTACCACGGTGGCCGCATGGTGGAGCCGAAACTGATTGGCGGCCGTACGCCGGTCGGGCCGAGCGCCGTTGCCGCGCCGCGGGAAGGGGCGGCGGTTCCGCTGGCGCTGACGGGTGAAGACGTGGAAGCCATGATCGTCAAATTCGGCGAAGGGGTGCGCCGCGCCATTGAAGCCGGCTTCGACGGCGTGGAAATTCACGGCGCCAATACTTACCTGATTCAGCAGTTCTATTCCCCGAACTCCAACCTGCGCACCGACGAATGGGGCGGCAGCCGCGACAACCGCGCCCGATTCCCGCTCGCGGTACTGGAAATCACCCACCAGATGGCGCGCCGGTATGCGGATGCGTCCTTCATCATCGGTTATCGCTTCTCGCCGGAGGAAATCGAAGAACCGGGCATTCGGTTTGACGACACCCTGTATCTGCTGGAAAAGCTGGCGGCGCGCGGGCTGGATTATCTGCACTTCTCTATGGGACATACTCTGCGCTCGTCCATCGTCGAGACCACCGATCCCACCCCGCTGATTAGCAAATATGTTGCTATGCGTTCTGACACACTGGCTAAGGTGCCGGTCATCGGCGTCGGCGGTGTGGTAAACAAAGCGGATGCCGACATCGCGCTGGAGCACGGTTACGATTTGGTCGCAGTAGGAAAAGCGTGTATTGCCTACCCGGACTGGACCGATCGTCTCATCAGTCAGCAGAAAATCGACCTGTTTATCGACAGTACCCAACGTGAAGCGCTGACCATCCCGGAACCGCTGTGGCGTTTCTCGCTGGTGGAAGCGATGATCCGCGACATAAGTCTGTCGGCGAAAAAATTCCAGGCCGGCGTTTTTCAGGAAAAAGTGCAGGACGATGCCGGCGACCTGGTGATCAATGTCTGCCTGGAAACAGACCGCATCGCCGACGTCACGCTGGAGCCGAATCCGCACCTGAATACCGAATTCGTCAGCAGCTTCGACGTTATCCGCTCTCGTATTCTGGATGCTAACAGCCCGCACGTGGATGCCGTTACCGGTGCCACCACCCAAAGCGAAGCGGTGAAAAAAGCCGTGTCCAAAGCGTTGGCCAGGTCTTGCAAGGCGGCGATTATGGCGGAAGGCGGCGATCCGGCCGAGGCGCAGCGGTATGACGTGGTGGTGATCGGCAGCGGCGGCGCTGGTCTGGCCGCAGCGATTCAGGCTTGTGATGACGGTGCCAAAGTGTTGATTGTCGAGAAGATGTCCAGTATCGGCGGTAATACTATCAAGGCATCCGTCGGTATGAACGCGGCAGGCACCCGCTTCCAGAAGATGCGCGGCATTGTTGACGACAAGCAGTGCTTCTACGAGGAGACCCTGAAAGGCGGTAAGGAAAAAATAACCCTGATTTGCTGAAACGATTCGTCGAAGGCGCGCCGATGGCGATTGAATGGCTGGCGGAACATGGGATCGAACTGAACGACATTACCATTACCGGCGGGATGAGCGTGGATCGCACGCATCGCCCGGCGGATGGCTCGGCGGTTGGCGGCTTCCTGATCAGCGGACTGGTGAAAAACATCAACAAACGCAATATCGACGTGATGCTGGAGACGTCGGTTATCGATATCGTTCACGACGCCGGCGCGATTACCGGTGTACGGGTAATTAACGAAGACAATGAGCAACTGACCATCGCCACCAAGGGCGTGGTGGTCGCCACCGGCGGATTCAGCGCCAACCGCGAAATGGTGGTGAAATATCGCCCGGATCTGGACGGCTTTGTCACCACCAACCATAAAGGCGCCACCGGCAGCGGTATCGCGATTCTGGAGAAGGTGGGCGCCGATACCGTTGATCTGGGGGAAATTCAGATCCATCCGACCGTCGAGCAGAGCACGTCTTACCTGATTTCCGAATCCATTCGCGGCGGCGGCGCGATTCTGGTCAATCAACAAGGCCAGCGTTTCTTTAACGAAATGGAAACCCGCGACAAGGTATCGGCATCGATCATCGCTCTGCCGGAGAAGTACGCCTATATCCTGTTTGATGAGCAGGTGAGGATGAAAAACAAGGCGGCGGACGAGTATTTATCCCGTGGTTTTGTGGTGAGCGCCGCTTCTCCACGCGAACTGGCCGATAAACTGGCGATGGATTTTCACGCTTTGTTAGCCACGCTGGAGCGCTATAACCTGTTTGTCGAAAAACAGCATGACGACGACTTCGGGCGCAAAACCGCGTTGCGTCACCCCATCAATCAAGGGCCGTTCTACGCTATCCGCATTGCACCCGGCGTGCATCACACCATGGGCGGTGTGGTCATCAACACTGATACCGCGGTGCTGGACAGCAAAAAACGGGTGATCCGCGGCGCTTTTGCTGCCGGTGAAGTGGTGGGCGGCATCCACGGCGGTAACCGTATCGGCGGCAATGCCGTTGCCGACATCATCGTTTTTGGTATTCAGGCGGGCCGTAACGCGGCATCCTACGTGCAGATGTAATTGATATACAGTGTCTTAACGCCGGCCTGCGTCAGAGCCCACGTCTGACGCAGGCATCATTCACGTCTCTTTCGGGGGGATTCATTATGCCGCCAGACGATCGGGTTTATACCTATTCCACGGTTCTTATGGGTTCGCCGATTCTGCTGAAATTGTTTGAACCTAATCAGCCACTGGCTTTGCTGGTGTTTAAGCGGATTAAACAACTGGAAGATGAACTCACCGTTAATCGCGCTCACTCTGATGTGATGACTATCAATCAGGCGGCAGGGAAACACCCGGTTATCGTCAGTCAGCCGCTGTTTAATCTGATTAAGCGCGCCCTAGAGGTCAGCCTGCTGGAGGACAGTGGCTTTAATTTCACCATTGGACCGGTAGTCAAACGCTGGCGAATCGGTTTTCACGGCCGCAGTGTGCCGCCTGCCGACGAACTGCAAGCGTTGCTGCCGCTGACGGACCCGCGTTGCGTTGTGCTCAATGCGCAGCAACGCTCGGTATGGCTGGAAAAAGCGGGGATGGAAATTGATTTAGGGGCGATAGCGAAAGGCTATATTGCTGATGTCATCAGGCAATTGCTGTACCAGCAGCATGTCTACCATGCGTTGATCAACCTGGGCGGCAATGTACTGGCGATTGGCAGGCCGCAGAACGGCGGCCAGACTGCCTGGTCGGTCGGATTGCAAAAACCGTTTGGTGACAATGGCGAACTCATCGGCATGATTCATGTAGCGAATAAGTCGGTGGTGACGTCCGGTATTTACGAGCGTTATTTCGAGTGTGATGGTCGTGTGTATCACCATATCCTCGACCCGAAAACCGGCTACCCGCTGGATAACGAATTACTCAGCGTGACCATTATTTCCGATACCTCCATCGACGGGGACATCTACACCACCCTGATTTATGGTCTGGGCGTGGAAAAAGGTCTGGCTTACCTGTCCCAGCTACCGCACATCGAAGCCATTTTGGTGACTAAAGACCGGCAGGTGATGCTCTCCTCGCAGCGGCAGTATGATTTTACGCTGCTGGATGCGGAGTATGAGAGGGTGATGCTGTAACGGCGCGACGTGCTATGCCTCGTTCAGCAGCGCTTTTTTGGCTGCCGCGAGAAATTCATCCGATAGCGGATCGCCACAGGTGGATCGCGATAGTACCAATGCACCGATTAGCAAGGTTGCCTGCGTCAGCACCTGTTGCCTGCGCTGTTCGCCGTCTTCCTTGTCGGAAAGGGACTCCAGTCTGCCCAGCATGTCTTTCACGCCATTGAGATACACTTCTCGTATCGGTTTTTCTTCACTTTCCCGAGCGACATCACTGGCTAACGCGGTGATTGCGCATCCGTCCTTGACGTCATCACGGTGTCTGGCAGACAAGTAGTTTTCTACCAGTGTGTACAGGTTGTTTTGCCCCGGCTGTTGGCTGATCGCCTGCCATTGTATGCTGATGTCTTCAAACGCCTTGCGGCTGGCGATAGCGGCCAGTTCATCCTTGGAAGCAAAGTGTCCATAGAAGCCACCGTGGGTTAATCCCGCTGCCGCCATCAAGTCATTCACACTGGCGCCGTTCAGGCCGCGTTCACGAAAGAGCTGCGAAGAAACGTGGATGATTTCTTCGCGGTTTCGCTCCATCTGCTGTTTTGATACACGGGCCATCGCTTTCTCCTCACCACCGGGCAGGCATCATCTTAGTGTATGAAAATATCAGACTCAATAGATGATGCCTTTCATCAATAATGATCAAACGGCTCAGGCACGTGGCGGTCGTAGCGCGGCGATGCGCGCGGTGTCGCCGCCCTGAGCGCGGGGCAGACTGCCTGCTATCTGATCGTGCGGGGTCCCGAGCGAGACGGCGCTGGCGTTATCAAGGCGCGCCATCTGTTCATCACTAAGCGTCACCTCCAGTGCCGCCAGAGTATCATCCAGCTGATTCAGGGTACGGGAACCCAGAATAGGGATCAGACTGGTGCTGGAATGGGCCGCTTTCTGCCGCAGCCAGGCAATGGCAATGTGCAAAGGTTGCCGCTGTTGCTCTTGTGACACGGCGATGACTTCATCCAGCAGCGTGGTATCCTGCTCGATGTGCACCAACCTGCCGCCCAATCCCTGCAGGCGACCTTCACTGCTGTGGCGGTATTTCCCTGTCAACAGACCGCCGCCCAGCGGAGACCAAAGCGTTGCCGCCAGCCCCAGCGCTTCCGCCATCGGCAGCAGTTCCCGTTCGGCGGTGCGCTGTGCCAGGCTGTATTCCACCTGAATACCGGCAATACGCGACCAGCCCCGC
This sequence comes from Dickeya chrysanthemi NCPPB 402, assembly GCF_000406105.1. Lineage (NCBI taxonomy): Bacteria > Pseudomonadati > Pseudomonadota > Gammaproteobacteria > Enterobacterales > Pectobacteriaceae > Dickeya > Dickeya chrysanthemi. Next base: position 3,967,775 of record NZ_CM001974.1, on the reverse strand, counting down.
AGCTCCGCCATCGTATCTGCCCGGGCGATACGCCAGGCCGGGAAATTGGATAGCCCGGCATACTGGATTTTCCCTGCGCGGATCAGGTCATCAAAGGTGCGAACGATCTCTTCAAGCGGGGTTAACTGATCGTCAAAATGTGCCCACAGTATATCAATACGGTCGGTTTTCAGTCGCTTAAGACTGTTTTCCACCGACGAAATCATGTTCTTACGGCTGTTGCCGGTTTGAGAGATGCCCGCGTCCGGCATCGCGCTGAGGGTATATTTCGTCGCGACGACAAAGTGATCGCGATCAGCGGCGATGAACTCGCCGATTATCTCCTCAGACTGGCCGAACTGATAGGCATCAGCCGTATCGATAAAGTTGCCGCCAGCATGGGTATAACGATCAAATACCTGCTTTGCCTGTTCTTTTTCCGAACCATAGCCCCAACGGGTACCAAAGTTGCCTGTGCCGAGCGCCAGCTCGGATACGCGTAAACCGGTGTTACGGCCAAACGTGGTGTAGTGCATGCTGCTAACCCTCATATTATAAATGTCAGTTGACATCTATAATATATGTCATACATCATCTATTCATGCAAGCATGATGATCATCATCTCTATCTCCCTGACAAAAGAGCAAACGTATGACGACAACTCCTTCGGTTCTCATCACTGACGCTTCATCCGGCATTGGCGCTGTCTATGCCGAGCGTTTCGCCAGCCGTGGCCATGATTTGGTGCTGGTTGCCCGCGATCATATACGCATGGATGCCCTGGCAACCGATCTGAGCCAGAAGAATGGCGTCACTGTCGATGTTCTGTCGGCTGATCTCACCCGATCCGACGATCTTGCTGCGGTGGCTGCGCGACTGCGCGAAGACAGGCGTATTGGGGTCCTCGTGAATAACGCGGGGATGAATATCGGTGGGAACTTCATTGAACAGTCGACGGACGATGTCGAGCGGCTGGTCACACTCAACACGACGGCGCTTGTCCGGCTTACCAGCGCGATTGCCCCACGGCTGGCGGAGGTAGGTGGAGGGGCCATCATCAATATTGGCTCAGTGGTCGGCATGGCACCGGAGTTCGGGTTGACCGTTTATGGTGCGACCAAGGCGTTCGTGCTGTTTCTGTCTCAGGGACTCTGTCTTGAGCTGGCTCCCAGTGGTGTCTACGTTCAGGCCGTGCTTCCTGACGTGACGTACACAGAGATTGGGGAGTGCTCAGGCACTGACATCAATACGCTTCCCGATGTGATGGCAGTAGAGGAACTGGTGGATGCTGCGCTGGTTGGTTTTGATCGCCGCGAACCGGTAACCATCCCGTCGCTCCACGAATTCGGGCAATGGGCGGCCTATCAACACGCCCGGCAAGCTATGCTGCCGGGGTTCGCACAGGCGCATTCTGCCATACGTTATCGACTGATGCATACGCCGATAATGAATTGCGTCCACAGTGCGCCGATTTTATTTACTCAGAAAACAGACAGCTTAATGACGAATCAATAGACGAGGTATTTTATGACATCAAATAAGCCGATAGTGCCAGGTTTACTGGAGTTGGGTATCCGCGAGGGTTTGCCGCTTGATCTTGATGTTTAGGACATTCAGCGTACGACGGTTTATCCCTCGGATTCCGGTCTCTGGCTTTCTTGTCGATACGGCTGTTCTTCCTTTTCACATTGTTTTTCTTTCTGTTATTCGTGCTGATAAGCGCGGGTTGGCATACCGTTAATCGGTCATCATTCTGGAGAGCAACACATTATGAAAGCGTTCGTTATTGATCGGTATGGCCGCAGAGGCGGCGGACGAATAGGTGAAATGCCTGAACCGGAACTCGGAGGTGATGACGTCCTAATTCAGGTGCATGCCGCTGGTGTCAACCTGCTTGATGCCAAAATCGGGAAAGGCGAATTCAGACTTGTTCTGCCTTATCGTTTACCGTTGGTGTTGGGGAATGATGTGGCCGGCGTCGTCGTTCGCGTCGGGCAGACAGTAAAACGATTTAAGCCGGGCGATGAGGTCTATGCGCGGCCAGACCAGCAGCGTATCGGCGCTTTTGCCGAATTTATCGCCGTCAAAGAGGATTCTCTGGCGCTGAAACCTGGCAACCTCAGTATGGAAGAAGCAGCTTCTCTGCCGCTGGTTAGCCTGACGGCCTGGCAAGTGTTGGTTGAAACCGCAAAGCTGAAGAAAGGGCAAAAGGTGCTGATTCACGCCGGTTCCGGCGGTGTAGGCACCATCGCTATCCAGCTCGCTAAACATCTCGGCGCTTTCGTCGCTACCACGACCAGCACGAGTAATGTTGAGTGGGTCAAAGCGCTGGGGGCCGATGTCGTCATTGATTACCGGAAGCAGGATTTTGAAACCGTACTGCATGGCTACGATGTGGTACTGAACAGTTTGGGTAATGATGTGCTGGAAAAATCGCTGCAGGTGTTAAAACCCGGCGGGCAGCTCATCTCGATATCCGGCCCGCCCACACCGGAATTTGCGGCAGAGCAGGGGCTTTCATGGGGGCTGAAGCAGGTGATGCGCCTCCTGAGCCACCGTATCAGGAAGCGGGCGAAGCAGAAGGGAGTGAGCTACGCGTTTGTCTTTATGCGAGCCAACGGCAAGCAGCTTGACGACATTAGCGCTCTCATTGAGTCAGGCATCATCAGGCCGGTGGTGGACCGGGTCTTTCCGTTTGCTGCTACCGCAGATGCGCTGTCTTACGTTGAAACGGGGCGGGCGAAAGGCAAGGTAGTCGTCAAATTAAGCTAGGGTCTGTCCCTTAACCTCCCTACACGCTAAAAAGTGCTGCAAGAATCATTTCCGAGATGTGACTTTTGGTTAAACATTGATCGTTTTTAGTCGTTCTTTATCGCTTAAAGCGTTTTTTTGCACAGTTATAACAATGCTGAACTGTACAAAAAATAGTTACGGGACACAGCCTAGTAGTTAGCTGTTGGCGAAGGGATGAGTCGAGCCATAGGCTAGATTCTATATATTTGATTTAAAATACTTTAATCATATAACAAATGAGGTATCAGATTAGGAGAGGTTTTAAAAATGGGGCGACAAAAATGGGACACTCGCTCCTGAATAACAAAAAAGCCACCGCTGAGCGGTGGCTTAATTATATGATTTTAAAGCTAAAATCTGGTGACCCCTGTTGGGTTTGAACCAACGACCAAGCGATTATGAAAACATAGTTTTTCCTTCATTTTATTTTCTTTTAAATCAATTACTTAATTATTTTTTTGTCAATTTTTTACATTGTGAAAGAACATAGAAAGCATATACGCATCTATCTGTATGTTATTTTTAATATCTTTTTGTTGATACTTTTTTATGATAAGTTGGCTGACTCAGCATAATTGCTTCTGGCATTATTAGTAATTGCTTACTATGGGCCTCGAAAAAATATTTAACAGGTTTGTAACTGTGTTCAGCATAGACTAATAGCCAGAATGTTCTTTCGCGAGATGTATTGGCTAGGAAAACATTAATCAAATCCAATTTGAACTGTTCATTATTAAAGCTATCTATTGTTTTTATTATCTGCTCTAATATTAAAGTCTCTTCAAAATATTTAACTTTCATTTCATTAGTTATCATATGAAAGTGAAAGGAAAAAGGTAATTTTTTATTTTTCCACTATCGTCACTTTCATCTGAATCAATATGATTGTTATATCGTGATAAAGCGAACTCTAGAAATTCACTTTCTGATTTTGTGGTATAAATCTGTGATTCTTCATCCCAGACATGGTATTTTTTATTATCAAGTTTGTTATTTAGAGCATTAACATATCTGATGATTAATGATAATGCATACTCTTTTCTTCTTTTTTTGACTTCTTTTTTATAAAATTTCTTTTGTAATTCGAGTTGTTCTTTGTGGTTTTCGGTCGTTGTACGAAGGTTGGCTTCAATTAATTCATTGTTTTTGTTGTTATTTTTTATAGTGATGCTCAAGGTCATTATTAATCCAATAAGCATTAAACCAGAGAATATAATTCCGCCATTTCCTAAAATATAAGCGTTAAAGTCATCCCAGTTGAATGTGTTATTGGGTAATGGTGAAGTATAGGACTTCAGCATGTAGGTGATCGCTGATATAAACAAAAAAATTAATAATGTAGTAATTATTACAGAAAAGATTGATTTTTTCATGGTTAAGTTAATTCTCTAAAGGACTAAACCTAATTGCATCATCCAGATGTTCGGGAGAAAAACTGGCATAGCGCATCTTCATCTCAGTATTACCGAGAGCTTTTAGTAATGTTAGCGTATTTCCTCCATTCATCATGAAATTTTGGCTAAACGTGTGCCGAGAAATATAGGGAGGCTGTACATGTTGACTCTCTATTTCAGTGTGTTGAATCGTTTTTGGGGTAGGAAAAGAGCAAGGAAATAATACTGAATCATGCACTTCTGGTAACCAGCCATACAATGGCTGGTTAGTCGGAATCGTAGTGTTTCCTTTGGTTTTTATCAAGGTATTCCGATAGTCCGGCATTACTGCTTGCCTCAACATTCTACTTGTCCCTTATTCTAAAACCTGTTGCCAGAAATACACGCCTAATCCCATGCAGATTAAATAACTTCGCACATTGCCGGCCCACTTCAGCCACACCGTGTTGATTGCCGGGGAATGACGAAACAGCATTCATAAACTGTCAAGTAACTACCGCATGTATCGACGCTTATGGTTCGCGTTATCGTTTCGTGTAACGAAAGCCACAGTCGCCCTATCGGATCCAACCACGGCGAATATGTTAGCAGGAATAACAACCGGAACGTCGTATTTTTTCCAGTCAGCGCCCCACGTTGCGGTTTTTATGGATGATGTAGTTATCCACCACTAACGTGATGCTTTTTGCCCATCGGTATGTACACGGCAATAATTCTAACAACCCGATAAATAAATCAGAACTATTGCTGCTGGCGTAGGGGATTTGTACCCGTTCCTGAATGCAGCACGCCAGCCAAATCATGCTTCTGGTTATGTCTCGGCGTGGTTATGTATTTTGGTTGCCCTCTCTCTGGGCATCCGGTCCCGCGCCGATTTCCGGGTTCAGGTCGATATCAGCTTCATACTGATAAAACACGGGATGCTCCGTCTGCTCCTAAGTCAGCGCTCGCTTTTGCTTTGGGACACTGTGCCCGTTTTACGAATCTGCTGGTCTGGTTTTCCCCGGAACTACAGCTGTTAACTGTAATTTATTTATCAATAACATACTGAACATCTCTTGTTGTGATTTCCGGCCTGAATACGCCATTATAATGGCTTGCCTGAGTCAAGACTACATTATCTGGCTGAAAGACGTTCTGATCAGCGTGGTACTGGCCAATATGTATCTGGCTACGGCGTCCGGCTCATTCCTCAATCTGTTCGCCTGGGGTGTCAATCTGTCACGTAAGGCGGCCACGGCGGCATCGGGCGTTATCCGCTTCTATAAGTCGGATGCGGCGCAGGCCGTGGTGATCCCGGCGGGTACGCTGATCCAGACTGAACGCATTAACGGCACGATTTTCAGCGTGGCGGTGTCAGCGGATAATCCCAAAATCGATGATGCTCTTACCTTGCAGGTCATAGGTGCGGTTGTGTGTCATCGTTATTTTTGCGTTGAACCCGTTGGTAAATTTCACTTTGTCACCGATGAACGTCATTTGTTTTTTGGCTTCGTTCAGGCGGAAATGTGAAAACATGGGGGTCATCATTCCGTCAGTCCACTCGAAATCATATTTGGATGACTTTTCTATCAAAGGGCGACAGCGTGATGCTGCTTCAATCCAGTTTTTATCAAACAAGCATTGACCGTCATTTGCTGCGCAATTCTTTGGGGTATCAGCTTTTGCGGTGGGCTTGTCATCACTTCCGCCAAAGATTTTTGTAGCACCCCAAACCAGTAACACCAGGACCACAAAACCTGACCGGCTGTGGTACTAGGATTTTTAACGCCGCAGTGCGGGCAGACTTTTGCAGAGGTTGATACTTCTTTCTTACATTCTTTGCATTTTGTTAAAGCCATAAACCAAGTCCCATTTGATTCAAAGAAGCTAAATAATATGACAAGAGATGAGGAGGGATCACTGAGGGAAGTGGTACTTATGATGAAAGTCCACCGCCATTCTATCGCCACTAAAATAGAGAGTATAAAAAAGCCACCCGCTAAAAGGTGGCTTAATCATATGATTTTAAAGCTAAAATTTGGTGGCCCCTGTTGGGTTTGAACCAACGACCAAGCGATTATGAGTCGCCTGCTCTAACCACTGAGCTAAGGGGCCAAACGGGTGTTAATTATAGGTAATCCGGCTAGTCGGGTCTATAGCCCGGCGACCGTATGGTCGTTTTGTATTCACTTTACAGTAGATTGTTATTATTAAGAATTCATGCGGGGTTTGGTGGGAGCCTGTGGGCATTAGCGCATGACCACACTGTGCACAGTACCGCTTTTGCCCCGGCGGACGGGAGAAGGAGGCGCTAATGTGGTTCAAATAAAAACCCCCAGTCGAAACCGGGGGTTGCATCATTAAGTAATAAAACTTATCTATCAGTCATCCAGGAAACTGCGCAGTACTTCAGAGCGGCTCGGATGGCGCAATTTACGCAGTGCTTTCGCTTCGATCTGACGAATACGCTCACGGGTAACGTCGAACTGTTTGCCGACTTCTTCCAGTGTGTGGTCGGTATTCATGTCGATACCAAAACGCATACGCAGTACCTTGGCTTCACGGGCGGTCAGGCCAGCCAGTACGTCGTGGGTAGCGGAGCGCAGGCTTTCTGAAGTAGCGGAATCCAGCGGCAGCTCCAGCGTGGTATCTTCGATGAAATCACCCAGATGTGAATCTTCATCATCACCGATCGGCGTTTCCATCGAGATCGGCTCTTTGGCGATCTTCAAGACCTTACGGATCTTATCTTCCGGCATCAGCATGCGTTCAGCCAGCTCTTCCGGCGTCGGCTCACGGCCCATTTCCTGCAGCATCTGGCGGGAAATACGATTGAGTTTGTTAATCGTCTCAATCATGTGCACCGGAATACGGATGGTGCGCGCCTGATCCGCGATAGAGCGGGTAATCGCCTGACGAATCCACCAGGTGGCATAGGTAGAAAATTTGTAACCGCGGCGGTATTCGAATTTGTCTACCGCCTTCATCAGGCCGATGTTGCCTTCCTGAATCAGATCGAGGAACTGCAAGCCGCGGTTGGTGTATTTCTTGGCAATCGAAATCACCAGACGCAGGTTCGCTTCCACCATCTCTTTCTTGGCGCGGCGAGCCTTGGCTTCACCGATGGACATACGGCGGTTGATATCCTTCACCTGCTCGATAGTCAGACCGGTTTCTTCTTCGATCTGCTGCAGTTTTTGCAGGCTGCGATGTACGTCGTCTTCAACTTCGCGCAGTTTTTCACACCAGGGCTTGCCCATGGACAGTGCGGCTTCGAACCACTTGCTGTTGGTTTCGTTGCCGGTAAACAGCGTGACAAAGTTTTTCTTCGGCATTTTGCACAGCTCAACGCACAGCTTCATGATCTGGCGTTCCTGAGCGCGCACGCGATCCATCATGGAACGCATGTTATTTACCAACAGGTCGAACTGTTTTGGCACCAGGCGGAACTGTTTAAACACTTCAGACAGTTTGTTGATTTCTTCAATCGCCGACGGGTGGCTGCGGCCATGTGCTTTGATGCTGACGCGGGTCGCTTCATACTGATCGCGCAGTTCGGTGAATTTCTGACGCGCCAGCTCCGGGTCGATGCTGTTGTCATCGTCGGTATCGTCTTCGTCTTCTTCGTTTTCGTCGTCGTCATCGTCGATGCCGTCATTGGCCAGTTCGGCGTTCTCAGGCGCGGCATTCGGCACCAGATCTTCTTCGGCGTTCGGATCCACAAAGCCGGTGATCAGATCAGACAGGCGGCTTTCTCCCGCTTCAACGCGATCGTACTGCTCCAGCAGATAGGTGATGGCTTCCGGGTATTCGGCAACGGAGCATTGCACCTGATTGATACCGTCTTCGATTCGCTTGGCGATATCGATTTCCCCTTCACGGGTCAGCAGTTCGACGGTGCCCATTTCACGCATGTACATACGAACCGGATCGGTCGTACGGCCAATCTCAGATTCGACGCTGGATAATACCTGAGCCGCTGCTTCAGCCGCGTCTTCATCGGCGGTATTTTCAGCCAGCATGAGATCATCGGCATCCGGTGCTTCTTCCATCACCTGGATGCCCATGTCGTTAATCATCTGGATGATGTCTTCGATCTGATCGGAGTCGATGATATCTTCCGGCAGATGGTCATTGACCTCAGCATAGGTCAGGTAGCCTTGCTCCTTACCACGGGTGACAAGTAGCTTGAGCTGTGACTGCGGGTTTTGCTCCATAAGACGGTATCCACACTTCAGAATATTGGGGTTGGTGTCGGTCAGCGTAAATCGCTAACAATAACATTAGGGGTATTTTTCTTATCGCCGCAGCCCCTGTAGCGGCACGCTGTAGGGCTCAACCCTACTGTTTATCGGCAATTAAGCCGCAGGAAATCAGTTTTTTCGTGTCAGCGCCAGTTGCAGCGACCACAACTCTTTGCGCTCATTCATGCTCAGCCCATGTGTTCTTTCACGAGCAATGAGCGTATCCATCCGTTGCTGTAGCAACTGGTCATAGAGCTCTGCCAGGCTGATGCGAAATTTTTCTTCGAGCTCTTCTTCTTCAATCATATGGTCCCAGGCGGCCAGGGTTTCAAGCTGCTTGCGATATTTACTTTCGCGATATTTCTCCAGCAGCAATCCCATGTTCATGCCTGGGCTTTCATTGCAGGTTTTTACCAGCGCTAAAAACAACTCCAGCCCTGCAATTTTGTTCTCTTCCACACCGTCCAGCGCCAGCTCCGGCACCTCGGCGGACAACCTCGGATTTTGTACTAAAAGTCCTATCAGTATACGCATAGTTGTGACTTTTAGCCGCGGCGGCTGGTAATGCGATGTTTGTTGCGCTGTCTTCGGTAACAAACGTTCCAACTGGCTGTCATCCAACAGCCCCAGCTTATGGCCGAGTTGTTGACGTAAGTATAAGCGCAACGTTTCGCCCGGGACTTGACCAATAAGGGGTAACGCCAGCGTGCTCAGCTTGGTGCGCCCATCCGGGGTACTCATATCTACCTGTTGTAACAGCGAATCGAATAAAAAGGCTGATAACGGCATCGCCTGCTCGATTCGTTGCTCGAAAGCCGCTTTACCTTCCTGACGAACCAGCGTATCCGGGTCTTCGCCATCAGGCAGGAACATAAAACGCAGTTGCCTGCCGTCATCAAGATAGGGTAGCGCGGTTTCCAGCGCGCGCCAGGCCGCATCACGCCCGGCACGGTCACCATCGTAACAGCACACCACCTGATCGGTGGCGCGGAACAGCAACTGAATATGATCCGCCGTTGTTGATGTTCCCAGTGAGGCGACAGCGTAATTGATGCCGAACTGAGCCAGCGCCACCACATCCATATACCCTTCGACTACCAGCAGTCGCTTCAATTCCGGATTTTTCTGTTGCGCTTCATACAGGCCGTATAATTGCCGACCTTTATGAAAAATCTCGGTTTCCGGCGAGTTCAGGTACTTCGGGGTACCATCGCCCATTACCCGACCGCCGAAAGCAATCACCCGCCCGCGCTTATCGCGGATGGGGAACATCACCCGGTCGCGAAAACGATCATAGGTACGACCATTCTCATTTGTCACCAACATGCCGGCATCAGTCAGCGTGGTTTTGTTTTCGCTGCTGCGGCCGAAACGCTTTAATACGTTATCCCACCCAGGCAATGTACATCCGATAGCGAACTGTTGGATGATTTCATCACTCAGACCACGTCTGGTCAGATACTCTCTGGCAGGGCCGCCTGCGGGTTGCTTCAAGGTATGTTGGTAAAAAGCGCTTAATTGTTCCATCAGCTCGTATAAACTTTGCCGCTGGTGGCGTTCGAACTGCGTCGGACCGGTGCCGGCTTCGTAAGGAACATCCAGTCCGTGCATTGCAGCCAGTTCTTCAATGCTTTCAACGAATTCCAGACGATCATAATTCATCAGGAAATCAATTGCGTTGCCGTGGGCGCCGCAACCAAAGCAATGGTAAAACTGCTTGTCACCGTTAACGGTGAACGAAGGGGTTTTCTCGTGGTGGAACGGGCAACACGCGTGGTAATTTTTGCCCTGCTTTTTTAATTTAACGCGCGCATCGATCAGGTCAACGATGTCGGTACGGGCTAGCAGGTCATTAATAAATACGCGGGGAATACGTCCAGCCATAAGCCCCTTATCTATATACGTTTATAAACGACAATAAGCCGCGCATTCCTTTCGGAAATGCACGGCCTTCGTATGCAACTGCTAAGTCTGCGGATTAATCACGCGGTGGAGGATAACCCCCAAAAAATTAATACAGACGAGTGCGGCGTGCGTTTTCTCGAGCCAGCTTCTTCGCGTGACGTTTCACTGCGGAAGCTTTAGCGCGCTTACGTTCGGTAGTCGGTTTTTCATAGAACTCACGACGACGAACTTCAGCTAAAACACCTGCTTTTTCGCAGGAACGCTTGAAACGACGCAGAGCGACGTCGAACGGCTCGTTTTCACGTACTTTAATTACCGGCATGTGCCTCTCACCTCAGTAAATTCGGTTTGTCGCTGGCCTTGTGCCAGCCTTTTCAAAATGGTGCGGAATTCTACTGCAACCGGGGCGCCTTTGTAAAGTCCATCAGCGATGATAAAACGTGCGATGCGGGGCCGCTCGTCTGCGGGCGAGCTTATGGTAGACTGTGCTCCGCCTGAATCAAGCGGCTGGGCAGGCCGCGGTAAGTCAATGTAACCGAGAGTGAAAACAGCAATGCGCGTATTGGGTATTGAAACATCCTGTGATGAAACCGGGATCGCGATTTATGACACGCAGGCCGGGCTGCTGGCGAATCAGCTTTACAGCCAGGTGAAACTGCATGCTGATTATGGCGGCGTGGTGCCTGAACTGGCGTCCCGCGATCATGTTCGCAAGACCGTACCGTTGATTCAGGCGGCGTTAAAAGAGGCCGGCTTGCAGCAAGGGGATATTGACGGGATCGCCTACACGGCGGGGCCCGGGCTGGTAGGGGCATTACTGGTTGGTGCTACGGTCGGACGTTCGCTGGCGTTTGCCTGGAATGTGCCGGCCATACCGGTTCATCATATGGAAGGTCATCTGTTAGCGCCGATGTTGGAAGATAATCCGCCTGCTTTCCCGTTCGTCGCATTACTGGTATCCGGTGGTCATACGCAGTTGATCAGCGTTACCGGGATTGGTCAATACCGATTGCTGGGTGAGTCCATTGATGATGCCGCCGGTGAGGCGTTTGATAAAACAGCTAAATTGCTGGGACTGGATTACCCTGGGGGGCCGTTGTTATCGAAAATGGCCCAGAATGGTCGCCCCGACCGTTTTGTCTTTCCTCGACCGATGACTGATCGACCGGGGCTGGATTTTAGTTTCTCGGGGCTGAAAACGTTTGCAGCCAATACTATTCGTGAAAATGGCAACGATGCGCAGACTCAGGCGGATATTGCACGAGCGTTTGAAGATGCCGTGGTCGATACGCTGGCCATCAAATGTCGACGTGCGTTGGACGAAACCGGTTTTAGCCGGCTGGTCATGGCCGGCGGTGTGAGCGCCAACCGGACATTGCGCCACCGGCTGGCGGATATGATGGCAAAACGAGGCGGCGAGGTGTTCTATGCGCGTCCTGAGTTCTGCACCGATAATGGCGCGATGATTGCGTATGCAGGGGCAGTTCGGTTTCCCCAAGGAGTCACAGAGGAGCTCGGTATCACCGTGCGGCCACGCTGGCCGCTGGCCGAGTTGCCCGCATTATGATGCGTTGACTCTGTTTCATTTCGCCCCGAATGCTCCCGTCGCCCCGAAACCTCTCGGGGCGAAAGTCACATCAGAGTTCCTGTTCAAATAATACCAGTATGGCTTCATACAATTGCTTGACGCTGAACCCCCTGGCTGGTGTGGTAAAAATCGTATCATCACCGGCGATGGTGCCGAGAATGCCTTCCGATTTACCCAGTGAGTCCAACAGGCGTGCGATCAATTGCGCCGCACCGGGGCTGGTATGAATAACGACCACGGCATCGTTGTAGTCTACGTCCAACACCAGATTTTTTAGCGGGCTGGTAGTAGTGGGGACGCCTAACTCCGCCGGCAGGCAATACACCATTTCCATTTTCGCGTTGCGGGTGCGTACTGCGCCAAACTTGGTCAACATACGGGACACTTTGGACTGGTTGATGTTGTCAAAACCATCATCCTGCAACGCCTGCACAATTTCGCTCTGAGAACTGAACTTCTCTTCTTTTAACAGCGCTTTGAACGCCTTAACCAGATCTTCTTGTTTAGTGGAGTTACGCATTCTGCACCGTATTCGGGAAAAGTGAAATATACCTGGATTATGCATTTAAATGAATTTTTATGCAATATGGGCGCGTATGAAACCGAATTATTGGCTTCATGCATCAGGCAAAAAATTTGTGGCGGCAATACTTTATCGGGGTGTCGAAAAGTGTGTTCTTCATCACATAAAAGTAAAATAAATGTTATCAAAATGATGTTGTTTGGAGGCTGCTTGCAGGTGTAATGTAACATACCCGTTAATCAGTCGTGGGCTTATGTCAGGGCACGCCACAATCGCCTGTTACTTTAATTATCTTTCAGATATCAGGCAGATTGTTAGTTTATTATTAATTACATAGTGCGTTATCGCAGCGGACCTATGTAGTGCCCTTCTGAAAGCAGGTTTGGTGCCAGGCTTATCTCGCGAGCAAAAACGTTTTTAACTAAACGAATCCACGGTAATTTTACTTAACATAATAAGGAGTTTAGGATGAAAGTTGCAGTTCTCGGAGCCGCAGGCGGTATTGGTCAATCCCTTGCCCTTCTCCTCAAAACACAGCTTCCTTCAGGTTCAGAGCTCTCTCTTTATGATATCGCTCCCGTTACGCCGGGTGTGGCTGTCGACCTGAGCCACATTCCCACCGATGTGAAAATCAAAGGTTTTAGTGGCGAAGATGCAACTCCAGCTCTGGAAGGTGCGGATATTGTGTTGATGTCTGCCGGCGTTGCCCGTAAGCCGGGTATGGACCGTTCCGATTTATTTAACGTTAACGCGGGCATTGTGCGTAATCTGGTTTCTCAGATTGCCAGTACCTGTCCTAAAGCCTGTATCGGTATTATCACCAACCCGGTCAATACCACGGTAGCGATTGCCGCCGAAGTGCTGAAACAGGCAGGGGTCTATGACAAAAACAAATTGTTTGGCGTGACGACGCTGGACATTATCCGCTCGAATACCTTTGTTGCTGAACTGAAAGGTAAACAGCCGCAGGAGCTCGAAGTGCCGGTTATCGGCGGTCACTCTGGCGTTACTATTCTGCCGTTGTTGTCTCAGATTCCGGGTGTGAGCTTCACTGAACAAGAAGTCGCAGACCTGACCAAACGTATTCAAAACGCAGGTACTGAGGTTGTGGAAGCGAAAGCCGGTGGCGGGTCAGCAACCCTTTCCATGGGACAGGCGGCCGCACGTTTTGGCTTGTCGCTGGTTCGTGCTCTGCAGGGCGAAAGCGGTGTGGTTGAGTGTGCTTATGTGGAAGGTGATGGTAAGCATGCCCGCTTCTTTGCACAGCCGCTGCTGCTGGGCAAAAACGGTATCGCCGAGCATAAAGATATTGGTGCGTTGAGCGCGTTTGAACAGCAGGCTCTGGTGAGCATGTTAGATACCCTGAAACAGGATATTGCGCTGGGCGAAGAGTTCGTTAACAAGAAATAATCACTATTGTGTAATAACACACTGTAGGTGAGGCCGGAGTTTATTCTCCGGCCTTTTTTTTCGGAAGTATTATTCGGGTTGCGAATCAGAGGGTGGCCGAATCAGTCGTTTGCGATCGAGTAATTCTTGTGTTTCCGGATCGTAATAGCGGCTGGGCCAGATTTCCGATGGATGAATGCCTAGAGCGTCGGCGATTAACCACTCGCCCTTTGGCCATGGGCGTGATAAGGCATTGGCTAGCGTGGAAGAGCTCAAACCGGCACGGCGCGATACGGCAGCAAGCGTTGTCCCTTTCTTTCTCAATGCCGCGATAATATCAGCGGAATGCCAGTCATTTTTCCTTGAATTCATAATCCTTCCCTTATTGCTATTAAGACGACAGCGTATTAATGGTATAACTAACGGCTAATGGTGAATGGTTTCGCTAACCACAAGCCATTATTTGGAAATAATATAGCACCATATTCCTTAATATTTCCAAATTAATTTCCAAATGGATCTGAATAGGTAACGAGTATCACTATCGGGATGAAAAGGACATGAAAAAAGAGTGGTTTGCGACCAGCGAATTGGTTGGTATTGGCGGACTCCCTAAATCACGGCAAGGATTGAATAAGCGAGCCCGAGAAGATGGTTGGGAAAAGCGTCGCCGTAAAGGTGTACAAGGAAGGGGGGTAGAATATTCTATCCATAGCTTGCCTCAGTCTGTTCAGCAAACACTGCTGATGCAGGAAACGTCAGGTGAATATTCGGCAAAGCCGTCAGACATGTTGTCAGTCTGGATCCAGATTTACCATCAGTTGTCTGTTCCTGAACGGGAAAAACTGATTGCGTATATCATGCGCGAAGGCGTGTCTTCCACGTTGAAGCAACTGGGTCTTGCCAATCCGGCAAGCGTGACTTTGATAAAAGATTTTTCTGATTAATTGCCCTGGCCATTCCCGATTGTCTTTTTGTGGAATGGCTTTCCTCCTTTTCTCCGTCAGATTTCTTCCTGGAAGGCTTTCCTGCGCCTAATTAATTCGGCTTTTAACACTATTGCGTTAGTGGTTTGAATAAAATTAGTCTATTATATGGAAACGTAATCGACGTTTTTGTCATCTGGTTATGTATTCGTATCAGGAAAGAGATGAAAGGGAGAACGATGATGGAAAAGACCTGGTTTACAACCAATGAATTGTTAGGGGTGGCAGGGTTGCCGAAATCTCGTCAGGGGCTGAATAAAAAGGCCAAGGATCATGGCTGGGAAAGGCGACGTCGCAAAGGTGTTCAGGGTAAAGGCGTTGAATACGCTATCTGGAGCCTGCCGGAAGAAGTAAAAACTACGCTGATGCGGGAAACATCTCCCGATTATGCTGTGGTCACCCCGACAAATGTTCAGGAGAGTACCTGGATACAGATTTATCACCAGCTTTCGGTGGAAGAACGCACCCGGCTGATTGGGCATATTCTGCGTGAAGGTGCAATGGGTATGCTGGCCCGTCTGGAAAACGGGCCGCGGGAATATAAAAATCAGGACTACGGTATTAAAGAAGAGTGACTTAGAAGTCGCGTTGCACCGCGAGATGAGCCAACCCCTCCAGCGCGGTGCGGAAATCGCTGGCCGGCAGGCACTGAATGGCGGTGATGGCTTTATCGGCTTCTTCCTCGGCTCTCTGTCGTGTATAGGTAAGTGAGCCGCAGGACTGCATGGCAGCCAACACCGGTTCCAGCAAGTGCCGGCCGTTACCCTGTTCAATCGCCTGACGGATCATGATGCGTTGTTCTTCATTACCGTGGTGCATGGCATGCAGCAATGGTAGCGTGGGTTTGCCTTCGTTCAGGTCATCCCCGGTATTTTTACCCAGCGTTTTGCCGTCGGCGCTGTAGTCGAGCAAATCGTCAATCAACTGGAAAGCGGTACCGAGATAACGACCGTACTCCTGCAGTGCCAGTTCTTGCTCGCTGCTGGCATCCGACAGAATGGCTGAAGCCTGTGCCGCCGCTTCGAATAAACGGGCCGTTTTGCTGTAAATCACCCGCATGTAACTGTCTTCGGTAATGTCCGGATCGTTGCAGTTCATGAGCTGGAGCACTTCGCCTTCCGCGATAACGTTAACGGCGTCAGACATAACGGACATAACGCGCAGCGAAGCCAGGCTGGTCATCATCTGAAAGGCGCGGGTATAGATAAAGTCGCCGACCAACACGCTGGCGGCATTGCCGAAAGCGGCATTCGCCGTGGCTTTTCCCCGGCGCATGTCGCTTTCGTCGACGACATCGTCGTGAAGGAGCGTGGCGGTGTGGATAAATTCAATCAGCGCGGCAACGGTAATGTGCTTGTCACCCTGATAGCTCAGCGCTCTAGCGGCCAATACCGCGATCATCGGACGAATACGCTTGCCGCCGCCGCCGATGATGTAATTTCCCAACTGATTGATCAGGACAACATCGGAGTTGAGCTGATCCAGTATGGTCTGGTTGACGGCGGCCATATCCTGTGCGCTTAACGCTGTGATTTGCTCTAAGTTCATTGTTTCTGCCAGCTGATTGCTTCTGTTTCTGCCGTAAAAATACTGATGGTGTCGGCACGGAAAAGGGAACGTTAGGCCTGATTGTACTTGAAAAACGGCGTAGATAAACGGCAGTTCATAGGTTGTATCCTTTTTCTTCACATTGATTGATTCTGCGCTTGTCATCAGTAGGTTTTTTGCGTAGAATTCGCGCCCTATTGTGAATATTTATAGCGCGCTTCACATTATTCAAAGAAGCACGCGGAAAGCGGAGTTTTATATGTACGCAGTTTTCCAAAGTGGTGGTAAACAACACCGAGTAAGCGAAGGCCAGACCGTTCGCTTGGAAAAGCTGGACATCGCAACCGGTGAAGCTGTTGAGTTTGACCAGGTTCTGATGGTTGCCAATGGTGAAGATGTCAAGATCGGCGTTCCTTTCGTCGAAGGCGGCAAAATCAAGGCTGAAGTTGTTGCTCACGGCCGTGGCGAGAAAGTTAAAATCGTTAAGTTTCGTCGCCGTAAACACTACCGTAAGCAGGCTGGCCACCGTCAGTGGTTCACTGACGTGAAAATCACCGGCATCAGCGCTTAAGTTTTAGGAGAGCGGATTAATGGCACACAAAAAAGCTGGCGGTTCTACTCGTAACGGCCGTGACTCAGAAAGTAAACGTCTTGGTGTAAAACGCTTTGGCGGTGAATCGGTTCTGGCTGGCAGCATCATCGTTCGTCAGCGTGGCACCAAATTCCACGCAGGCAGCAACGTAGGCTGTGGTAAAGACCACACCCTGTTTGCACTGTCTGACGGTAAAGTTAAATTCGAAGTAAAAGGCCCGAACAACCGTAAATATATCAGCATCGTTGCTGAGTAATTTTTCGGTATCAGGTTGAATCATAAAGCCCTGCAACTTGTTGCGGGGCTTTTTACATTTAGATTGCACGATAAAAATCAATAAAAAGAACGGGTGAAGGGATGAAACAGAATGCTGGCATCGGGTTTTGTCTGGCGCTGACCACCGCCATATGCTGGGGAGCGCTGCCAATCGCGATGAAACAGGTTCTGGTAGCGATGGAGCCTTATACCATCGTCTGGTATCGCTTTTTGATTGCGTCCGCCGGGTTGGGCATTTTTTTGTACAGCAGAGGTGCGTTGCCAAAGCCACAGATGTTCGATCACCAGCGTTGGTGGATTCTGTTGCTGGTAGCGACCGGTGGATTATTGGGTAATTTCGTGCTGTTCAGCTCCTCGTTGCAATACCTTAGTCCTACCGCGTCACAGGTAATCGGGCAGTTGTCGACGGTGGGGTTGATGGTTGCCAGCGTCGTTATTCTCAAAGAGAAGATGCGACTGAATCAGGTAATCGGTGCCGTAGTGCTTATCTGTGGGTTATTGATGTTTTTCAACAATAGCCTGATAGAGCTTTTTACTCGTCTGACGGATTACACCTTCGGGATTTTGCTGGGTGTGGCGGCATCCACCGTATGGGTGGCTTATGGCGTAGCACAAAAGGTATTGTTGCGCCGACTCACCTCACAACAATTACTGTTTCTGTTATACACGCTTTGTGTGTTGTTTATTACGCCGCTGGCTAAACCTGAGGCGGTGTTTCAACTGACCGGCTGGCAGTTGGCCTGTTTGCTGTTTTGCGGTGCGAATACGCTGGTTGGTTACGGCGCATTGGCGGAAGCGATGGCGCGCTGGCAAGCTGCGCAGGTGAGTACCATTATTACGCTGACGCCGTTGTTTACGCTGTTCTTCTCTGATTTGCTGTCATTAGCCTGGCCATCGCTATTTGCTGCACCATCGCTGAATTTATTGGGATATGTCGGATCTTTTGTGGTCGTAGCGGGAGCGATGTTTGCCGCGATTGGACATCGATTAATCGCAGCAAAACGTAGCAAATATCCACAGGTATGAAACAGCAGACGTCAGGTATGGTTGGAAGGCGGGGAAAAGCAGATAGGGCCTGATTATTTTTAATACAGGTGAAATCCTTTCGCCAAGCAGGTACAATCAGCGCCCTTTTATCGAAACGGTTCTGATGCGTCGGTTTTTCAGTGGCAGGTGACATACTGTGGTTATCTGTCATCAATCCAATTCGTTGAGCCAAAGAGAACCAATAAATTATTCAAACGCGTCGGTCATTCTCTATTGGTTTTTTGCGGAGATAGTTCATGAAGTTTGTAGATGAAGCCACCATTCTGGTTGTGGCGGGTGACGGTGGCAACGGCTGTGTCAGCTTCCGTCGTGAAAAATATATTCCCAACGGTGGGCCTGATGGTGGTGACGGCGGCGATGGTGGCGATGTCTACCTGCTGGCGGATGAAAACCTCAATACCCTGATTGACTATCGTTTTGAGAAAAGCTTCCGTGCCGAACGCGGGCAGAATGGCCAAAGTCGTGATTGCACCGGCAAACGCGGCAAAGATATCACCATTAAAGTGCCGGTCGGCACGCGTATACTGGATAAAAGCACCGGCGAAGTGCTGGGTGATATGACCCGTAATCAGCAGAAACTGATGGTCGCCAAAGGCGGATGGCACGGGTTGGGTAATACCCGTTTCAAATCCTCTGTGAATCGTGCGCCGCGGCAGAAAACCAACGGTACGCCGGGCGAAGAACGCGAGTTGCTGCTGGAGTTGCTGCTGCTGGCGGATGTAGGCATGTTAGGGTTGCCGAATGCCGGGAAATCGACCTTTATCCGCGCGGTATCCGCAGCCAAGCCGAAGGTAGCGGACTATCCGTTTACTACGTTGGTGCCGAGCCTGGGCGTCGTACGTATGGACAGCGAGAAAAGCTTTGTCGTGGCGGACATTCCAGGATTGATTGAAGGCGCATCCGAAGGTGCCGGGCTCGGGATCCGTTTCCTGAAGCATCTGGAGCGTTGTCGCGTGCTGCTGCACCTGATCGATCTGGCGCCGATCGATGAATCCGATCCGATCGAAAACGCCAAAGTGATCGTCAATGAATTGCAGCAATACAGCGCGTCTCTGGCGGAAAAACCACGCTGGCTGGTATTCAACAAAGTCGACCTGCTGGAGAAAGGCGAGGCGGAAAACCGTGCGAAGGCAATTGCCGCCGCGCTGGGTTGGGAAGGCAAGTATTATCTGATTTCGGCAGCCAACCGTGAAGGGGTGAATGCCCTGTGTTGGGATGTCATGAATTTCCTCAATACTCAGCCGAAAGCGTTGGCCGAAGTAGAGAACAAAGCGCCTGAAAAAGTGGACTTTATGTGGGATGACTACCACCGGGAGCAGTTGGAAGCCGTTCAGGCCGAAGCCGAAGAAGAGTGGGATGACGATTGGGATGAAGATGACGACGAAGGCGTCGAAATTGTTTATCAGCGTTGATCTTGCATCGGTTATCCGGCCGATAGTCGAAAAATTTGCTTGTTAGTTGTACATGTTTCCCTTATCTGCTTTGGCAGATAAGGGATTTTTTTATTGTCCGAATTAGTTGTTCTGGTAGATATCTTTGTAAACACGGCTTTCAAAACGGACTAACGGAATTCGCCGTTCTTTTTGATCTTCCGGCGGTACGGCGTAGCCGGAAAGATATTGCACGAAAGCCATGCGCTGACCACTGGCGGTAGTGATGAATCCAGCCAGATTATATACCCCTTGCAACGCACCGGTTTTGGCTGAGACCTTGCCATCCAGTCCTGCTTCGTGCAGGCCTGCACGATAGCGTAAGGTGCCGTCATAGCCAGCCAGCGGCAGCATCTTTATGTAATTCAATTCATTATCGTGTTGGGCAATGTATTGCAGAACCTGCATCATGGTTGCGGGAGCGATCAGGTTGTGCCTGGACAGCCCAGAGCCATCAACGATGATGGTGTTGCCCAGATCGATTCCCGCTTTCTGACGCAGGATTTGACGTACGGCATCAGCACCGGCGCGCCAGGTGCCGGGAACCTTGAAACGCTCATGTCCGATGGTGCGGAAAACGGTATCGGCAATCATGTTGTCCGATTTCTTTAACATGGTGGTCAACAGTTCATGTAGCGGCTCCGATTCGGTTTGTGCCAGTACCGTGCCGGAGGCGCTCGGTAATGACTGGCGCCGTAGGCTGCCGGCGACTCGGATATCCGCCTGTTGCAATTCGTCTTTTACGATGGCCCCGGCATAGCTGGCACCATCCTGAATGGCAAACGCCAGGGGTAGTGGTTCAGCCCGTTGCGTCAGGCAACCGGTGACGGTGAAACGGCTGAGTTCACCGGGCACGACGTCCAGTTCGCAATATTGGGCGTCAGGCGAGTCTTTCGGCAACGTACGGACTTCACTGAACATGTGTACCGGATAATAGGACGCTACACGAATGAAGGCGTTGTCACCGGCTTTTGGCGCACTATAGAGCGAAATGGAGAAACAGTTTTTATCGACAATCGCGGCGGCGGGCGGTGCGCTGAAACACTGAGTCATATCGTTCCAGGGCCAACCGGGCGCTTTGTCATGGCTGGCGAATACGGAGGTATCTATCAGGATGTCACCACTGATTTCTCGGATTCCTCGCTTTTTCAGTTCTTGTACCATATTACGCAACTGCTGGCGTTTCAGCGAAGGATCGCCGCTGAAGCGTACCGCCAGGTTACCGCGTAATACCCCGCCGGCGATGCTTCCGTTGCTTTCCATCGTCGTAATAAAGCGGTAATTCGGCCCCAACTGCAGCAATGCTGCCAGTGCCGTGATGACTTTCTGCGTACTGGCAGGGAGCGCCATTTGCTGGCTGTGGTAATCGACTGTTGGAGTAGATGCGCCGATTTTTTGCACCACCAGTGCCAGATTGGCCCCATCTGGCAGATATTTGGTGTACTCATCAATCGGGGCGGCGTTGGCGTGTAAGGCAACTGCACAGGCAAAACCGGTCAGAGTCGATAAAAAACGCATAATCTCAATTAAGTACAGGGTAACGTGGTGGTCATACTACGGCGCATCAAGGGATAAAGTAAACGATGACCCTGGTGGAACTCTGGGGTAAAATGCGTATCAAAATGCAAAAACGCGTCTGGCCTGGAAGGAATGTTCCGGGCAAGGCTATTTTTGTTTAAATTGTCAGGTGCACTGGCATGGAAACATTCCGTCGCAGGTGATTTTATCGCGTCAGGATGACGGTAACGTGAGCCGTACGGATTTTTTAGAGGTAGTGACGATATGAAACAATTTCCGATGACGTTGCGTGGTGCTGAAAAGTTACGCGAAGAGCTGGATTTCCTGAAATCGGTGCGTCGGCCTGAAATTATTGCAGCGATTGCCGAAGCGCGTGAGCACGGCGATTTGAAAGAAAACGCCGAATACCACGCTGCTCGCGAGCAGCAGGGGTTTTGTGAAGGCCGGATTCAGGAAATTGAAGCTAAGCTGTCTAACGCCCAGGTTATTGACGTCACCAAAATGGCGGCCAATGGTCGAGTGATCTTTGGTGCTACGGTGACGGTGATGAACCTGGATACCGAAGAAGAGCAAACCTATCGTATCGTGGGTGATGATGAGGCTGACTTCAAGCAGAACCTGATTTCTGTTAATTCGCCGATTGCCCGTGGTTTGATCGGTAAAGAGGAAGATGACGTCGTTACGATCAGTACGCCGGGAGGCGTGGTAGAGTACGAAATTCTGAAGATTGTATACCTCTGATCTCCGTGAGCAATCTGGATTGTAAAGAAAGGAAAAAGGCCGATATCGGCCTTTTTTCTCACCAGCGGGTCATGGAACCTTGCTGTGAAACAAGGTAACCTGAACTGAAAATGTTAACGGGGCAACACAATCTTGCGTTCTTTTGACGCACGATAGAGCACCAGAGTGTGGCCGATCACCTGAACGTTGCTGGAGCCGGTTTCGCGCAGAATGGCATCGACAATCAACCCTTTGGTTTCGCGATCTTCAGTGGCGATTTTCACCTTGATGAGTTCGTGATGTTCCAGAGCTTGTTCGATTTCAGCCAGCACACCTTCAGTGAGGCCGTTGTTGCCCAGCATGACGACGGGTTTTAACGGATGGGCCAGGCCTTTCAGGTGCTGTTTTTGTTTGTTACTCAGATTCATTGTCTTTTTTGCTTAGGTTAGGATTGAAAGCGGACCATTCTACCGCCATCTCATGATTATAACCAATCCGGCTATACTGATTGGCTGTCGTCGAGATGTGTTGTCCGTCGTGGGCATCTTAATTAACAGTAGTTAGAAAAAATCATAGTTGGAAAATCGATGGCTAACAAAAAGCGTTCTGCAAGTTCCAGTCGCTGGTTGCAGGAACACTTTAGCGATAAATATGTACAGCAGGCGCAGAAAAAAGGGCTTCGCTCGCGCGCTTGGTTTAAACTTGATGAGATACAGCAGACAGATAAGCTGTTCAAGCCCGGCATGACGGTGGTGGATCTGGGGGCGGCGCCTGGTGGGTGGTCTCAGTATGTCGTCAGCCAGATTGGTGGAAAAGGCCGCATCATTGCGTGCGATATTTTACCGATGGATCCTATTGTCGGAGTCGATTTCCTTCAAGGGGACTTTCGTGATGAATTAGTGCTCAAAGCCCTGTTGGAACGGGTTGGAGACGACAAGGTTCAGGTGGTTATGTCCGACATGGCCCCGAACATGAGCGGTACGCCGGCGGTGGATATTCCCCGTGCCATGTATCTGGTCGAACTTGCACTGGAGATGTGTCGGGATATATTAGCGCCAGGTGGCAGTTTCGTAGTGAAAGTATTTCAGGGAGTGGGCTTCGATGAGTATCTGCGTGAGATTCGCTCCTTGTTTACGACGGTAAAGATTCGTAAGCCAGATGCCTCGCGAGCCCGGTCCCGTGAGGTGTACATTGTAGCGACAGGTCGCAAACTATAGTACCCTGACGCTATTTTTTAACACAGTTGTAATATGAGGTTAATCCCTTGAGTGACATGGCGAAAAACCTGATTCTCTGGTTGGTCATCGCAGTCGTGTTGATGTCCGTATTCCAGAGCTTTGGGCCCAGCGAGTCGAATGGCCGTAGGGTGGATTATTCAACCTTTTTGACTGAAGTGAATCAGGATCAGGTCCGTGAGGCGCGCATCAACGGGCGCGAGATCAATGTTGTCAAAAAAGACAGCAGCCGTTATACCACGTATATCCCTGTCAACGATCCTAAACTGCTGGATAACCTTCTGACCAAAAATGTAAAAGTAGTTGGTGAACCACCGGAAGAGCCGAGCCTGTTGGCTTCAATCTTCATTTCCTGGTTCCCAATGCTATTGCTGATTGGCGTCTGGATTTTCTTCATGCGCCAGATGCAGGGCGGGGGCGGCAAAGGCGCGATGTCTTTCGGCAAAAGCAAAGCGCGGATGCTGACCGAAGATCAGATCAAAACCACGTTCGCCGATGTGGCGGGCTGTGATGAAGCCAAAGAAGAAGTTGCCGAGCTGGTTGAGTACCTGCGTGAGCCAAGCCGTTTTCAAAAGCTGGGCGGTAAAATTCCGAAAGGTGTACTGATGGTTGGCCCGCCGGGGACCGGTAAAACGTTACTGGCGAAGGCTATCGCAGGTGAAGCCAAGGTACCGTTTTTCACCATTTCCGGTTCCGACTTTGTGGAAATGTTTGTCGGTGTCGGTGCATCTCGCGTACGAGACATGTTTGAGCAGGCGAAGAAAGCGGCGCCCTGTATCATCTTTATCGATGAGATCGATGCCGTGGGTCGGCAGCGTGGCGCTGGCTTGGGCGGTGGTCATGATGAGCGCGAACAAACGTTGAACCAGATGCTGGTTGAAATGGATGGTTTTGAGGGCAATGAAGGCATCATCGTAATTGCTGCGACCAACCGTCCCGACGTGCTGGACCCGGCGTTGTTGCGTCCAGGACGTTTTGACCGTCAGGTGGTGGTCGGTCTGCCGGATGTGCGTGGTCGTGAACAGATTCTGAAAGTTCATATGCGCCGCGTACCGCTGTCGCCGGATATTGATGCTTCCGTTATCGCGCGCGGTACGCCGGGCTTCTCTGGTGCCGATTTGGCTAACCTGGTGAACGAAGCGGCTCTGTTTGCCGCTCGTGGCAACCGTCGCGTCGTCTCGATGGTGGAATTCGAAAAAGCCAAGGACAAAATCATGATGGGGGCGGAGCGTCGCTCCATGGTCATGACCGAAGCGCAAAAAGAGTCTACGGCTTATCACGAGGCCGGTCATGCCATCATCGGCCGCCTGGTGCCAGAACACGATCCGGTGCACAAGGTGACGATCATCCCGCGCGGCCGTGCTTTGGGTGTGACGTTCTTCCTGCCTGAAGGGGATGCGATTAGCGCCAGCCGTCAGAAATTGGAAAGCCAGATTTCTACGCTGTACGGTGGTCGTCTGGCCGAAGAGATCATCTACGGGCCGGAACATGTTTCTACCGGCGCGTCCAATGATATTAAAGTGGCGACGTCGATTGCGCGTAACATGGTGACGCAGTGGGGCTTCTCGGAAAAACTGGGGCCATTGCTGTATGCGGAAGAAGAAGGTGAAGTATTCCTCGGTCGCTCTGTCGCTAAAGCCAAACATATGTCGGATGAAACCGCGCGTATCATCGATCAGGAAGTGAAAGCACTGATCGAACGTAACTATCAACGTGCTCGTGAATTGCTGATGGCGAATATGGACATTCTGCATTCAATGAAAGACGCACTGATGAAGTACGAAACGATCGATGCGCCGCAAATTGACGATTTGATGTCACGTAAAGACGTTCGCCCACCGGCAGGTTGGGAAGAAGCGACTCCAGGCAATAATTCGTCTTCGTCTGATAATGGCGGTGCGCCTAAAGCGCCGACGGCGGTAGATGAACCGCATGCGCCGACGCCGGGTAATACCGTGCCTGGGCCTTTGAACGACAAGTAACGAAACGCTTGTTGTGACGGTCTCAATGGGCTGCATAACCCCTTCCAACCCCGGCTTGCCGGGGTTTTTTACTCCAGAAGCGAGAACAACAAGATAGAGTTGAGAGACAAAACATGAAATTGAACGCTCGCGGATTGACGTTGGATCTCTCTTGTCCCCAGGTTATGGGGATCCTGAATGTCACCCCTGACTCCTTTTCCGATGGGGGAAAGCACAATACCCTGAACGCAGCGTTGATCCATGCTGAACAGATGATCTCCGCTGGTGCAACTTTTATCGATGTTGGTGGCGAGTCGACCCGGCCTGGGGCTGATGAAGTCAGTATCGAAGAGGAGTTGGACCGTGTTGTACCGGTGGTCGAAGCATTGGCGCAACGTTTTGAAGTCTGGATTTCAGTCGACACTTCCAAACCTGAAGTGATTACCGCTAGTGCGCAAGCTGGCGCACATCTGATCAATGACATTCGAGCGCTTAGAGAACCGGGAGCTTTAGAGGCGGCGGCGGCAACAGGTTTGCCGGTGTGTTTGATGCATATGCAGGGATTGCCAAAAACCATGCAACAGACGCCGCATTATGACGATGTTGTGGGTGAGGTCATGGCATTTTTTGAGCATCATATTGCCCGTTGTGTGGTTGCAGGTATACCGCGCGAACAGTTATTGCTGGATCCTGGATTCGGGTTCGGCAAGAATTTACAGCACAATTATCGACTGCTGGGGCATCTGGAGACATTACATCGCTGTGGTCTACCGCTGCTGGTTGGTATGTCCAGAAAAACCATGCTGGGGCAATTGCTGGGTGTTCCGCCGCTTGAGCGGGTTTACGGTAGCGTGGCGTGTGCGGTCATTGCCGCCATGAAGGGGGCCCATATTATCCGCGTCCATGATGTGAAGGCGACGGTGGATGCGATACGTGTAGTCGAAGCAACTCTATCAGCAAAGGAATAACAACAATTATGAGTAGCCGCAAATATTTTGGCACTGACGGTATTCGGGGCAAGGTCGGCGATCTGCCGATTACACCTGATTTTGTACTGAAATTGGGTTGGGCGGCCGGTAAGGTTTTGGCTCGCCACGGTTCCAGAAAGATTATCATCGGTAAAGATACGCGTATCTCCGGCTATATGTTGGAATCTGCGCTTGAAGCCGGCTTGGCCGCTGCGGGGTTGTCTGCATCATTTACCGGCCCAATGCCAACCCCGGCTGTGGCGTATTTGACACGTACTTTCCGCGCCGAGGCCGGGATCGTTATTTCGGCTTCACACAACCCTTACTACGATAACGGCATCAAGTTTTTTTCGATTGACGGCACCAAGCTGCCGGACGAAGTAGAAGAGGCGATCGAAGCGGAAATGGAAAAACCGCTGACTTGTGTGGAATCTGCCGAATTAGGCCGGGCAAGTCGTATCGTCGATGCTGCCGGCCGTTATATTGAATTTTGTAAAGGCACGTTCCCCAGTGAACTGAGCCTTAATAGCCTTAAAATCGTGGTGGATTGTGCCAATGGTGCGACTTATCACATTGCGCCCAGTGTGTTGAGAGAGTTGGGCGCAAGGGTGATCACAATTGGGTGTGAGCCTGATGGCATGAACATCAATGAGCAATGCGGTGCTACCGATGTTACCCAACTGCAGGCGCGAGTCCTGTCTGAAAAAGCCGACGTGGGTCTGGCGTTTGATGGCGATGGTGACCGCCTGATTATGGTTGATCACCAAGGGAATCGGGTGGATGGTGACCAAATCCTGTATATCATTGCCCGGGAAGCCTTGCGTCAAGGACAACTTCGTGGCGGTGCTGTTGGTACCCTGATGAGCAATATGGGGCTTGAAGTCGCATTAAAACAGCTCGGCGTGCCGTTTGCCCGCGCTAAAGTGGGAGACCGCTATGTTCTTGAACTGATGCAGTCAAAGGGATGGCGTCTGGGGGCGGAGAACTCAGGCCACGTGATTCTGCTGGATAAAACCACGACTGGTGACGGTATTATCGCAGGTTTACAGGTGCTGACCGCGATGGTTCGTAATCACATGAGCCTGCATGATCTGTGCAGCGGTATGAAACTCTTCCCGCAAATACTGGTGAATGTTCACTTTTCCGGTGAGGGTGACCCACTGGAAAGTGACGCAGTTAAACAGGCGACTCAGGATGTTGAAGCACAACTGGCTGGCCGAGGCCGGGTACTGCTGCGTAAATCGGGTACTGAGCCGTTAATCCGCGTGATGGTGGAAGGGGAAGATGAGGCTACCGTTACACAGATGGCGAACCACATCGCCGATGCAGTAAAAGCAGCAGGTTAAGCGGCAACGTGACAGACCGAAACGGTGGTAAGGGGGCCGACTCTTGCCACCGCAGTAGCAAGCGTGTGAACCACTGCGTAATCAGTATCTTCCGGCCTGTTTTGCCAATACGCTGTTTTTTTCCTCAATCGGTTAATGAGCGTCAAATTACCCTTGCGTACATTCGAGGCTTTAGTTAGTATTCAGACCCGCTTTATAGGGGATGTTGTTCATCCTATTGCGGATAGTCGCGGGTAAACCGCAAGAATTAGCGATGCCTTACCGAATGGTGGGGATAAATAACGGGTACGACTATGTACGAAGCTCTTCTGGTAATTTTCCTGCTGGTAGCGATTGGCCTCGTTGGTCTTATCATGCTGCAGCAAGGTAAAGGTGCAGATATGGGAGCGTCGTTCGGAGCCGGTGCTTCCGCTACGCTGTTTGGTTCTAGCGGATCCGGCAATTTCATGACCCGAATGACGGCGCTGTTTGCCACGCTGTTTTTCGTACTCAGCCTGATTCTAGGAAATATGAGTTCTGACCACAGCAAAAAAGGCAGTGGCTGGGACAACCTGAGTCAGCCTGCTGCGCCTGAAAAGGCTGAGCAGTCTAAAGCGCCAGCTGCACCGTCAAGCGATATTCCTAAATAATCGCAGACGTTTCATCAGCATCAAGAATGTTGATGATAAAAACAAATTGTGATGCCGAGGTGGTGGAATTGGTAGACACGCTACCTTGAGGTGGTAGTGCCCGATTGGGCTTACGGGTTCAAGTCCCGTCCTCGGTACCAATCCTATAGATAACTTGCATTTTTGCGGTTGTCAGCGTAGTATTTGCCACGTTTTCGGACGCGGGGTGGAGCAGCTTGGTAGCTCGTCGGGCTCATAACCCGAAGGTCGTCGGTTCAAATCCGGCCCCCGCAACCACTTAACTTCCCAGAAAAGTTTTTTTTCAAATAAACTGTATCGTATCAAACGTGTTGTTTACGGTGGATTCTGAAAGAATACTTGATGGTAGTTATACCGCAGTTGTTTGCGGTAAATAGGGTCCAGTTGCATAAAGCCCCGATATATCGGGGTTTTTTGTTATTTGACAGCAGAATTACTGGGCTATTAAGCCCTTTTTTTATGTCTTGGGGGTGGGCTTGTCCACATTAGAACAAAAGTTAACAGAGATGATTTCGGCACCTGTTGAAGCCCTTGGCTATGAGCTGGTGGGCATTGAGTTCATCCGGGGACGCCAGTCGACACTGCGTATCTATATTGATAGTGAAGATGGTATCACTGTTGATGATTGTGCTGATGTTAGCCACCAGGTCAGTGCGGTACTGGATGTTGAGGATCCCATATCCGTTGCCTATAACCTGGAAGTGTCGTCACCGGGTTTGGACCGGCCGCTTTTTACTGCTGCACATTACGCGCATTTTGTGGGTGAAGAAGTGAGCCTGGTGCTGCGTATGGCGGTGCAGAATCGCCGTAAGTGGCAAGGTATTATCAAGTCCGTTGAAGGCGAGATGATCACCGTAACAGTGGATGGCAAAGATGAAGTGTTCGCGCTGAGCAATATCCAGAAGGCGAACCTGGTACCCCACTTTTAAAGTTTGGATGAGGCAACTAGGATGAATAAAGAGATTCTGGCTGTTGTTGAAGCGGTTTCCAATGAAAAGGCCGTGCCGC
The DNA here is from genome assembly GCF_000406105.1 of Dickeya chrysanthemi NCPPB 402. Classification (NCBI taxonomy): domain Bacteria; kingdom Pseudomonadati; phylum Pseudomonadota; class Gammaproteobacteria; order Enterobacterales; family Pectobacteriaceae; genus Dickeya; species Dickeya chrysanthemi. Next base: position 3,938,695 of record NZ_CM001974.1, on the reverse strand, counting down.
GCGAAAAGATTTTTGAAGCGCTGGAGACTGCACTGGCGACAGCGACCAAGAAAAAATACGAGCAGGAAATCGATGTTCGTGTTTGTATTGACCGCAAAACCGGTGATTTCGATACCTTCCGCCGCTGGCAGATCGTAAACGAAGTGACCCAACCGACACGTGAAATCACTCTGGAAGCGGCACAATTCGAAGAGCCGGGTATTGATCTGGGCGGTTACATCGAAGATCAAATCGAATCCGTAACTTTCGACCGCATTACCACACAAACTGCCAAACAGGTTATCGTGCAGAAAGTGCGCGAAGCCGAGCGGGCCATGGTGGTTGATCAGTTCCGTGAGCAGGAAGGTGAAATCGTTACCGGCGTCGTTAAGAAAGTTAACCGCGATAACATTACCCTGGACTTGGGCAGCAATGCCGAAGCGGTGATCGGCCGTGAAGATATGCTGCCGCGTGAGAATTTCCGCCCCGGTGACCGCATTCGCGGCGTGCTGTACGCCGTTCGCCCGGAAGCGCGCGGCGCACAGCTGTTTGTGAGCCGCTCCCGTCCTGAAATGCTGATTGAACTGTTCCGCATCGAAGTGCCGGAAATCGGCGAAGAAGTTATTGAGATCAAAGCAGCTGCCCGCGATCCGGGTTCCCGCGCTAAAATCGCGGTTAAAACCAACGATAAGCGTATCGACCCGGTAGGTGCATGCGTAGGGATGCGCGGCGCGCGCGTTCAGGCGGTATCCAGCGAGTTGGGCGGCGAGCGTATCGATATCGTCCTGTGGGATGATAATCCGGCACAGTTCGTGATTAATTCCATGGCTCCGGCTGATGTGGCATCCATCGTGGTCGATGAAGACAAACACACCATGGATATCGCGGTTGAGGCCGGTAATCTGGCGCAGGCCATCGGCCGTAATGGTCAGAACGTGCGTCTGGCTTCCCAACTGAGCGGCTGGGAACTAAACGTGATGACTATTGAGGACTTGCAGGCCAAGCATCAGGCTGAAGCCCATGCTGCCATCGATATTTTCACCAAACATCTGGACATTGACGAAGAATTCGCCACCGCACTGGTTGAAGAAGGCTTCTCTTCATTAGAAGAGTTGGCTTATGTGCCCATCAAGGAGTTGCAGGAGATCGATGGGTTGGATGAAGAAACCATCGAAGCGTTGCGCGAGCGCGCAAAAGCAGCGCTGACGACACTGGCTCTGGCGAATGAAGAGAACCGTGGCAACGGTCAGCCGGCAGAAGATTTGCTCAATTTATCTGGTCTGTCCCGTGAACTGGCGTTTAAACTAGCAGCTCGCGGTGTTTGCACGCTGGAAGATCTTGCTGAGCAGGGCGTCGATGACCTGGCAGATATAGAAGGGCTTGATAAAGAACAAGCCGGTGAGCTGATTATGGCTGCGCGTAATATCTGTTGGTTTGGTGGCAGTAACGAATAACGAACTGTAGCAGGAAAGGAACAGCATGACAGATGTAACCCTGAAATCACTGGCCGCAGAGATCCAGACGCCGGTTGACCGCCTGATACAGCAGTTTGCTGATGCGGGAATCACCAAATCTGCGTCGGACTCTGTGACTCAGAACGAAAAAGAAACATTACTGGCGCACCTGAACCGCGATCGCGGCGGTGCACCAGGGAAATTGACGTTGCAGCGTAAGACACGTAGCACGTTAAATATTCCCAGCACCGGTGGTAAGAGCAAATCGGTGCAGATCGAAGTCCGCAAGAAGCGCACCTATGTAAAACGCGATCCTCACGAAGAGCAGCAAGCTACGGAGGAAGAGCAGGCACGGCGTGAAGCGGAAGAACAGGCACAGCGCGCTGCTGAGGAACAAGCCAAACGTGAGGCTGCAGAAAAAGCCAAACGTGAGGAAGAAGAGAAGGCAAAACGCGCCGTTGCTGAAGAGCAAGCCAAACGTGAGGCCGCCGAAAAAGCTAAGCGTGACGTAGCGGAAAAAGAGAAAGTGAGCAATCAACAAAACGATAGTATGACTAAACCAGCTCAGGCTGAGAAAGCACGTCGCGAAGCGGAAGCGGCTGAACTCAAGCGTAAGGCGGAAGAAGCGGCTCGTCGTAAGGTCGAGGAAGAAGCTCGTCGTATCGCTGAAGAAGCGCGCCGGATGGCAGAAGAAAATGCCGGACGCTGGGAAAAAGAAGGCGTTGAAACAACCGAGGACGCCGATTATCACGTAACCACTTCTCATCACGCGCGTGAAGCGGAAGATGAGAACGATCGTCAGGTCGAAGGTGGTCGTGGTCGCGGTCGCGGCAGCAAAGTAACCAAACAGAAGAAAGGCAATCGCCTGTCTGAATCGAAAGCTGATCGTGAAGAAGCCCGTGCGGTGACTCGCGGCGGTAAAGGCAAACGTAAGCCGAGCACGCTGCAGCAGGGCTTTAATAAGCCGGTGCAGGCGGTCAACCGTGATGTCGTGATTGGCGAAACCATTACCGTGGCCGAGCTGGCCAACAAAATGGCGGTCAAAGGTTCTCAGGTCATCAAAACGATGATGAAACTGGGTGCGATGGCGACCATCAACCAGGTTATCGATCAGGAAACTGCTCAGCTGGTCGCGGAAGAAATGGGTCATAAAGTGATCCTGCGCCGTGAAAACGAGCTGGAAGAAGCGGTAATGAGCGACCGTGATACCGGTCTGTCCTCCGAATCCGAGTCACGTGCGCCGGTAGTCACTATAATGGGTCACGTTGACCATGGTAAGACCTCGTTGCTGGACTACATTCGTTCAACCAAAGTGGCGGCAGGCGAAGCGGGTGGTATTACCCAGCATATCGGTGCCTACCATGTTGAAACGGATAACGGCATGATTACCTTCCTGGATACCCCGGGGCATGCTGCGTTTACCGCTATGCGTGCTCGTGGTGCTCAGGCGACCGATATCGTGGTACTGGTTGTTGCCGCTGATGACGGCGTGATGCCGCAGACGATTGAAGCTATTCAGCATGCTAAAGCGGCTAAAGTGCCGGTGGTCGTGGCCGTCAACAAAATCGATAAACCGGAAGCTGATCCGGATCGCGTTAAAAACGAACTGTCTCAGTACGGTATTATGCCTGAAGAGTGGGGCGGCGAGTCCCAGTTTGTACATGTATCCGCCAAAAGCGGCGCGGGCATCGACGAACTGCTGGAAGCTATCCTGCTGCAAGCCGAAGTTCTGGAACTGAAAGCCATTCACAGCGGCATGGCCAGCGGTGTGGTCATCGAATCCTTCCTGGACAAGGGCCGTGGCCCGGTTGCTACCGTGCTGGTGCGCGAAGGGACGCTGAACAAAGGCGACATCGTGCTGTGTGGTTTCGAATATGGCCGTGTTCGCGCTATGCGTGACGAACTGGGTCGTGAAATTACCGAAGCGGGTCCGTCCATTCCGGTGGAAATTCTGGGTCTGTCCGGCGTACCGGCCGCGGGTGACGAAGCGACGGTAGTCCGCGACGAGAAGAAAGCCCGTGAAGTTGCGCTTTACCGTCAGGGTAAGTTCCGCGAAGTGAAACTGGCGCGTCAGCAGAAGTCCAAGCTGGAAAATATGTTCGCCAACATGAACGAAGGCGAAGTATCCGAACTGAACATTGTGATGAAAGCCGACGTTCAGGGTTCTGTGGAAGCGATTTCCGATTCGTTGCAGAAACTGTCTACCGACGAAGTCAAAGTCAAGATCGTGGGCTCCGGCGTGGGTGGGATCACCGAGACCGATGCCACGCTGGCTGCCGCGTCCAACGCGATTATCCTTGGCTTTAACGTCCGTGCCGATGCTTCTGCCCGCCGTGTCGTTGAAGCGGAAAGCCTGGATCTGCGTTACTACTCCGTGATCTATGATTTGATCGACGAAGTGAAGCAGGCGATGAGCGGTATGCTGGCACCGGAATACAAGCAGGAAATTATCGGTCTGGCGGAAGTGCGCGATGTATTCAAGTCACCGAAGTTTGGCGCGATTGCCGGCTGTATGGTGACCGAAGGGGTGGTGAAACGTCACAACCCGATTCGCGTGCTGCGTGACAACGTCGTTATCTTTGAAGGCGAGCTGGAGTCCCTGCGTCGCTTCAAGGACGACGTCAACGAAGTCCGCAACGGTATGGAATGTGGTATCGGCGTGAAGAACTACAACGATGTTCGCACCGGTGACATGATTGAAGTGTTTGAAACCATTGAGATCAAGCGCACCATCGAGTGATACGTGCAACAACGTACCTGATGTTTTCATGCTGGGGGGCCAAGTGCCCCCCAATTTTTCTTTGAGGATTCATCATGGCAAAAGAATTCAGCCGCACGCAGCGTGTGGCTCAGGAAATGCAAAAAGAAATCGCCATTATCATTCAGCGTGAAGTGAAAGATCCGCGTGTAGGTATGGCAACGGTATCCGGCGTAGAAGTGTCGCGCGATTTGGCTTATGCCAAAGTATTTGTGACCTTCTTGAATGACAACGAGCCGGAGCAGGTTAAAGCTGGCGTGAAGGCATTACAGGATGCGTCCGGTTTTATCCGTATGCTGTTGGGCAAAGCGATGCGCCTGCGTGTGGTGCCGGAACTGACCTTCTCCTATGACAATTCCCTGGTGGAAGGGATGCGGATGTCTAATCTGGTAACCAGCGTGGTTAAACGCGACGCCGAGCGTCGTGCTCCTGACGCAGATGATGAGCAGGAGGGGTAATGTCGCGTCCTCGCCGTCGTGGTCGGGATATCCACGGCGTTCTGCTGCTGGATAAACCACAAGGTGCATCTTCTAACGATGTACTGCAGAAGGTAAAGCGCCTCTTTAATGCCAATAAAGCCGGGCACACCGGTGCGCTGGATCCGCTGGCAACCGGTATGCTGCCGGTATGTTTGGGTGAAGCGACCAAGTTTTCCCAATACCTGTTGGATGCGGATAAACGTTACCGGGTGATAGCCCGTCTGGGGCAACGAACCGATACGTCGGATGCAGACGGTAATGTGATTCAGGAACGCCCTGTTGCTTTTACCCATGATCTGCTGATGCAGGCTCTGGATAGTTTCCGCGGCGATACCCAGCAGGTGCCGTCAATGTATTCCGCTCTGAAATACCAGGGGCGCCCATTGTACGAATATGCTCGTCAGGGGCAGGTGGTGCCACGGGAAGCGCGTAATATCACCGTTTATGAACTGCAGTTTATCCGCTGGGAAGCCGATGAACTGGAACTGGAAATCCATTGCTCCAAAGGAACTTACATCCGTACCATCATTGATGATTTGGGTGAGAAGCTGGGGTGCGGCGCCCATGTGGTCTACCTGCGCCGGTTGCAGGTAGCGACGTATCCGATTGAGCGGATGGTAACCCTGGAACAGTTGCAGGTGTTGCGTGAGCAGGCGGAAGCTCAGGAACAACCGATCGGCGAATTGCTGGATGTGCTGCTGTTGCCAATGGATACCGCCGTGCAGGCATTTCCTGAAGTCAACCTATCGCCGGTAGTGGCGGGTTACCTCAAGCTGGGTCAGGCTGTGCGTGCTGCCGCAGCACCGGCTGATGGCATGGTACGCATCACCGAGGGAGATGAACACTGCTTTATCGGCATGGGTGAAATCGATGACGAAGGACGGGTGGCGCCGCGTCGTCTGGTCGTGGAAAACCCTGTGCCGGCGAATGCCTGAGCGCCTTGCGCTTATATAGCGCTGAGAGTAAAATAGCGCGGCTTAAATCTTGGGCGGCTGAATTAGAGATCGGCGCCCGTTCTATCTATAATATTTTGGAGTAAATTATGTCTCTAAGCGTTGAAGCAAAAGCGAAAATTGTTGCGGAATTCGGTCGTGGTACGAATGACAGCGGTTCTACCGAAGTTCAGGTTGCTCTGCTGACTGCTCAGATTAACCATCTGCAGGGTCACTTTGCTGAGCACAAAAAAGATCACCACAGCCGCCGCGGTCTGCTGCGTATGGTTTCTCAGCGTCGTAAGCTGCTGGACTACCTGAAGCGTAAAGATCTGGCACGCTACACCACCCTGATTGAACGTCTGGGTCTGCGTCGCTAATTCGACGAGTTTCGGGAGAAAGGGGCCTCTTTGGGCCCCTTTCTTCTAGGAAGTGCCGGCAAAACAGAGTAATGTATTGCCGTTGTGAATAGGATCCGTACTTACAGCGATTCGCGCGGCTAATGAGAGACTTTATTTGTTACTGTTGCGCCAGAATAAAGGCTGTCATTAGTCGCGAGGATGTAATGAGCGGATTCGGGTATTTAACTGGTGCGCCATATCAGGGATATGGTGTGCGCCTCTGGTAAAGGACTGTATTTTGCTAAATCCGATCGTTCGTAAATTCCAGTACGGCCAACATACCGTGACACTGGAAACCGGTATGATGGCCCGTCAGGCTACTGCCGCTGTGATGGTTAGCATGGATGACACCGCGGTATTCGTAACCGTTGTGGGTGCCAAACACGCTAAACCGGGCCAGGATTTCTTCCCGCTGACTGTTAATTATCAAGAGCGTACCTACGCGGCTGGCCGTATTCCCGGTGGTTTCTTCCGCCGTGAAGGCCGTCCGAGCGAAGGCGAAACGCTGATCTCCCGTTTGATCGACCGTCCGATTCGTCCGCTGTTCCCAGAGGGTTTCGTTAACGAAGTCCAGGTTATTGCCACTGTGGTTTCCGTGAACCCGCAGGTTAACCCGGATATCGTTGCCATGATCGGTGCTTCTGCGGCGCTGAGTCTGTCGGGTATCCCGTTCAATGGCCCGATTGGTGCTGCTCGCGTTGGTTACATCAACGATCAGTACGTGCTGAACCCGACGACTGAAGAGCTGAAAACCAGCCGCCTGGACCTGGTAGTAGCAGGTACCGAAGGCGCTGTGCTGATGGTGGAATCCGAAGCGGATCTGCTGAGTGAAGATCAGATGCTGGGTGCGGTGGTATTCGGTCATGATCAGCAACAGATTGTTATCGAAAACATCAAGTCGCTGACGGCAGAAGCCGGCAAACCGAAGTGGAACTGGCAGGCACCGGAAGTGAACGTCGAACTGCACAACCGTGTGCAGGCGCTGTCTGAAGCTCGTTTGGGCGATGCCTATCGCATCACTGAAAAACAAGAACGCTACGCACAGGTTGATACCATCAAATCCGATGTGGTTGCGGCTCTGTTGGCAGAAGATGAAACGCTGGACGAGAACGAACTGCGCGATATTCTCGGCAGCATCGAGAAGAACGTGGTACGTAGCCGTGTGCTGCGTGGCGAACCGCGTATCGACGGCCGTGAAAAAGACATGATCCGTGGTCTGGACGTTCGTACCGGCGTGCTGCCGCGTACTCACGGTTCCGCACTGTTCACCCGTGGTGAAACTCAGGCGCTGGTGACTGCGACGCTGGGCACTGAGCGTGATGCACAGACCATCGATGAGTTGACTGGCGAGCGTACCGATCGCTTCCTGCTGCACTACAACTTCCCTCCGTACTCCGTGGGTGAAACCGGTATGGTTGGGTCGCCGAAACGCCGCGAAATCGGTCACGGTCGTCTGGCTAAACGTGGCGTGCTGGCTGTTATGCCGAAACCGGAAGCCTTCCCGTACACCGTACGTGTTGTGTCTGAAATTACCGAATCCAACGGTTCTTCTTCCATGGCGTCCGTATGTGGTGCTTCTCTGGCGCTGATGGATGCCGGCGTGCCGATCAAAGCCGCCGTTGCCGGTATCGCGATGGGTCTGGTGAAGGAAGGCGACAACTACGTTGTGCTGTCGGATATTCTGGGTGACGAAGACCACCTGGGCGATATGGACTTCAAAGTAGCCGGTAGCCGTGAAGGCGTGACCGCGTTGCAGATGGACATCAAAATCGAAGGTATCACCCGCGAAATCATGCAGGTGGCGCTGAACCAGGCCAAGGGTGCGCGTTTGCACATTCTGGGCGTGATGGAACAGGCTATCAGCACGCCGCGTGGCGATATCTCCGAATTCGCACCGCGTATTCACACCATCAAGATCAGCACCGACAAGATCAAAGATGTGATCGGTAAAGGCGGTTCTGTTATCCGTGCGCTGACCGAAGAAACCGGTACGACTATTGAGATCGAAGACGACGGTACTGTGAAGATTGCCTCGACCGATGGTGAAAAAGCCAAACACGCGATTCGCCGTATCGAAGAGATCACGGCTGAAATCGAAGTGGGTCGTATCTATCAGGGTAAAGTGACCCGTATCGTTGACTTTGGCGCTTTTGTTGCCATCGGCGGCGGCAAAGAAGGTCTGGTTCATATTTCTCAGATCGCCGACAAGCGTGTCGAGAAAGTGACCGACTACCTGCAGATGGGCCAGGAAGTGCCGGTTAAGGTGCTGGAAGTGGATCGTCAGGGTCGTGTCCGTTTGAGCATAAAAGAAGCAACCGCTCAACCTCAGGAAGCTGCTCCGGTTTCCGAGGCAGAATAATAACGGATAATCAATTGGCAGCTCCTTACAGTGTGAAGGAGCTGCGTGTATTATAAGGAACGGATATCCTTATGCTGAGCAGTCGGGGACAGGATGTTCATCCAATGTTTGTCTTCGGGAGTGGGAAATGAAGCCTTTCTTGCGCTGGTGTTATGTTGCGACAGCAATTATGCTGGCAGGATGCAGCAACACGGATTGGCGCAAAGATGCATTGCTGGCGGTTCCGTTGCAGCCTACGCTGCAGCAGGAAGTCATTCTGGCGCGCATGGAGCAAATCCTGGCGAGCCGGGCAATTACTCCCGATGAACGAGCACAGCTGTTATATGAGCGCGGAGTGCTGTATGATAGCCTCGGGTTACGGGCGTTGGCGCGAAATGATTTTTCACAAGCGCTTTCTATCCGCCCCGATATGCCGGAAGTTTTTAACTATCTCGGCATTTACTTGACGCAGGCAGGCAATTTTGATGCTGCCTATGAAGCGTTTGATTCTGTATTAGAGCTTGATCCAACTTACAATTATGCGCGTTTGAATCGGGGCATCGCTTTGTACTACGGCGGTCGCTACCTGTTGGCGCAGGATGATCTGCTAGCGTTTTATCGCGACGATCCTAATGATCCTTTCCGTTCCCTGTGGCTTTATCTGGTGGAGAGAGAAATCAATCCCGAGAAGGCCAAACTGGCGTTGAAAGAACGCTACGAGGGGGCAAAGAAAGGTGTGTGGGGATGGACGATTGTCGAATTCTACTTGGGCAACATCAACGAAAAAGCGTTGATGCAGCGCATCCAGGAAGAAGCTAAGGATAACACTTCGCTCGCCGAGCATCTCAGTGAAACTGACTTCTATTTAGGTAAGCACTACCTAAGTCTGGGGGACAAGAACACCGCCGAGGCGTTGTTCAAGCTGACGGTTGCTAACAATGTTCACAATTTTGTTGAGCACCGCTATGCATTGTTGGAATTGGCGCAGTTAGGCCAAGAGCAAGACGACCTATCAGGATCGGACCAGCAATAGCTGACGAACACCTTTCAGCCAGAGATCATGATGATTTCTTCATCGCCTTAACGGGCGAGGCTTTTTTGTTCGCTTTTTAATCCAATTTGAGCCGGTTCACACTTTTCAATGAAAATGATTGAGTATTTTCTCGACAAGTTATGTAGACTGGCCGCCATTTTGAAGTGAGGCTAAGTTTACATGGCAGAGTTTGAAACCTCTTTTGCTAGCTTGGGGCTGTCCGCTCCTATTCTGAATGCACTGTCTGAGATGGGGTATGAAAAACCGTCCCCGATTCAGGCGGAATGTATTCCTCATCTGCTCAACGGGCGCGACGTACTGGGTATGGCGCAGACCGGGAGCGGCAAGACCGCGGCGTTTTCCCTGCCGCTGCTGAACAATATCAAGGCTGACCTGAAGGCACCGCAGTTGCTGGTGCTGGCACCGACCCGTGAGCTGGCGGTGCAGGTTGCAGAAGCCTGTAACGAATTTTCCAAACACATGCAGGGCGTCAATGTGGTCGCACTGTATGGCGGCCAGCGTTATGACGTGCAGTTGCGCGCGCTGCGTCAGGGGCCGCAGGTTGTCGTCGGTACGCCGGGACGTCTGCTGGATCACCTGAAACGCGGTACGCTGGACCTGTCTAACCTGAGTGGTCTGGTGCTGGACGAAGCCGACGAAATGCTGCGCATGGGCTTTATTGAAGATGTGGAAAACATCATGGCGCAGATCCCGGCTGAGCATCAGACGGCGCTGTTCTCCGCCACCATGCCGGAGGCGATCCGTCGCATTACCCGTCGTTTCATGAACGATCCGCAGGAAGTGCGTATTCAATCCAGCGTGACCACGCGTCCGGATATCAGCCAGAGCTACTGGACGGTATACGGCATGCGTAAAAACGAAGCGCTGATCCGTTTCTTGGAAGCGGAAGATTTTGATGCTGCGATCATCTTCGTGCGTACCAAAAACGCTACGCTGGAAGTGGCCGAAGCGCTGGAGCGCAGCGGTTATAACAGCGCCGCGCTGAACGGCGACATGAACCAGGCGCTGCGTGAGCAAACGCTGGAACGTCTGAAAGACGGTCGTCTGGATATCCTGATTGCGACCGACGTGGCCGCACGTGGTCTGGATGTTGAACGCATCAGTCTGGTGGTGAACTACGATATCCCGATGGACTCCGAGTCTTACGTTCACCGCATCGGCCGTACCGGTCGTGCCGGTCGCGCTGGCCGTGCGCTGTTGTTCGTGGAAAACCGTGAGCGCCGCCTGCTGCGTAATATCGAACGCACCATGAAGCTGACGATCCCGGAAGTCGATTTGCCGAACGCCGAACTGCTGGGTCAGCGTCGTCTGGCGAAGTTTGCCGCTAAAGTACAGCAGCAACTGGAAAGCAGTGATCTGGATATGTACCGTGCGCTGCTCAGTAAACTGCAGCCGCAGGAAGAGCTGGACATCGAAACGCTGGCTGCCGCACTGCTGAAAATGGCACAGGGCGAGCGTCCGCTGATTCTGCCGCCGGATCCGGTGGTTGAGCGCCGTCCGCGTCGTGAGTTCCGCGAGCGTGATGATCGTTTCGAACGCCGTGGCGAGCGCAACGATCGTGGCCCGCGCGGTGGTGATGAGCGTCCGGCTCGTCGTGAGCGCCGCGACGTTGGTGAAATGGAGCTGTATCGGATCGAAGTGGGTCGTGACGATGGCGTAGAAGTGCGTCATATCGTGGGCGCGATTGCGAACGAAGGTGATATCAGCAGCCGTTACATCGGTAACATCAAACTGTTTGCCTCGCACTCCACTATCGAGCTGCCGAAAGGGATGCCGGGTGAGTTGCTGTCGCACTTTACTCGCACGCGTATTCTGAACAAGCCGATGAACATGCAACTGATGGGTGATGCCCAGCCGCATGAACGTCGCGAGCGTCGTGAAGGCGGTGAGCGTGGCGAACGTGGCGCCCGTGGATTCGGCGATCGCGCCGGTAGCGGCCGTGGTCGTCCGTTCAACGGTGAACGTCGTGAAGGCGGCGAGCGTCGTGGTAACGGTAACCGCGACGGTCAGCGCGCACCGCGTCGTTTCAACGATGCCTGATAACTTCTGGCGTTGAGTTGATATGAAAAACCAGCCTTCTTCGGGCTGGTTTTTTTTATGTCATCATTTCTTCGGTGACTGAATACGCGTTTCTCGCACGATTTTCGGTTGCAGTTGCGCGACCAGCTCAAACGAACGCAGCCGTGCCTGATGGTCGAATATCTGGCCGTTGATCATCAGCTCGTCCGCCTGAGTTTCCCGCAGTAAGCTTTGCAGGCCGTGACGCACTTTGGCCGTATCACCTACGATAGCCAACCGTAAAGTCTGTTCCACGGCAAACTGCTCCGCGGCTGACCAGTACGTCTCCATCGATTCCACCGGTGTCGGCAGCGGCCCCGGCGTACCACGCCGCAGGTTGATAAACTGCTGCTGTAGTGAAGTAAACAGGAAACGGGCGTCACGATCGCTGTCGGCGGCGACGATATTGACGCACACCATGGCGTACGGTTTCTCCAGTTGAGCGGATGGCCGGAAATTGTCGCGATAAAGCTGCAAAGCCTGCAACAGCATGTCCGGTGCGAAATGGGCGGCGAAGGCAAACGGTAAACCCATTGAAGCCGCTAACTGCGCGCTGTACAAGCTGGAACCTAACAGCCAAATTGGGATATTCAACCCCTGTCCCGGCACCGCTTGTACTGCCTGGCCCGGCTGAGCTGGGGCGAAGTAGCGTTGAAGCTCCTGCACGTCGTGGGGAAAATCGTCGATATCGGCATTCAGGTGGCGGCGTAATGCCTGCATGGTGCGCTGGTCAGTGCCTGGGGCGCGCCCCAGACCCAGCTCGATGCGGCCGGGATAAAGCGATTCGAGCGTACCGAACTGCTCGGCAATCACCAGCGGCGCATGGTTTGGCAGCATCACGCCGCCGGAACCAAGTTTGATGCGCTGCGTACCACCAGCAATGTAACCGATCAGTACCGAAGTGGCCGCGCTGGCGATGCCGGTCATGTTGTGGTGTTCTGCCAGCCAGTAGCGCTGATATCCCCATTTTTCCGCATGTTGCGCCAGATCCAGAGAATGATGGAACGCATCGCGGGCCGTGTTGCCCTGCGGGATAGGGGCCAGATCGAGCAGCGAGAAAGGAATGGTAGCGGTCATAAGCGTCACTCATCAGGTTGAGGGGCCGACACATCAGCCCAAATAAACACGGATGAGATGTTACGCGATCTTAACAATTGGTAACGGACGATGCGTGCGCATCGTCCCGATTGGTTTAACTGACCAACTCCAGCCCGGCGACGCGTCGCCAGTAGCCGTTGCAATCCTGCTGATTTTCCAGCGTCAGCGGCTGTTCGCCGTGTTGATTCGCGCGGAAATGGTCGATCATCGCCAGCGTGTCCAACCCTTGCGGCGACAGCCGGACGATATCCACCAGTCCGTCCATGGAAGACTGGTCGTTACCAAGGTTATAGCAGTAACCGCTCTGGGTCTGGATGCCGTTCAGTACAAACACCTGCTGATTTTCCTGCGACAGCATCTGGCGCCCTTGTGGGTACTGGATGCAACAGGTTTCGCATTCGTCCTTGGGGCGATTTTCCGAACGGGCGGTAAAACAGCGGGCGGAATAGGCCAGCGGCAGGTGACCATAACTCAGCACTTCCACCTCAAACTGGCGGCGAAAACCGAGTTCATCGCATTGCGTCAGCAGGTCTTGCAGCCAGTCCCGCGACAGTTCTACCGGCATACACCAGCGCATCATGCCTTGTTTATGCAATAGCCGCAGGGTGTAGGCGTTATAACAATTGAGGGCATGACCGGCGACAAACGGCAGCCCGCGTTCCGCCGCCATATTGACCGCGCCCAAGTCGTTGGCTTCCAGCAGAAATTCGCCGTTCTCCACGTACTTTTTCAGTTCGGTCAGTTCGGACGGCGCTTGCAACAGCGCCAGCGTCGATATCACCACCTGTTTGCCGCCGGCGGCGACTTCACGCGCCAGTGTGAGCCAGTCGCCGGCTTTCATCCCCCGGCGTTTGCTGCACACGGTTTCGCCCAGATAGATGATATCGGCACTGCTGGCGACCGCGGCCTGATAGAAGGTTTCAATGTCGGCTTTGGGCCAATAGTAGAGCAGCGCGCCCAGTGAATATTTCATGTTGTTGATGTCTCCTGACTACTGCCACTGGCGATGATAAGCGCCCAGCGTGGTCTGTGTGCCTTCAGCGACGGCCCCCAGCGCCTCCATCCACTCGGCGGTGGGGGTAAAATGCGCCGGGTCGGCTTTACAGCGGTCTATCGCCTGTCGCCACACCTGGGTTACCTGGCTGACGTAAGCCGGGCTGCGCTGGCGGCCTTCGATTTTCACCGAGGCAATATTGGCCGCCATCAGTTCCGGCAGCAGTTCCAGCGTATTCAGGCTGGTGGGTTCCTCCAGCGCGTGGTAACGCTGGCCATCCACCAGATAACGGCCTTTGCACAAGGTCGGGTAGCCGGCGTTTTCATCGTCCTGATAGCGGTCGATCAACACATCATTTAGCCGCGATTCCATACCGTTTTTTGTTTGTTGCCAGCGCACGAAACGCGCCGGCGAGCAGGCGCCCACGGTATTGGGCGACTCGCCGGTCAGATAAGAGGACAGGTAACAGCGCCCCTCCGCCATGATGCACAAACTACCGAAGGCGAACACTTCCAGCGGTACCGGGCTGGTGCGTGAAAGTTGTTTAACCTGATGAATGGAGAGCACACGCGGCAGCACGACGCGGGCGACATCGAAGTGGCGTTGATAAAAGCGAATGGCTTCCTCATTGGTGGCGGAGGCCTGGACAGACACATGTCGTTCAACCGACGGATAACGCTCGGCGGCATATTCCAGCATCGCCAGATCCGCCAGAATCAGTGCGTCGGCGCCGGCGGTTTGCACCGCCGTGTCTACCGCGCGTTGCCAGCGTTGATAGCCGTTCGGGTGGGCGAAGGTGTTGATGGCGATATGCAGCTTGCGGCGATGGCGGTGCACGTAGTCGCTGGCGTCCTGCAATTTTTTATCGTTGAAGTTGAGGCCGGCGAAGTGGCGGGCATTGGTGTCGTCTTTCAGCCCGATGTACACCGCGTCGGCGCCATGATCGATGGCGGCTTTCAGTGCCGGCAGATTACCGGCGGGGCAAAGCAGTTCCATTCTTACGTCCTTTCATCACGGCCTGACGCAGCGGGCCGGTTTGCAATGAGAAAGAATCTTAGTGAACCCGGCTGCCGTCAACTTTGATTTAAACCAGCATATCGGGGAATTGCTGGTGGTTACGGGTCGTGATTTAGCGCGGAACAGGCTAAATTTAAATTGTCGCCTTCGGGTGACTTTCCCTCGGGTGTCGCCAGGCGACGTTAAAAAAACGCTTCCGGCATTTTTATTGATATAGACCCTTGCTGCCCGTTTCCCGTTCTGTGGCAGAATATTGACCTTATCGGTCTGGGCAGCATTGCTTTATGAGGAGTACGCCAGTGTTGGAAAAACTACGGGCGCAGATTGTGCGTCAGGGGCCGCGTTTACTGAGTAAGCCGTTAACGTTAACGCCTTTCTTCCTGCAACGCCGGGTGTTGGAGCAACTGCTGGGGTGGCAGTTCCGTCAGGCGCTGGAAGAGGGTGAACTGGATTTTCTTGACGGGCGTTGGTTGCGAATCGAAGTGCGGGATATCGGTTTGCAGTGGTTTGTTACGCTGCGGGATAACCGGCTGGAGATTGGCCATAACGAGCTGGCGGACGTCAGTTTCAGCGCCGATGCCAACGATTTGATTTTGATAGCCGCCCGTCGTGAAGATCCGGACACGCTGTTTTTCCAGCGTCGCCTGCGCATTGAAGGCGATACCGAACTGGGGCTGTACGTTAAAAACCTGATGGATGCCATCGAGCTGGAAAATATGCCGGCGCCGTTGCGGGTTGCGCTGCTGCAACTGGCCGGATTCGTGGCCGCCGGTTTACAGGAGGGCGCGGAGCAGGCCAGCCCGCACGCGCCAGTATCATGTTGATTCGCGTTGAAATTCCGGTTGATGCACCGGGGATAGATGCCCTGCTGCGGCGAGCGTTTCCGACCAGCGCCGAGGCGGAATTAGTGCATCAGTTGCGTGAAGACGGCCAGTTGACGCTGGGCATCGTCGCGACTGACGACGAAGGCGGCGTGATAGGTTACGCGGCGTTCAGCCCGGTGACGCTGGGCGGCGAGGATTTGCAATGGGTGGCGCTGGCCCCGATGGCGGTGGATGAAAGTCATCGGCGCCAGCGTATTGGCGAGCAGTTGGTGTATGCCGGCTTGGACGCACTTAACGAGTTCGGTTATACCGCCGTAGTCGTGCTGGGGAATCGGCATTACTACGCGCGTTTCGGCTTTGTTCCGGCGGCGGAGCAGCAGCTTTACTGCCGCTGGCTGGGGTGTGAGTCGGACTTTCAGGTTTACCCGCTGGCAGATAACCATTTTCAGGGCGCCAGCGGTTTGGTGGAGTACGCGGAACCGTTTAATCGTTTCTGAACAGTGGTTGAAAATCGGCAAGTGTTGAAGGCTGGTGCTGCACCAGCCTTTCTTTTTGCATTTTGCTCAACTGCTTGACGCGGTATTCCCATTTCAGCGCCGTGGAGCGATCGCCCGCCACGCAGTGATACACCAGCGTCAGCGGCCCTTTACCACGTAATGCGCGCGCGCCTTTCCCGCGTTGGTGCTGTGCCAGCCGCCGCGTCACATCGGTAGTAATGCCGGTATAAAGCAGCCCATTGCCGGTACGCAGCAGGTACAGGAACCATATTGCTCCGGTGTCTTTCACCGTTTTTCCCTCTGTGTGTTCGAAGCGCTTATTTTACGGGGTTATGTCGATGAAAGCAGCATGTAGCGGCGATACGGGTTGGTGGAGCGCGGGTGTGCGATACCGGTACAATCCGGCGCGGTGTTACGCACATGGTTGTGATAATATTCACATTGATCGTGGATTATGTTTGTGTAATTTCTTTTTTGTGTGAATAAAACCACAAAATAGCCGTAATCTCCGGGTGAAATAACGATATTCGCCGAAGAGACGACCTTGTGGCTGATAAGCGGGAGCCTTGTATGACTGATTTAACTGCGGCGGCGCAACGTGCGCTGGGACTGATGGATTTAACTACCCTGAATGATGACGATACCGATGAAAAGGTGACAGCCCTGTGCCGTCAGGCCAACAGCCCGGCGGGGAAAACCGCCGCCATCTGTATCTACCCGCGTTTTGTGCCGCTGGCGCGTAAGGTGCTGCGTGAGCAGGGCACGCCGGATGTTCGCATCGCCACCGTGACCAATTTCCCGCACGGTAACGACGACATAGATATCGCGCTGGCGGAAACCAATGCGGCTATCGCCTATGGTGCCGACGAAGTGGACGTGGTGTTCCCCTATCGGGCGCTGATGGCGGGCAACCGTCAGGTCGGTTTCGAGCTGGTGAAAGCCTGTAAGAGCGCGTGTGCGGCAGCCGGTGTGCTGTTGAAAGTGATCATTGAAACCGGTGAGCTGAAAACCGACGCACTTATCCGTGAAGCCAGTGAGATAGCGATTGAGGCCGGGGCGGATTTCATCAAAACCTCGACCGGGAAAGTGGCGGTGAACGCCACGTTGCATTCGGCTGAGGTGATGCTGAGTGTGATTCGCGATAAAGGCGTGGGCGAGCAGGTTGGGTTTAAGCCGGCCGGCGGCGTGCGTACCGCACAAGATGCTGCCGATTACCTGCAACTTGCCGACAGCATAATGGGTACCGGCTGGGCGGATGCCCGTCATTTTCGTTTCGGCGCGTCCGGCTTGCTCGGCAGCTTGCTGACCACGCTGGGGCACGCCGTCGGGCAGGCGCGCAGCAGCTACTGATGCGGTTCGTGCTACCGGCGCGACGCAGGCGTACCTCAGCACCAGACAGGAGAAGCTATCGTGTTTCTGATTCAGGAAATTATTCGTAAAAAACGGGACGGCCATCCGCTCAGTGCGGAAGAGATTCGCTTTTTTGTTAATGGGATACGCGATAACACCGTGTCGGAAGGGCAAATCGCCGCGTTGGCGATGACCATCTTCTTTCACGATATGACCATGGATGAACGGGTGGCGTTGACGCTGGCGATGCGCGATTCCGGCACGGTGTTGGACTGGTCCGGGTTAGACCTCAACGGCCCGCTGGTGGATAAACACTCCACCGGCGGCGTTGGCGATGTGACGTCGCTGATGCTGGGGCCGATGGTAGCGGCCTGTGGTGGCTATGTGCCG
The DNA here is from genome assembly GCF_000406105.1 of Dickeya chrysanthemi NCPPB 402. Taxonomy (NCBI): domain Bacteria; kingdom Pseudomonadati; phylum Pseudomonadota; class Gammaproteobacteria; order Enterobacterales; family Pectobacteriaceae; genus Dickeya; species Dickeya chrysanthemi. Next base: position 3,921,072 of record NZ_CM001974.1, on the reverse strand, counting down.
ATGATTTCCGGCCGTGGACTGGGCCACACCGGCGGTACGCTGGATAAACTGGAGTCGATTCCGGGGCTGGATATTTTCCCTGATGACGAGGTGTTTCGGCAGATTATCCGTCAGGTCGGGGTGGCGATTATCGGCCAGACCAACTCGCTGGCACCGGCGGACAAGCGTTTCTACGCCACCCGCGACATCACCGCTACCGTGGATTCCATCCCGCTGATTACCGCCTCGATTCTGGCGAAAAAGCTGGCGGAAGGGCTGGATGCGCTGGTGATGGACGTCAAAGTCGGTTCCGGTGCGTTTATGCCGACCTATGAGCAGTCTGAACAGCTGGCGAAGGCGATTGTCGGCGTCGCCAATAATGCCGGTTGCCGTACCAGCGCGTTGCTGACCGACATGAACCAAGTGCTGGCTTCCAGTGCGGGTAACGCGTTAGAAGTCCGCGAAGCGGTGCGCTTTCTCACCGGCGAGCAGCGTAATCCCCGTCTGTTTGAGGTGACGATGGCGCTATGCGAATCGATGTTGCTGTCGGGCAACCTGGCGCGTGACGCCGCCGAGGCGCGGGCCAAACTCCAGAATGCGTTGGACAGTGGCCGTGCGGCGGAGGTGTTTGGCCGTATGGTCGCAGCCCAGCGCGGCCCGGCGGATTTTGTCGAGCATTACGATCGCTATCTGCAACCGGCGACGCTCAGCAAGCCGGTATTTGCTGAGCGGGAAGGCTTCGTCGGCACGATGGATGCGCGCGCCTTGGGCATGACGGTGGTGGCGCTGGGTGGTGGTCGACGTCAGGCCAGTGATATCATTGATAGTAGTGTCGGGCTGAGCGACATGGTCAGTTTGGGCGACCGCGTGGATGCCGAGCGTCCACTGGCGGTTATCCACGCCAAAACCGAGTCTGACTGGCAACAGGCCGCGCAGGCGCTGCGCGAGGTGATTTGCCTTGCCGAACAACCACCTGCGCTCTGTCCGCTGATTTATCGTCGCATAGACGTCGCGGATATATAGCCTACGGTCGCCGCTTCGCCTTATGCGCATTGATACTTTATGTACACGCTGTGCCCTTACGCACGACGCAGGAGATAACAATATGAAACGTGCATTTATTATGGTTCTCGACTCGTTCGGGATTGGCAGCGCCGCCGATGCCGAACGGTTTGGCGACGCAGGTTCAGATACGCTGGGCCATATCGCACAAGCCTGCGCACAAGGCAAGGCGGATACCGGTCGGCAGGGGCCGCTGCGGTTGCCGAACCTGAGCCGTTTAGGGTTGGGCAAAGCGGCCGAAGGTTCCACCGGGCAGTTCCCGCCGGGGCTGGACGCGCAGGCGGAGATCATCGGCGCGTACGCGTACGCCAGCGAAATTTCCTCCGGCAAGGATACGCCGTCCGGCCACTGGGAAATCGGCGGTGTGCCGGTGCTGTTCGATTGGGGCTATTTCCTCGACGAGCATAATAGCTTCCCGCAGGCGCTGCTGGACCGGCTGGTGGAGCGCGCCGGGTTACCGGGTTATCTCGGCAACTGCCACTCTTCCGGTACGGTGATCCTTGACCAGCTTGGCGAGGAACACATGAAAACCGGCAAGCCGATTTTCTATACCTCGGCAGATTCGGTATTTCAGATCGCCTGCCATGAAGAGACCTTCGGGCTGGAGAAGCTGTACGAACTGTGTGAAATCGCCCGTGAGGAACTGACCGAAGGCGGTTACAACATTGGGCGGGTGATCGCCCGGCCGTTCGTCGGTGATAAAGCCGGCCAGTTCCAGCGTACCGGTAACCGCCACGATCTGGCGGTGGAGCCGCCGGCGCCGACCATGCTGAAAAAGCTGGTGGACGAGAAGGGCGGCAACGTGGTGTCGGTGGGGAAAATCGCCGATATCTACGCCAACGTCGGCATCACCAAAAAAGTGAAAGCCACCGGTATCGATGCGCTGTTTGACGCCACGCTGAAAGAGATGGCGCAGGCCGGCGACGACACCATCGTGTTCACCAATTTTGTCGATTTCGACTCGTCCTACGGCCATCGCCGTGATATTGCCGGTTATGCCGCCGCGCTGGAGCTGTTTGACCGCCGCCTGCCGGAGATGCTGGCGCGGGTGACGGGCGATGACATCCTGATTCTGACCGCCGACCACGGTTGCGACCCAAGCTGGCCCGGCACCGATCACACCCGCGAGCATGTGCCGGTGCTGATGTACGGGCCGAACGTTAAGCCGGGCGATTACGGCCACCGCACCACCTTTGCCGATATCGGCCAGACGGTTGCCAGCTACTTCGGCTTGTCGCCGATGGATTACGGCAAGTCAATGTTGTGATGTTCCTGACAAGGAACGCGATTATTTAATTCAATGGCGGTTTGACGCCATATCAAGAAGGAAGAAAAAGCATGGCTACGCCACATATCAATGCAGAAATGGGTGACTTCGCTGACGTGGTACTGATGCCGGGCGACCCGCTGCGCGCCAAGTACATCGCGGAAACCTTTCTGGAAAACGTGGTGGAAGTGAACAACGTGCGTGGCATGTTGGGCTTCACCGGGACTTACAAAGGCCGTCGTATTTCCGTGATGGGCCACGGCATGGGCATCCCGTCCTGCTCGATTTACACCAAAGAGCTGATAACAGAATACGGCGTGAAGAAAATCATCCGCGTCGGTTCTTGCGGTGCGGTGCGCGCCGATGTGAAATTGCGCGACGTGGTGATCGGTATGGGTGCCTGCACCGATTCCAAAGTGAACCGTATGCGCTTTAAAGATCACGATTTCTCGGCCATTGCCGACTTCGACCTGCTGCGCCACGCGGTGGACGCGGCCAAAGCACGCGGCATCAACGCCCGCGTCGGCAACCTGTTCTCCGCCGATCTGTTCTACACGCCGGACCCGCAAATGTTCGACGTGATGGAAAAATACGGCATTCTGGGCGTGGAAATGGAAGCGGCCGGCATCTACGGCGTGGCGGCGGAATTCGGCGCTAAAGCGCTGGCTATCTGCACCGTGTCCGACCATATCCGCACCCAAGAGCAGACCACCGCCGCCGAGCGCCAGACCACCTTTAACGAGATGATCGAAATCGCGCTGGAATCGGTACTGCTGGGCGATAAAGCCGAGGCTTGATGCGATAAAACAACGCTGCCGTCCGGCAGCGTTGTTACTTTTAGCCTCTGTGCTCCCGCCTTATCACCCCAGCGGCAGCGCCATAATAATGGCGTCTTCCCGGCCGGTGGCGGTCGGGTAATAATCCCGCCGTACCGATACTTCGTTGAATCCCATGCTTTGATACAGCGCGATGGCGCGGGTGTTGGAGGCACGCACTTCCAGCCACAGCGTCAGAATGTCGCGGCGTTCCAGCTCGGCAATCAGGTGCTCCAGCAACTGACGCCCGTAGCCGTGGCGCTGGTGCGCAGGAGCGACGGCGATATTGAACAGCGTGGCTTCATCCAGCACCACCTGGGTGATGGCGTAGGCCACCAGTTGCTGGTCATGACACAGTTTCAGGTTGAGGTAACGCTCGCCCTGATTGCTGATGAAGGTTTGTTCGCTCCACGGGAAAGCGTGGCTCAGGCGTTCAATCTCAAACGCTTGCGGCAGGTCAGCCGCGGTCAGGGTGGAAATCATGTTCATGGTGACAAATCTGTTGCCACAGGGCGCGTTTGGCCCCGGCATTGTGATAAAGCTCGGCCAGCGTCGGGCTGGTCAGTTGTACGCCATCCCACTGGTCGGTGGCGGGTAGCCCCAGCCACCAACTGTGGCAGCGGGTGTGCTCCGGCAGCATCTGCGCCTGACGCGGCGTCAGGCCGACTATTTGCTGCGCGGAGAGATGCAGGCTGCGCACCACGTCCTGCAATAGCGGGTCGTCGCTGGCGGGGAGTGGATCGGCAATGATCAGTAACCGGGCGTCGGGCGGCAGGCTGACGGCGATTTCGCCTTTCAGCACCGACGGACGACGCAAGGTCCACTGGGTGATCCCCAGTTGCTGCAACAGCCAGTCCCGTCTTGATGTCATGCCTTACTCACTCTGCGTGCGATGGTGGTGCCCGATGATCATGATGATAACGGTGCACGATAGTGCGGCGCTATGCTAACAAATCGCTGAACCTGCGCCAACAAACCACTATAATCCCCGCTCAGTTTATTGAGGAGCCAGACCTGATGTCAGCATTAACCCCCGCCAGTGAAGTGATACTGCGCCATAGTGATGAATTTGTTGCCCGCCGGGTACTGTTTGCCGGTGATTTGCAGGATACGCTGCCCGCGCATTTTGAGGCGGCTTCGGTGACCGTGCACACCACGCAATATCATCACTGGCAGCAGTTGCAGCCTGTATTGGGCGACAACGCGCATTTTTCGTTGCTGGCGCAGGCGGAAATGGTGGCCGGGTGTGACACCCTGATTTACTACTGGCCGAAGAGCAAACAGGAAGCGCAGTTCCAGCTGTCTAATCTGCTGTCGCTGCTGCCGGTCGGCTGTGAGATTTTTGTTGTCGGCGAGAACCGCAGCGGTGTGCGCAGCGCCGAAGGGATTCTGGAGCCGATCGCCGCCATCAATAAGATTGACAGCGCGCGTCGCTGCGGTTTGTATCACGGCCGTCTGGATGCGCCCTCCGCGTTTGCACTGGAGGATTGGTGGCAGGAATATGATGTAGATGGCGCAACGGTTTGTACGCTGCCGGGGGTATTCAGCCGTGATGGTCTGGATGTCGGCAGCCAGTTGCTGCTTTCGACGCTGGAGCCGCATCGTAAAGGTAAAGTGCTCGATCTTGCCTGCGGCGCCGGGGTGTTGGCGGCGTCGTTTGCCCGGCTATCGCCGAAAATCCGCCTGACGCTGAGTGATGTCGGCGCGGCTGCGCTGGAAGCCAGCCGGGCGACGCTGGCGGCGAATGGCCTGGAAGGGCAGGTGATTGCCAGCAACGTTTACTCTGATATTCAGGGGCGCTTTGATTTGATTATCTCTAACCCGCCGTTCCACGACGGCATGCAAACCAGCCTGCATGCGGCAGAAATGATGATTCGAGGCGCCGCCGCTCATCTGAACATCGAAGGCGAACTGCGCATCGTCGCCAACGCCTTTCTGCCGTACCCGGCGCTGCTGGACGAGACCTTCGGCAGCCACGAAGTTCTTGCCCAGACCGGTCGTTTCCGCGTTTATCGCGCGGTGCTGCGTCGTAATAAAAAACGCTAACTAAGCCGCCCGGCGTTTCTGCCGGGCGTCATGCGACGTTCAGGCGTTATCGAGCGTCGCCATTCCTTCCCGGCCATAGCGCTCGCCGGCGGCTGCCTGCGGTGGGAAGATGGCGTTGATCTCATCCAGCTCACACGGCGTCAATGATACTGACAGCGCGCCGACATTTTCTTCCAGATAACGACGGCGTTTGGTGCCGGGGATCGGCACGATATGTTCGCCCTGCGCCATCACCCAGGCTAATGCCAACTGCGATGGCGTGACCGCTTTTTCCCGTGCCAGTTGCGTGATTTTATCTACCAGTTGCCGGTTTTTAGCGAAATTTTCGTCGCTAAATCGCGGATTGCCGCGTCGGAAATCGTCTGCGGCCAGATCGCTCGGCTGTTTGATGGCGCCGGTCAGGAAGCCGCGACCCAGCGGGCTATAAGGCACAAAACCGATACCCAAGCGGCGACAGGTGGGGAGGATCTCCGCTTCCACGTCGCGCGTCCACAATGAGTATTCGCTTTGCAACGCGGTGATGGGATGCACGCGCTGCGCCCGCTCCAGCGTGGTGGCAGACGCCTCGCTCAGGCCGATATAACGGATCTTACCTGCCGCGACCAGATCCGCTAACGCGCCGACGCTGTCTTCAATCGGTACGGCCGGGTCGATACGGTGCTGGTAGTAGAGATCGATAACATCAACACCCAGGCGCTTCAGGCTGCCTTCGACCGCCTGACGAATGTACTCCGGTCGGCCGCAGACGCCGCGCAGCGCCGGGTTGGCCGGGTCACGCAGAATGCCGAATTTGGTGGCCAGAAAGACCTGTTCCCGTTTGCCCTTAATCGCTTTTCCTACCAGTTCTTCATTGGTATGCGGGCCGTACATATCGGCGGTATCCAGCAAGGTCACGCCCAGTTCCAGCGCCCGGTGCAGCGTGGCGATGGCTTCGCTTTCATCCTGACCGGTGGAATAGAAATCGCTCATCCCCATACAGCCGAGGCCAATGGCTGAGACTGTTGGCCCCTGCGGGCCGAGTTTTCGCTGTTGCATGTTGTTGCTCCGTGTTGTTCGGTTTGTCTATGCAGTGTGGTTGTTTGAGTTAAAAAGATAAATTCGCAGTTTTATGCAACACTGTTTGTAAAATACAAACAATGGAGCCGGGGGATGGATCAGGTTCAGGCCATGCGGGTCTTCGTGCGCATCGTGGAGACGGAAAGTTTCAGCCGGGCGGCGGAAAAGCTGGGGCTGCCGCGCGCCACCGTCAGCCAGACGCTGAAACGGCTGGAATTGCGGTTGGGCGTGCGTCTGTTGCAACGCACCACCCGCCAGGTGCAGGTAACGGACGAAGGCTTGTTGTATTACCAGCGCTGTGTGCAGTTGTTGGCGGAGATCGATGAGACCGATGCGCTGTTTTCCCATCAGCGCCAGCAGCCCAGCGGCCGTGTGCGTATCGACATGCCGCACTCGCTGGCGCGGCAGGTGGTGATCCCGTCGTTGCCCGCGTTTTACCGCCGCTATCCGCAGATTTCGCTGGTGCTGAGCGCCAACGATTCAGCGATTAACGTGATGCGTGAAGGCGTGGACTGCGTACTGCGCGCCTGGCAGGTTGAGGATGATTCGCTGGTGGCGCGTTCGCTGCCGTCACTGTCGCAGGTTACCTGTGCTTCAGCCGCCTACTGCGCGGAATTTGGCGTACCTGACTCGCTGGAAGCGCTGACGTCCCACCGGATGGTCGGCTATTTTTCGCTCCGCACATCGCAACGCTACCCGTTGGAGTTTATGCAACAAGGGAACGTCATTACCCGCACGTTGCCCAGTCTGGTGGAAATCAACGGCACCGATGCTTATATCGCGGCTTGTCAGGCCGGCATGGGGATTATTCAGGCGCCGCGTTACGGCCTGGCGTCGTTGCTGGCGAGCGGAGAACTGGTGGAAATCCTGCCGCAGTTGCCGCCGCCCGACATGCCGCTGTATGTGATGTATCCGTCCGGGCGCTTTCTGGCGCCGCGTATTCGGGTGGTTATCGAGTGGCTGTCGCAGTACTTTCATCAGGCGCCGTTTGTCTGAGTGCTGATTTTTACAGCAAATACGGCAACGGGATGGAAATAATCATTGACGTTGATGGCAAAACCTCTAGAATGCGCCTCCGTGGTGACATTTGTGACGTAATGTTGCTGGGTTTGCGAAGGTGGCGGAATTGGTAGACGCGCTAGCTTCAGGTGTTAGTGTCCTTAGGACGTGAGGGTTCAAGTCCCTCTCTTCGCACCAAACTCACCACAGATTTGTATTTCACAGTACCTGCGAAGGTGGCGGAATTGGTAGACGCGCTAGCTTCAGGTGTTAGTGTCCTCAGGACGTGAGGGTTCAAGTCCCTCTCTTCGCACCACTGGGATGCAAATCAACACATTGCAGTAAATCGTAGTACACAGTGCGAAGGTGGCGGAATTGGTAGACGCGCTAGCTTCAGGTGTTAGTGTCCTTAGGACGTGAGGGTTCAAGTCCCTCTCTTCGCACCACTCTCCTTATTCTTCTTTGCTCCAGCACAGCAATACTCCTCAATAACGATATCAACCATCTGTTTTATCTAAGATTTCTGAATATCAGGCTGCTTCAGGGCCAGTGTTGCCACCCTCTGAGCGTGAGCGACAGCGCCGCCAGGCCGCCTGCCAGCGCAATGCAGGACGGCAGCAGCAGATAGTGGCGCATACGGCGGTGAAACAGCATGCTTAATGTGAGCAGCATCGCCAGTGCACAGATGTATTTCAGATGGGTGAGATTCAGTTCCGGCAGGGCCAGCAGCGGCATCAGCGTTGCCGGTAGCAGTATGCCCCAGGCACTGGATAAGCGTTTGCCAAAATACCAGCTTATTCCCCATAGCCCGCAGGCGGCGATCATGGCAGTCAGCATGGCGGTCTCTTTTATTGATAATGATAACTAATATCATATATCAGATTTTCGGCTATACAACCGATGTCGTGTGATTTTTCGATGACCTGCCGTTTAACGACGGCAGGTTTTGTATGCTGACGGCAGTCAGGCGTGGTGCAGATAGTGGCGTACCAGCTGCAACATATTGAGCAGCGTGGCGGAGCGGTCATGCTTACGCCAGATGACGGCAATCTGCGTGGTGAGGTGCGGCGTGTTGGTATCGTGATACGTCACATTACCGGTCTGGATGCTGGTCATCGATGCAGGAACAAAGGTCACGCCAAAACCCGACGCCACCATACTGATGGTGGCGGTGAGGTGCGGCGCCAACGGATTGATTTTCGGTTGGTAACCCGACAGGTAGCAGGCGCGGACAATCAGGTCGTGCAGGCTGGGGCACAGTTCCCGCGGGAAAATGATCAAGGGTTCATGCTGCAACTGCCCAAGATTGATTCGTGTTTGATCGCCGAAGGGGTGATGTTCCGGTAGCACCAGCCGCATCGGCTCGTCCGCCAGTAATTCGCCTTCAAACTCATCGCCAATGTCGCCAGGCAGCCGTACAAACGCGATATCAGTGGTGCGGTTGCGCAGGCTCTCCAGAATTTCATGAATATGTTCTTCACGCGGCTGTAGCCGGACATTGGGATACTGCTGCCGATAGCGGCGCAGCAGCGTCAGCACCGCCGGGTGGAAGGTGACCGCGCAGGAAAAGCCGACGTTGATCACGCCGCTTTCACCGCGGGCGATGCTGCGCACCCTTTCTACGGCCGAATCGGCCAGTTCCAGAATATGGCTGGCGTCCTGATACAGCGCTTCGCCGGCTTCCGTCATCTCTACGCCACGGGTCAGCCGCTTGAACAGCGGCGTGCCGATTTCCCGCTCAAGCTTTTGAATTTGCTGGCTTAGCGGCGGTTGCGAGATGCCCAGTATTTCTGCTGCACGGGTGAAGTGGCGGGTTGAGGCCACTGCGACAAAATAGCGCAGGTAACGTAACTCCATATATTTTCGATCTCCAAATGGCCACCTTTCTGTATTGGAACTTTGGTGTGACGAAGGTCAATATTCAAGTGAAACATTAAATAAATTTAAGTTGATCATCGTTGGAAGGGGATGGATATGAAAGATGTTAACTGTGTCGACCCCTGTGTCAGGGAACTGACCAGCTTTGCACTTCATCATCAACAACAGCATCCGGAGTGCGTTATTTATCAAACCTCATTAATGAGCGGCCTTATTAATGGCGTTTACGAAGGTCACGTCACGATGGAAGAGCTTCTTAAACATGGCGATTTTGGATTAGGAACGTTTAATAATCTTGACGGTGAACTGGTCGCGCTGAATAGCCGTATCTTCCAACTCCGTGAAGACGGCAGTGCGCGTGCGGCGCTGCCATACCAAAAAACGCCCTTCGCGGTGATGACGTTTTTCCGGCCGACGGAGCAGATCCATTTCGGACAAGCGACCGACCGTGAAGCGATTCATCGGCGCATTGATGAGTTGATTGCAACAGATAATCTGTTTTGTGCCCTGCGGATAGATGGCCGATTTAGCCATGTTGAAACCCGTACGGTACCTCGCCAGGAACGTCCTTATAAACCGATGCTGGAAGCGATTGCCCAACAACCCACGTTCCGTTTCGAACAGTGTCCGGGCAGCGTGGTCGGTTTCCGTAGTCCTGCCTATGTTCAGGGGATTAATGTGGCTGGTTATCACGAGCACTTCATCACCGAGGATCGTAAAGGTGGTGGACATATCCTTGATTATCAATTGGAAGAAGGCGTGCTGACGTTTGGCTCCATCGCCAAACTGGTTATCGATCTTCCCCGTGACAGGGATTTCCTGAAAGCCAATTTATCCCCTGAAGATCTCGATAGCGTGATTCACTCCGTGGAGAGTTGAGGCTTCGAGCAGGTACTGAAAGCACAAGCACACTGTTATGCAGAGGATAAACATTATGGAAAATATGGATGGTCAACAGCATTGGTCTAGTGGTGCTGAACTGATCGTAAAACATCTTGAGCAGCAAGGCGTCAACTATGTCTTCGGCATTCCTGGTGCAAAAGTCGATCGCGTGTTTGATTCACTGGTGGATTCGTCGATCCAGACCATTCCCGTACGGCATGAGGCTAATGGCGCCTTTATGGCGGCGGCCATCGGCCGTCTCACCGGCAAAGCCGGCGTAACGCTGGTGACCTCCGGACCCGGTTGTTCGAACCTGGTGACCGGTCTGGCTACCGCAACGGCAGAGGGTGACCCGATGGTGGCGCTGGGGGGCGCGGTGAAACGTGCCGACCGCCTGAAACTGACCCATCAAAGCCTGGATACCGTCAGCCTGTTTCAGCCGGTGACCAAGTACAGCGCTGAAATCACCGTGTCGTCCGCGATTTCAGAAGTGATGGCCAACGCCTTTCGCGCCGCCGAGTTTGGCCGGCCGGGCGCCGCGTTCATCAGCCTGCCGGAAGATATTGTCAACGAACCGGCAGACAGCCCGATTCTGGCGCGTACTTCGTTGCCGACCCTCAATAGCGCGCCGCTACGGGATGTCGAACATGTGGCCGGGCTTATCAAAAACGCGAAAAACCCGATATTACTGCTGGGGTTGATGGCCAGCCAGCCGAAAAACGCGCAGGCGCTGCGTCGGTTACTGCATCATAGCGGCTTGCCGGTGACCAGTACCTATCAAGCCGCCGGGGTTATCGATCAACAGCATTTTGATCACTTTGCCGGACGGGTCGGGTTGTTCAACAATCAGGCCGGCGACAAACTGTTACAGCAGGCGGACCTTATCGTCACAGTCGGTTATAGCCCGGTGGAGTACGCCCCGGCGCTGTGGAATTCCGGTAAGGCTACGCTGGTGCACCTTGATGTGCTACCCGCTGAAGTGGAAAGCGCCTACCGCCCGGATGTGGAACTGGTCGGCGATATCAGCATTACCGTCGATATGCTCAACGAGCAACTGAGTTCGCCGATTGTGTTGTCTCCTCAGGCGGCTGCGATTCTGGAAGAGCGCAGCCAGTTGCGTCACCAATTAGCGACCCGCGCCATCAACATGGATGGTTTTGCTATCCATCCGTTGCGGCTGGTGCGGGTGATGCAGGATCTGGTCAATAAAGACGTGACCTTGTGCGTAGATATGGGCAGCTTCCATATCTGGCTGGCGCGTTATCTCTATAGCTTCCGTGCCCGTCAGGTGCTAATGACTAACGGACAGCAGACTATGGGGGTTGCGCTGCCGTGGGCGATCGCCGCTGCGTTGGTCAACCCGAAACAGAAGGTCGTGTCGGTATCCGGGGATGGCGGTTTCATGCAGTCCAGCATGGAACTGGAAACGGCGGTGCGGCTGAAATCGAACATTCTGCACATTATCTGGGTAGATAACGCCTACAACATGGTGGAAATTCAGGAAGAGAAGAAGTATCGCCGCTCTTCCGGCGTCAAGTTCGGCCCCATCGATTTCAAAGCCTATGCGGAAGCGTTCGGCGCTAAAGGTTTCGCCGTTGAATCTGCCGCCGAGCTGGTGCCGAAGCTCTGGCAGGCAATGGATGTCGATGGACCGGCGGTGATTGCGATTCCGGTGGATTATTCCGACAACCATTACCTGATGGAGAACGTCAATATCAGCCACCTGATCTAGGGCGCGATATCGCCCGCGGCTCAGGACTAATCTTACCTGCTGGTACTAATCCTACCTGCTGCAAGGCTTTGCAGCCTTTTAGAGCGCTGTTCGCCCATGATGCCCGGTGTATTTTGGGGCACCACTATGGGCACCTGTTGCTCCACGCGTCCTGAAGCTCCTGTGACATGGAGGGGCTTGGCTGACCTGCCGCGCATCATGAACGGCAGGATAAACAGTCCGATATTGGCAGGACGCGCGTTTTTTGCCGCATCCCGCCATGCTTCGCGTGTGACTGCGTTGCGTGTGATCGCGTTATCCGCAAAACGGTTGGCAGTCGAACCGTCGCTGCGCGGTCAGCAATCAGTAGATCGCGTGATACAGCGCTTCAATTTCCTTCACCGTTGCCGGGCGCGGATTGCCGCCGGTACAGACATCGTCAAATGCCGCCTGCGCCAGTGCCGGAATATCCTGTTCTTTGACGCCTACCTGGCGCAATTGCACCGGAATATCCACATCCTGCGCCAGTTGGCGTACGGCCTGAATCGCCGCTTCCCGCACCTGTGCCAGCGGCATGTTGTCTGCGCCTTTCACCCCCATGGCAACGGCGATGGCACGGAATTTTTCACCGGTATACTCCGCATTCCAGGCCATGATATGCGGCAGCAGAATGGCGTTGGCGACGCCATGCGGGGTGTTATAAAACGCGCCCAGCGGGTGTGCCATGCCGTGCACCAGCCCCAGCCCAACGTTGGAAAAACCCATACCGGCGATGTATTGCCCCAGCGCCATGTCTTCTACGCCCTGCACTTTCCCGGCAACGGAATCACGCAGCGAACGGCTGATGATTTCGATGGCTTTCAGGTGCAGCATGTCGGTCAGTTCCCAGGCGCCCTGAGTGGTGAACCCTTCGATAGCGTGGGTCAGCGCGTCGATGCCGGTAGCGGCTTTGAGCGATGCCGGCATACTGCGCATCATGTCTGTGTCGATAAACGACACAATCGGAATATCGTGCGGATCGACGCAGACGAATTTACGCCGTTTCTCTTCATCGGTGATGACATAATTGATGGTGACTTCGGCGGCGGTGCCGGAGGTTGTCGGTATCGCGAAGATCGGCACACTGGGTTTACGGGTGGCGGCCACCCCTTCCAGACTACGTACATCCGCGAATTCCGGGTTGTTGATAATAATACCGATGGCTTTACAGGTATCTTGCGGGGAACCGCCGCCGATAGCTATCAGATAATCAGCGCCGGAGGCCTGAAAACGCTCGACCCCATGCTGGACGACGGGGATAGTCGGATTGGGGATCACGCCGTCATACACCTCATAAGGCAGCCCGGCTTTATCCAGCAGGGCGGTCACGTTACCGGCGACGCCGTATTTCACCAGTTCTTTGTCCGTCACCACCAGCGCTTTGTGGAAACCGCGCCGTTGCACCTCTGCTGTTAAATGGGCGATGGCGCCGCTGCCAAAGTAGGACGTTTCATTCAGTATCATTCTGTGCGTCATGATGCACTCTCCTTAACATATTGATTTTTAATTATGGTGGCTTGCCCGCTATCCATTTTTCGCTGTCTGGCCGGCAGCTGTAAGGTCAATAATCAATCTGGTTCCGCTTGTTGCGGGCGGTGGTGAAAGCTCGCGCTTGATTGATAAAAATCAAACCGTTGTCTGATGGATAGCCTGCCGATGCCGCCAGTGTGAAACCTGTCGTGGCGAACTGCCTTCCCATTGCTGCCATCAATCACGGCGTATTGTCGTTGTCGGGAAGATATCGTGAATGGCGATCACAAAATCGACCGGTGAAAACAATCAAAGACGAATGCCGGGTGACCTGAAATAATCTAATTTTAAGCTTTTTTCGCATTACTTTATCTAATTTAATCTGGCGGGGAGTGTTTTGGCATCACACCAGCTATTCATTTATTTTTGCATTAATATATTTATTATTTTTTATTAAATGGTTTTTAATCTTTAATTTTTTAAATTTATTGGTTTTATATTCTTATGGCCGGGATGGTTAGATGGAGGTAAAACGGATTTTTTATATAGATAAACTTATGGCTATAGGAGTGGTGGAACGCGCGCTTCGGTGGTAAGTTCAACGGCAGGATAAACGTTTGCGTCGTGGAGCCTGGCATCACAACGCGCGGCTAACGTAGAGAGAAAAGAATGGCAAACCACACCCCGTTGTATGAACAGCATCTGGCCGATGGCGCCAAAATGGTGGACTTTCATGGCTGGATGATGCCGCTGCATTACGGCTCTCAGTTGGATGAACATCACATCGTACGCAGCAGCGCCGGCATGTTCGATGTGTCGCACATGACTATCGTGGATTTGCGCGGCGCCCGTGTCCGCGAATTTTTGCGTTACCTGCTGGCGAATGATGTCGCCAAATTAACCCAGCCCGGCAAAGCGCTCTATACCGCCATGCTGACGCCGTCGGCCGGCGTGATCGACGATTTAATCGTGTATTTCCAGACCGAAGACTATTTCCGGCTAGTGGTGAATTCCGCTACGCGTGAAAAGGATCTGGCGTGGATTACCGAGCATGCCAAACCGTTCATGGTGGCGATCACCGAACGCGAAGATCTGTCGCTGATAGCCGTGCAAGGGCCGCAGGCGCAGGAAAAGGTGCGTAGTCTGTTGAGCGATGCCCAACGTAACATCGTGGCGGGCATGAAACCTTTCTTCGGCGTGCAGGCCGACGGCCTCTTTATCGCCACCACTGGCTATACTGGCGAAGCAGGCTATGAAATTGCGTTACCACAGGAACAGGCGGTCGGCTTCTGGCAACAACTGCTGGCTGTTGGCGTAAAACCCTGTGGGCTGGGCGCGCGTGATACGTTGCGTCTGGAAGCGGGCATGAACCTGTACGGTCAGGACATGGATGAAACCGTCTCTCCGCTGGCGACCAACATGGGCTGGACCATCGCCTGGCAGCCGGAAGATCGTCAGTTCATCGGCCGTGAGGCGCTGGAACGCCAGCAGGCGGAAGGCACCGAACAGTTGGTTGGTTTGGTGATGACTGAAAAAGGCGTGCTGCGTCACGGTCAACCGGTCCGCTTTACCGATAATCATGGCGTCATGCAGGAAGGGGTGATCACCAGCGGGTCGTTTTCGCCTACGCTGGGCGTCAGCATCGCGCTGGCCCGTGTTCCCGCCGGTATCGGCGAGCAGGCTATCGTGCAGATTCGCAATCGCGAGATGCCGGTGCACGTGACCAAACCGAATTTTGTTCGCGCCGGTAAGGCGCTGGTTCAGTTTTAATTTTGGGCGTTAATGGAAGGAGAAGGTGGCAATGAGCAATGTTCCGGCAGAACTGAAATATACCTCGTCCCATGAGTGGGTGATGGCGGAAGGCAATGGCGTTTATAGCGTAGGTATTACCGAGCATGCGCAGGAGTTACTGGGCGATATGGTGTTTGTCGATCTGCCGGAAGTCGGCAGTACGGTGAACGCCGGCGACGATTGCGCCGTGGCGGAGTCCGTCAAAGCCGCGTCTGATATCTACGCGCCGATCAGCGGTGAAATCGTGGAAATCAACGAAGAGCTGGAAGGTGCGCCGGAGCTGGTAAACAGCGCGCCTTACGCCGAAGGCTGGCTGTTCCGTATCAAAGCCTCTGACGAAGCTGAACTGAACGAATTGCTTGATGCCGAGGGTTATCAGGCATTGTTGGAAGAAGAAGACGGCGACGAAGAAGAATAAGCCTGACGCCCCGTCTGCTCCCTGCGACGGGGCGTTTTTATGATCCGCTTGTTTTGTGAATTGTTTGCTTGTTTTTGAATGCGTTAACTGCTTCTGAATTATTTAATTGTGCTGCACGTCACTGTGCTCAATGCAGGAAATTCCCCCACATGACCCAGACTCTCAGTCAACTCGAACACGGCAGTGCGTTCACGGAGCGCCATATCGGCCCGTCAGCTACTCAGCAACAGCAGATGCTGGCTGCCATTGGCGCAGATTCGCTGGACGCACTTACCCGTCAGATTGTACCCGCCGATATCCAACTGCCCCAACCGCCGGCGGTGGGTGATGCCGCCACCGAGTCTCAGGCATTGGCTGAATTGAAGGCCATCGCCGGTCGCAATCAGCGCTATAAAAGTTATATCGGCATGGGGTATCACGCGGTGCTGACGCCGCCGGTGATTTTGCGCAACGTGCTGGAGAATCCGGGCTGGTATACCGCGTATACGCCGTACCAGCCGGAGGTGTCGCAGGGGCGTCTGGAAGCATTGCTGAATTTCCAGCAAGTGACGCAGGATTTGACCGGGCTGGAGCTGGCTTCCGCTTCGCTGCTGGATGAGGCGACCGCCGCCGCAGAAGCGATGGCGATGGCAAAACGCGTCAGTAAGCTCAAGCAGGCCAACCGTTTCTTTGTTGCCGATGATGTTCATCCGCAGACGCTGGATGTGGTGCGCACCCGCGCGCTGACCTTCGGTTTCGAGATTGTCACCGGCAACGCCGCCGATGTGGTGAAATATGACGACGTGTTCGGCGTGTTGCTGCAACAGGTCGGCACCACCGGTGAGTTGCACGACTATCGTGCGCTGATGGCCGAGCTGAAAAACCGGAAGGTGATCATCAGCGTGGTGTCGGACATCATGGCGCTGGTACTGCTGGCGGCACCCGGCAAACAGGGGGCCGACATGGTGTTGGGTTCCGCTCAGCGTTTCGGCGTACCTATGGGGTACGGCGGTCCGCACGCGGCGTTCTTTGCCTGCCGCGATGAATACAAACGCGCGATGCCGGGCCGTATTATCGGTGTTTCCCGCGATGCGGCCGGCAACACGGCGCTGCGCATGGCGATGCAGACCCGCGAACAACATATCCGCCGTGAAAAAGCCAATTCCAATATCTGTACCTCGCAGGTGCTGCTGGCCAACATTGCCGGTATGTACGCGGTATATCACGGGCCGCAGGGGTTGAAACGCATTGCCGGGCGCATCCACCGTTTGGCCGATATTCTGGCCGCCGGTCTGACGGCGTGTGGCCTGACGCTGCGTCATCAGCACTGGTTCGATACGTTGACCGTCGAGGTCGCCGATAAGGCGGCGGTGTTAAACCGCGCACTGAGCGCGGGTATCAACCTGCGTGCCGATCTCGATGGCGCGGTCGGCATCGCGCTGGATGAAACCACCAGCCGCTATGATGTGCTGGCGCTGTTTGCCGTGTTGCTGGGCGACAGTCATGGGCTGGATATCGATACGCTGGATGCGGCGGTTAGCCGGCAGTCGGCGTCGATTCCTGAGGCGTTGTTGCGTAGCGACGATATCCTGACTCACCCGGTGTTCAATCAATACCACAGCGAAACCGAGATGATGCGTTATCTGCACCGTCTTGAAAGCAAGGATCTGGCGCTGAATCAGGCGATGATCCCGCTCGGTTCCTGCACCATGAAACTTAACGCGGTGGCGGAAATGCTGCCGATCACCTGGCCGGAATTTGCCGAGCTGCACCCGTTCTGCCCGCCGGAACAGGCGCTGGGTTACCGCCAACTGATTACGCAGTTATCCGACTGGCTGGTGCAACTGACCGGCTACGACGCCGTGTGTATGCAGCCGAATTCCGGTGCGCAGGGGGAATATGCCGGTTTGCTGGCGATCCGCCGTTATCACGAAAGCCGTAACGAAGGCGAACGTAACCTGTGCCTGATCCCGAGCTCCGCCCACGGCACCAACCCGGCTTCCGCTCAGATGGCGGGGATGCAGGTGGTGGTGGTGGCCTGCGACAAGCAGGGGAACATCGACCTGCACGATCTGCGGGAAAAAGCGCAGCAGGCGGGCGATAAACTCTCCTGCATCATGGTGACTTATCCATCCACCCACGGCGTGTATGAAGAAACCATCCGCGAAGTGTGCCAGATTGTTCACCAGTACGGCGGCCAGGTGTATCTGGATGGCGCCAACATGAACGCGCAGGTGGGAATTACCTCGCCGGGTTACATCGGTGCGGACGTGTCGCACCTTAACCTGCATAAGACCTTCTGCATTCCTCACGGCGGTGGCGGCCCGGGCATGGGGCCTATCGGCGTGAAAGCGCATCTGGCGCCGTTCGTGCCGGGCCATCAGGTGGTGGCAATGGACGGCGTGTTGACGCGTCAGGGGGCGGTTTCCGCCGCGCCGTTCGGCAGTGCTTCCATTCTGCCGATCAGTTGGATGTATATCCGCATGATGGGGGCGCAAGGGCTGAAACAGGCCAGTCAGGTGGCTATCCTGAATGCCAACTACGTCGCAACCCGCCTGAAAGATGCCTATCCGGTGTTGTACACCGGCCGCGATGGACGCGTAGCGCACGAGTGCATTCTGGATATTCGTCCGCTGAAAGACAGCACCGGCATCAGCGAGATGGATATCGCCAAACGTCTGATCGACTACGGTTTCCATGCGCCGACCATGTCGTTCCCGGTCGCAGGCACGCTGATGATCGAACCGACCGAATCGGAAAGTAAAGTGGAGCTGGACCGCTTCATCGACGCGATGCTGGCGATCCGCGCCGAGATCGACCGCGTGGCGGCGGGCGAATGGCCGCATGAGGATAACCCGCTGGTGAACGCGCCGCATACCCAGACTGAGCTGGCGGCCGACTGGTCGCACCCGTACAGCCGCGAGCTGGCGGTATTCCCGGCCGGGCAGGCTCACAAGTACTGGCCGGCAGTGAAACGTCTGGATGATGTCTACGGCGACCGTAACCTGTTCTGCTCCTGTGTGCCGATGAGCGAGTATCAGTAAACGCAACTCTTGTTGTAAATGACCGGGAGGCGTGAGCCTCCCGTTTTTCTTTGCGCTGGTTCCTGGTGCCGGCGGCAGATTACTTCAGCCAGCCCTTCGCCTGTGCGTCTTCCAGATGTTGTTTCAGGTAACCCCACAGCGCCGGATTGATATCGCGGATAAAATCGTTGCGACTCAGCACCTGCTCCAGCCTGATCCCGTTCTCCACCCAGCTTTGACCGCCGTTATGCAGGTTCATCAGCACCGGCATCACCCGGTCGATCATCAAGGCAAAGCGCGCTTCGGCGGTTTCTCCGGTTTCATACTCGTGCCATAGCGCCAGAAACTGGTCATGTTGTGGCGGCGGCAGCAGGCCAAAAATACGTGCGGCGGCGGCTTGTTCCTGCTCCTGAATGGCTTCGCGGGCTTTGAGGTCATATACCAGCACGTCGCCGGCGTCGATCTCCACGATGTCGTGGATCAACGCCATTTTCAGGACGCGGGTAATGTCGATGTTGTCATCGGCATAAGGCGCCAGGCTCATCACGGCAACCGCAAAATGCCAGCTGTGCTCCGCAGAATCTTCCTGGCGATCGGTGCCAATCACCTTGGAACGGCGCTGAACACTCTTGAGTTTGTCGATTTCCATCAGAAACTGGACGACATCGGTCATGGGGCCGAAATCCAGTACGGGTAAAGCGAGCGACATCCGTTAGCCTCCTGTAATAAAGAGACGCCATTGTAGGGGATGCGTCGGGAGATGAACACGTTGGAATGTCGTTCGAAAGTAACGGATTTTTATTTTGGCGTACAGGTGTACACTGGAATTATTCTCAGTTAATCTGCTCAAAGCTTGCTCAGCATGGCAGGTATGCCGCTAGTGCAGAGGTTTGGGTAAGTATGAGACAAGAGGTTGGCATGAAAAAAAACGTGGTGGAGTCTGGTTACTCGCTGGCGGAAGAAATCGCCAACAGTATCAGCCATGGAATCGGTTGTGTGTTCGGGATTGTCGGGTTGGTGTTATTGTTGGTGCAGGCAGTGGATAACGGCGCCACATCGCTGGCCATTACCAGCTACAGTTTGTATGGCGGCAGCCTGATTTTATTATTCCTCGCTTCTATGTTGTATCACGCCATTCCCTATCAGCGAGCAAAGCGCTGGCTGAAAAAATTTGATCACTGCGCTATTTATCTGCTGATTGCCGGAACATACACCCCTTTTTTGCTGGTCGGGCTTAATTCGCCGCTGGCGCACGGGCTGATGATCACTATCTGGAGCCTGGCGCTGCTGGGGATTATCTTCAAGCTGGCATTTGCTCATCGGTTTGAGGTGTTGTCGCTGGTCACCTATCTGGTGATGGGGTGGCTATCACTGATTGTGGTGTATCAATTAGCGATGAAGCTGTCCGTCGGCGGTGTGACGCTGCTGGCGATAGGCGGGGCGTTATATACGCTGGGGGTCGTGTTTTACGTCTGCAAGCGTATTCCGTTCAATCATGCCATCTGGCACGGGTTCGTGCTGGGAGGCAGCGTATGCCATTTCCTGGCGATTTACCTGTACGTGGCATAGTGTTCTGCTAGCCATAGTCTTCTGCGAGCCGATAGTGTTCTGCGAGCAGGATTACCATCAGGGAGCCGTCGCTCCCTGAGGTTGGTGCCGCGTCGGTGATTATTGAAACGTCGGTTTTTTAGGATTTACGCTTCAAGCCCGTAAGGTAACGGTTGGATGGCTAGCTGGCTGCTGCCGTCGTCACGTACCCGCAGTACGCTGTCTGCTTCCAGATCGTTATTCAGCACCGCCTGAACCCACAGTGTGCCGTCATGCAACTGGCAGGCTGCCAGCACAGTGCCGGTTCGGCGCCAGTTATCACCGAGTTTCAACTCCAGTTCGTCGCCGGCAGCGGGCATTTGTGCCGAGGAGCCAGCCAGCCAGTACAATGCGCGTTTATTGGCGCCGCGATATTTGGCGCGGGCGACCATCTCCTGACCGGCATAGCACCCTTTGGTGAAGCTAATGCCTTGCAGCGCTTGTAAATTGGTTGCCTGTGGAATGAACTGTGCGCTATTAGCGCTGTCGATAATAGGTTGGCCCGCTTCAATATCCAGCGCCAGCCATTGACGACTATCATTGAATGCAACCTGTGGTTGCAGTGCGTCAATCAGCGTTGCAGCGCGCTGCGCATCCAGCACCAGCAAAAAGCGCTCGGCGGGGGAGGGTAAATACAGCAGCGTTGCACCGGGTTGATGTACGACTGTGTTTCCGGCGTCCGGCAGGGCGTCGAACAACGGGGCCAACTGGGCCCGGATGTTGAGGCCGGCCGCGCCCAGTAGTATGGTGCCGTCGTCAGCGGCGATGGTTGTTTTGGAAAAGACGGCGTATTTTTTCAACTCCGCTACCTGTGTATCCCGTATACTGCGGCGCTCCAGGTAAGCCAGCCCGTCGCCATGATGGAACAGGCGCATGCTGCTCCACATTTTTCCTTTGGCGTCGCAGTGGGCGCAGAGTACCTGCTCACTGCTTTGTAAGTCGTTCACGTCGGCGGTGAGTTGGCCCTGAAGGTACTTGACGGTATCCGGCCCGGTGAGGGTGACAAGCGCCCAGTCATCGAGCGACATCAGGGTGGCGGAGAGTTGAGCGGAAGAAAATAACGGTTGTGCAGTAAACGGATGAGCCATATTACAATCCTGCGATGCGTAATGTGAGCGAATTATCCAATGGTAAAAGAGCGACAAAGGTTTGCAAGCAGTTTAGGCTGTGTCCCGTCATACGGTAGCCATTGGCGAAATCAATGGCATGACAGTGCGCATGGATAAAGGGCGCGAATCGTGCGGTATGCTCTGCATCGGTAAAATAGTACACACGGCAATACGCGAAAATATGTCAAAGTGTTACTATTGGTTGAAGGGCATCAGTTACAATAGCGTGATACCGGCGGTCATCATCGACCGGTGCGGATAACCATACAGAGAAGTGGGCGACATGAACATGGACATCAATAACAAGGCACGTATTCACTGGGCGTGCAGGCGTGGAATGCGCGAACTGGATATCTCCATCATGCCGTTTTTCGAGCATGATTACGACACGTTAAGCGATGACGATAAGCAGCAGTTTATTCGTTTACTGCAGTGCGACGATCCCGACTTGTTCAATTGGTTGATGAACCATGGCGAGCCGGTCGATTCGGGTTTGAAACGTATGGTTTCCCTCATCCAGACGCGAAATAAAGATCGTGGCCCAGTGGCAATGTGATTTACGCGTATCCTGGCGTATGCAGTTGTTCTCACTGCTGACGCACGGGTTTTTGATGCTGATGATTCTGCTGGCACCCTGGCCGGACGGTTATGCGCCGCTATGGCTGGGGCTGGTGACGCTGGTGGTATTTGATTTTGTGCGTAGCCAGCGCACCATCAAGTCACGTCAGGGAGAGATTTCCCTGCGCGGCGAGAGCCAACTTCACTGGCAGCAGCGCGACTGGCATATTATCCGGCGGCCGTGGGTCATACGTAACGGCGTCTTACTGTCGTTGCGGGCGGTGGATGGCAAAGGGCAACAGCGCCTGTGGCTGGCGTCAGACAGCATGGGCAGCGAAGAATGGCGGCTGTTGCGTCAACTGTTGCAGCACCATCCGCTGCAGGGAACGGAATCATCCCGTCATCATTAAATGCGGCGAACCGCATTCACCTGAATCAGGCGTGTTGTACCACGCCTGATCGCTACAGTTAGCGTTCAGGCATGACCGTTCAATACGAATTCGTACGTATCGGTCATCAGAGCCGTTCTGCCATTTCCTGCAGGATTTGTTCGCACCATTGCTGGATACGATCATCACTCATGTCGTACTGATTGACCTCATCCAGCGCCAAACCTACAAAATGCTTACCGTCTTCCGTGAGTGGTTTCGGGCTAGTGAAGTCGTAGCCTGTTGTCGGCCAGTAGCCGATAAAGTGTACGCCAAGCGGTTTGAGCTGGTCATGCAGCATACCGAGCGCATCCAGAAACCATTCGCCGTATCCTGACTGGTCGCCCATGCCGTAAAGCGCGACGATTTTGTCTTTCAGATTCAGCACCGACAATTGTGCCCAGATGGCTTCCCAGTCTTCCTGAATTTCACCGAAGTCCCAGGTGGGGATGCCAAGAATCAGCATCTCGTAGTTTTCCATTTCCTGCGGCGCAACGTCTTTCACGTTATGCAGGTCAACCAACTCCTCGCCCAGAATGTCGCGGATTTTCTCCGCCGCCATTTCGGTGTAGCAGGTGCTGGTGCCGTAAAAAAGTCCTATTTTCATAAGTTGTCTGATCGTGATTGCATCAATAAAGGCGATATCGCCGTGCGCTTAGCCTAACGGAATATGATGGGAGCGTACAGGGTGGGAGGAGGACGGGGTGAAAGCAGGGATGAAAGCGGCGCCTCCACCCCTGTCGGCGTTAGTCGAGAGACTGGTGACGGGTTTCCTTCGTCAGCAGCAGCGCTATCAGCGTCAGTGAAGCCATGGCGGCGAGGTAAACGCCCACGTAGAACAACCCGTAATGGCTGGTCAGCCAGGCGGCGATATACGGTGCTACGGATGCTCCCAGAATCGAGGAAACGTTATAGGAGAACGACGCCCCGGTATAACGCACTTCCGTCGGAAACAGTTCCGGCAACAACGCGCCCATTGGGCCGAAAGTCAACCCCATCAGGCTAAGACCACACACCAGAAACGCCATAATCAGCGTCTGATCGCCTGAACCCAGCAGCGAGGGGAACGCCATGGCGAACACCAGCATGATGCAGGTTACCGTGATCATGGTCTTGCGACGACCGACCGCATCAGCCAGATAGCCCGCAACCGGGATCATCAACCCAAAGCCGATCACCGCCATCATCAGCATCCACAGGAAGTTGTTGCGTGGAATACCCAGCCCTGCCGGTGCGGGCGTGGTGCCGTAAGTCATGGAGTAGACCGTCATGATGTAAAACAGGGTGTAGGTCGCCAGCATAATGAACGTGCCCAGAATCGTGGCTTTCACATGTTTGCTCAGCAGGGTACCCAACGGTATACGCACCTGTTTCCCTTCTTTGGCGACTTTGGCAAATACCGGCGTTTCATGCAGCGATACGCGCACGTACAGGCCGATAATCACCAGCACCGCCGAGGCGATGAACGGTACGCGCCATCCCCAACTCATGAACTGCTCGTTAGTCAGTACCCAGGAGAGCAGCAGGAAGGTGCCGTTGGCAAAGAAGAAACCGATCGGCGCACCCAATTGTGGGAAAGAGCCGTACAAAGCACGTTTGTGGGCTGGGGCGTTTTCCGTCGCCAGCAGCGCCGCACCGCCCCATTCACCGCCGAGACCCAGCCCCTGACCGAAACGGGCCAGCGCCAGCAGCAATGGCGCCAGGACGCCGATGGTTTCATAACTCGGCAAGAGGCCGATCAATACGGTGGAGATCCCCATGGTCAGCAGCGACGCGACCAGCGTCACCTTGCGGCCGACGCGATCGCCGAAGTGGCCGAACAACGCTGAGCCGATCGGACGAGCGACAAACGCAATGGCGAACGTGGCCAGCGATTGCAGCGTAGCGGCGGTGGCGTCACCCTGCGGGAAAAAGATGTGCGGAAATATCAGCACGGCAGCGGTAGCATAAATGTAAAAATCGAAGAATTCGATGGCGGTGCCGATCAGCGAGGCGACCACCACTTTGTTGCGCGAGTTTACCGGCGCGTCTGGTGCTTGAGTATCAATAGTGGATGAGATGGAGGCTTGCATAGTTTTTTGCTTTTTTGTAACACACGGACATGCATTCTATGCATAGAAAAAAGTTCTTTTCAAACCAGTGCCGCAACTGACGTCGGCCCTTGTGGCAAAGGTATTCCGGGATATGCTCGAATAAGAAAATATAATCCCTTTAGTGCTTCGTTTTGCCACAGGATGTGATGAAGTTGAGAATGATTACCGAATTGTACCCCGAACATACTCCGTAAGGCATAATGGCGGAATGACCGGGGCCATGTGGCGGGAGGGTGTGGTGCAGCAACAGGATCAGGTATTAATCGAGCAGTTTCTGGATGCGTTGTGGCTGGAACGTAACCTGGCGGAAAATACATTGTCGTCCTATCGCAATGACCTGTGTTCGCTGGCGGAGTGGCTGGCGCACCATAACAGTGATCTGCTGCAGGCTCAGCCGTTGGACCTGCAAGGTTTTTTGGCTGAGCGCCTGGAGGGCGGCTACAAAGCCACCAGCTCGGCTCGCTTGTTGAGCGCCATGCGGCGCCTGTTTCAATATCTGTACCGTGAAAAACGACGCGCCGAGGATCCGAGTGCGCCGTTGTCGTCCCCCAAGCTGCCGCAGCGATTGCCGAAAGATCTCACGGAAGCGCAGGTGGAGGCGCTGTTGGCGGCGCCGGTTACCGATCAGCCGATCGAATTGCGGGATAAAGCGATGCTGGAACTGCTGTATGCAACCGGTCTGCGCGTCTCCGAACTGGTTGGGCTGACTATCAGCGATGTCAGCTTGCGGCAAGGCGTGGTGCGGGTGGTGGGAAAAGGCAACAAAGAGCGGTTGGTGCCGCTGGGGGAAGAGGCGGTGTACTGGCTGGAACAGTATCTGGAGTTCAGCCGTCCGTGGTTGCTGAACGGCCAAACGCTGGATGTGCTGTTTCCCAGTAATCGGGCTCAGCAGATGACGAGGCAGACGTTCTGGCACCGTATCAAGCACTATGCGACACTGGCGTCTATTGACAGCAATAAACTTTCTCCGCATGTTTTGCGTCATGCCTTTGCAACCCACCTGCTGAATCACGGTGCGGATCTGCGAGTGGTACAGATGTTACTGGGCCACAGCGATCTGTCCACCACGCAGATTTATACCCATGTTGCGACGGAACGGCTGAAACAACTGCATCAACAGCACCATCCCCGGGCATGATGACCGGCGGGCTGACAGGATGTCATGGCGGTTTTCCCGCCAATGATGGATAAGCACGGCGCTTGCGCCCTGATAACAGGATAATTCCATGAAAAAACGTGTAGTACTCTTTTCGTTGCTGACTCTGGCTCTGAGCAGCGTGGCGCGCGCCGATGACGCCGCGATCAAACAGGCGCTGAACCGTCTGGGCATGCAGAACGCGGAAGTGAAAGATTCTCCCATCAACGGGATGAAAACGTTGCTGACCGAGAACGGCGTGCTTTATATCACCGACGACGGCAAGCATCTGCTGCAAGGGCCGTTGTTCGATATCAGCGGTAATGCCCCGGTGAATGTCACCAACCATATTTTGAATGAGCGTCTGGTCGCACTGAAAGACCAGATGATCGTCTATAAAGCGCCGCAGGAAAAATATGCCATTACCGTGTTTACCGATATCACCTGTGGTTACTGCCACAAGCTGCACGAGCAGATGAAGGACTACAATGCGCTCGGTATTACCGTGCGTTATCTGGCCTATCCTCGTCAGGGCATGAACTCTCAGGCCGCGAAAGACATGCAATCCATCTGGTGCGTGGCGGAGCGTAATAAAGCGTTTGATGCGGCCATGAAGGGGGATGACGTCTCTCCGGCCACCTGCAAAACCGATATCGCCCCTCACTACCAACTGGGCATCCTGTTTGGCATACAGGGCACACCCGCGATTGTGCTGAGTGACGGCACCGTGGTGTCGGGATACCAGCCGCCGAAAGAGATGGCGCGTATGCTGGAAGCGCACAAAGCCTCGCTGAAATCAGGCGGCTAATGGAATCGAGTGGTTAATCAAGCGTGAATATTGTTACCCAACTCCGTCGTCGGCCGACGACGGAGACGGAGTTACCCGACTCTCTCCCGGCGTTATTACGTCGTTTATATGCCCAGCGCGGCGTGCGGCAGATGCAGGAATTGGAGCGCAGTCTGCGCGGCCTGCTGGATTATCGTCTGCTTGGCGGCATCGAGCAGGCGGTTGAGGTATTGCGCCGGGCGTTGGCGGAGAATCGTCGCATCGTCATCGTCGGCGATTTTGATGCCGACGGCGCGACCAGTACCGCGCTGACGGTGCTGGCGTTGCGCAGCATGGGGGGGCGAGATATTCACTATCTGGTGCCCAACCGTTTCGAAGATGGTTATGGGCTCAGTCCTGAAGTGGTGGCGCAAGCCGCCGCCAAAGGCGCTCAGTTGATCGTGACCGTCGATAACGGTATTTCGTCCCACGCCGGGGTGGACGATGCGCATCGGCGGGGTATCGAGGTGGTGGTGACCGACCACCATTTGCCGGGGGACACCCTGCCGGCGGCGGAGGCGATGATTAATCCTAACCTGGCTGACTGCGCGTTTCCGTCTAAAGCGCTGGCCGGGGTAGGCGTCGCGTTTTATCTGATGATGGCGCTACGCGCCAGCCTGCGTGAGTCCGGCTGGTTTAGCGAATGCGGGCTGGCTGAGCCCAATCTGGCCGAACTGCTGGATCTGGTGGCGCTGGGGACGGTGGCGGATGTAGTACCGCTGGACGCCAATAACCGCATTCTGGTTTCGCAAGGATTGAGCCGCATTCGTGCCGGCAAGTGTCGGCCAGGCATTCGCGCCTTGCTGGAAGTGTCTAATCGCGATGCCGCCCATCTGGTGGCCAGCGATCTGGGTTTTGCGCTCGGGCCGCGCCTCAATGCCGCCGGTCGACTGGATGATATGTCTGTCGGGGTTGAATTGCTGCTGTGCAATGACATTGTGCAGGCGCGGATGCTAGCCAGCGATCTGGATGCGCTCAACCAGAGCCGCCGTGAAATTGAAGCCGGTATGCAGGTGGAAGCGTTGCAATTGTGCGAACAACTGGAGCGTAGCCGCGAGACGTTGCCGCTGGGGTTGGCGATGTACCATCCGGAGTGGCATCAGGGGGTGGTGGGGATTCTGGCATCGCGTATCAAGGAGCGTTTTCACCGCCCGGTGATTGCGTTTGCACCCGCAGGCAACGGCATTCTGAAAGGTTCCGGGCGGTCTATCGCCGGGTTGCACTTGCGTGACGCGCTGGAGCGCCTCGACACCTGTCACCCCGGGTTGATGCTGAAATTTGGCGGCCACGCGATGGCGGCAGGGTTGTCGCTGATAGAGGATCATTTTGACGAATTTCGCCAGCGCTTTGCCGATCTGGTTGGCGAGTGGCTGGATGCTTCACAGCTCGAAGGAGTGGTGTGGTCAGATGGCGAATTAGCCGTGCCTGAACTGTCGCTTGGCACTGCCGAAATGCTGCGTGAGGCCGGGCCGTGGGGGCAGGCTTTTCCTGAGCCGCTGTTCGACGGCCGTTTTCGCCTGTTGCAGCAGCGGCTGGTCGGTGAGCGCCATCTCAAGGTGATGGTGGAGCCGTTGGGCGGCGGCCCACTGCTGGACGGCATCGCATTCAACGTCGATACACTGCTGTGGCCCGACAGCAGTGTGCGTGAAGTGGAACTGGCTTATAAACTCGACGTCAATGAATTCCGCGGCAAGCGCTCGGTACAACTGCTGATTGAGCACCTGTGGCCGCTGTAGTCGGCAATTGTAGCAGGCAATCGTAGTAGGCCATCGCTGAACTTACGCCGGGGAAACCCGGCGTTTTCTTTTCACCCTGCCGCGCATCCGGCTAAAATCGGTAAAAAGCTATAAACCACGGCGTGGATCCGTTACAATTTGCCGTTTACATGCATTCTGTCATCGACAAACAACATTAAGATCCTAACACCATGTTTGAAATTAATCCGGTAAAAAACCGCATTCAGGACCTGTCTGACCGGACAGCCGTTCTGAGGGGGTATCTTTGACTATGACGCCAAGAAAGAGCGTCTGGAAGAGGTAAACGCCGAGCTGGAACAGCCCGACGTATGGAACGAACCTGAACGCGCGCAGGCGCTGGGGAAAGAACGTTCCTCCCTGGAAATGATTGTCGACACCATCGATCAGATGGTTCAGGGGCTGGACGACGTTGCCGGCCTGCTGGAGCTGGCGGTGGAAGAAGACGACGAAGAGACCTTCAACGACACCGTTGCCGAGCTGGATCAACTGGAAAGCAAGCTGGGTCAACTGGAGTTTCGCCGTATGTTCTCCGGCGAGTACGACAGCGCGGACTGCTACCTTGACCTGCAGGCCGGTTCCGGCGGCACCGAAGCGCAGGATTGGGCCAGCATGCTGTTGCGCATGTATCTGCGCTGGGCGGAAAGCAAAGGCTTCAAAACCGAAATTATTGAAGAGTCCGAAGGTGAAGTCGCTGGTATCAAGTCCGCCACTATCAAGATCATGGGCGACTATGCGTTTGGCTGGCTACGTACCGAAACCGGCGTACACCGTCTGGTGCGTAAGAGTCCGTTCGATTCCGGCGGCCGCCGTCATACCTCGTTCAGTTCTGCTTTCGTGTATCCGGAAGTCGATGACGATATTGATATCGAGATCAACCCTGCGGACCTGCGTATCGACGTATACCGCGCGTCCGGCGCTGGTGGCCAGCACGTTAACCGTACTGAATCCGCGGTGCGTATCACCCACATTCCCACCAAT
The DNA here is from genome assembly GCF_000406105.1 of Dickeya chrysanthemi NCPPB 402. Lineage (NCBI taxonomy): Bacteria > Pseudomonadati > Pseudomonadota > Gammaproteobacteria > Enterobacterales > Pectobacteriaceae > Dickeya > Dickeya chrysanthemi. The sequence goes on along the minus strand of NZ_CM001974.1, from coordinate 3,892,186 downwards.
ATCGTTACTCAGTGCCAGAACGATCGCTCTCAGCACAAGAACAAAGATCAGGCTATGAAGCAGCTGAAAGCCAAGCTGTATGAGTTTGAAATGCAGAAGAAGAACGCTGAGAAACAGGCGCTGGAAGACAATAAGTCGGATATCGGCTGGGGCAGCCAGATTCGTTCTTACGTGCTGGACGATTCCCGCATTAAAGATCTGCGTACCGGGGTGGAAACACGCAACACCCAGTCGGTGCTGGATGGTGATCTGGACAAGTTTATCGAAGCAAGTTTAAAAGCGGGGTTATAAGGAATCTCATGTCTGAACCACAAAACCAGGGTGCCGAGCAGGCGCTGGATCTTAACAACGAACTCAGAACCCGCCGTGAGAAGCTGGCGGCGTTGCGTGATACCGGCATCGCTTTTCCGAACGATTTCCGCCGTGACAGCACTGCTGATCAACTGCATGCCAGCTATGATGAAAAAGAGAACGAAGAGCTGGAAGCGCTGGGCCTGGAAGTGACGGTCGCCGGCCGCATGATGACCCGCCGTATCATGGGCAAAGCGTCGTTCGTGACGTTGCAGGACGTCGGCGGCCGCATTCAGCTGTACGTGGCGCGTGATGACCTGCCGGAAGGCGTCTACAACGAGCAATTCAAAAAGTGGGATCTCGGCGATATCCTCGGTGCGCGCGGTAAGCTGTTTAAAACCAAAACCGGTGAGCTGTCGATTCACTGTACCGAACTGCGTTTGCTGACCAAGGCATTGCGCCCGCTGCCGGACAAATTCCACGGCCTGGCGGATCAGGAAACCCGCTATCGCCAGCGCTATCTGGACCTGATCGCCAACGACGAATCCCGCCATACTTTCCGTGTGCGTTCGCAGATCCTGGCCGGTATCCGCCAGTTCATGGTCGGTCGTGATTTTATGGAAGTGGAAACGCCGATGATGCAGGTGATCCCCGGCGGTGCGTCTGCCCGTCCGTTCATCACCCATCACAACGCGCTGGATATCGACATGTACCTGCGTATCGCGCCGGAACTGTATCTGAAGCGTCTGGTGGTCGGCGGTTTTGAACGCGTGTTTGAAATTAACCGTAACTTCCGTAATGAAGGTGTGTCGCCGCGCCACAATCCTGAATTCACCATGATGGAACTCTACATGGCGTATGCGGACTACAAAGACTTGATCGAATTGACCGAGTCGCTGTTCCGCACGCTGGCGCAGAATGTGCTGGGCACCACCGAGGTGCCGTATGGCGACCAGATGTTCGACTTCGGCAAGCCGTTCGAGAAGCTGACCATGCGCGAAGCCATCAAGAAATACCGCCCGGAAACCAATCTGGCGGATCTGGACAGCTTCGACGCGGCAAAAGCCATCGCGGAATCTATCGGCATCAAGGTAGAGAAGAGCTGGGGTCTGGGCCGCATCGTCACCGAGATCTTCGAAGAAGTGGCAGAAGCTCATCTGATCCAGCCGACGTTCATCACCGAATACCCTGCTGAAGTGTCGCCATTGGCTCGTCGCAACGACCAGAACCCGGAAATCACCGATCGCTTCGAATTCTTCATCGGCGGACGTGAAATCGGCAACGGTTTCTCCGAGTTGAACGATGCGGAAGATCAGGCTCAACGCTTCCAGGATCAGGTAGCGGCGAAAGATGCCGGCGACGACGAAGCGATGTTCTACGACGAAGACTATGTTACCGCACTGGAGCATGGTTTGCCGCCGACCGCGGGTCTGGGCATTGGTATCGACCGTATGGTGATGCTGTTTACCAACAGCCACACCATTCGCGACGTGATCCTGTTCCCGGCGATGCGTCCGCAGAAATAAGCATCACCGCAGTACCCCGGCTCGTTTGCCAGCAGGCAGACGAGCCGTTTTCTATTCATTATCTCTGTTTTTAATCTCTTACGGCGTACTTCCACCTGACTGGCTTGCCTTGCCGTTGGCGTGGGGAGAATGTTACTGTCGCTTGCCCTGAATGTAGAATTGCCGTAGCTGATTATATCGCTGTATTAGATATAGCCGTATCGCGAGTAAGACAAGAAGGAAGGTGGGTTCATCGGCCTGGCGTGAGACAGAGTGAAGGTCATAATAAGAGGGATGGTATGTTACTGGTGATGTTGAGCGGTTTGCTGTTGTCATTGTCGCTGTGTCTGGATTTGGGCATCGTCAATACCGCTATTATTAATCGCGGTATTCGGGACGGCGCAGGTGCCGCGTTTTTCATTGGTCTGGGATCCTGCTTCGGCGATTTGGTTTACGCCACGCTGTCGGTACTAGGGATGGCAGTTATCTTCAACTATACGCCGGTACGCTGGCTGTTGTGGATTGGCGGCGGCGGCGTACTGCTATGGTTGTCGTTCAACATGGCGCGCAGCGCCTGGCGTGACTACCGTCAGCATCGTGGTTTGGCCATCGACACCGCCGGCGAAGGTTCATTACAGGTATCAGCGCCGGCGAGCCGCCATTTTATCAGTGGCATGGGAATGGCGTTGGCATCGCCCAGCGCATTGCTATGGTTTGCTGCCGTGGGCGGGACGTTGATTGCTCAGGCGACCGATGGGTCTGCCAGACAGATTGCGCTGTTTCTCGGCGGATTTTTTTATCGGCGGCATACTCTGGACGCTGTTTATGGCTGTCTTAATCAGATACGGGCGTGGTGCGTTAAAAGGCCGATTGTCGTTTTACTGCAGTGCCGTCTCTGCCGTGCTGTTTGCAGTATTTGCGGTTCAGGTCATCACGAATGGATACCAAACGTTGCTGGTGCCAGCGGTGTGAATCGACCGCTCAAAACACGCGCAATCAGGCCGTGTTTTATCTTGCCCGCCAGAGAGATGGCGCTATAATGCCAGTCACTTTCCGCGCGGGCGTAGTTCAATGGTAGAACGAGAGCTTCCCAAGCTCTATACGAGGGTTCGATTCCCTTCGCCCGCTCCAATATTTCCGTCGACATTCTGTTTGCTCTCTGTGTTTTCATGATTTCAATCCTGATTTTTTCTTGTACCTCGCTTTAAGAGTAACGCCATCTTTCGTCTATATTTTGTTTCTGAATAATAGATGAAGGCACTCGCAAGTTGCTATGGTTTAAAAAGAAACCAGTGGTTTTAAAAAGAAACCAGTCCTTCAAAAAGAAACTAACTCCCCAAAAGAGATGATATGCGCTATGGTGAGTGGCGATGCCGTCAAACTTAACCAAAAAAACAGAGGTCACGGGATGCCTGAATTCAATGTATACAGCAAAACTTGCCCAGCGCGCGTGGTGCTGGACCGTTTATCCAATAAGTGGGCACTGCTGATTCTGGATCGTTTGGCATGCGAGCCGGTGCGATTTAATCAGCTAAGGCGGGATATTGAAGGCGTATCGCAGAAGGTGCTGTCGCAAACGCTCAAACACCTGGAGCGTGACGGTATGATTCATCGGCAGGTGTTTGCTACCGTACCGGTGACGGTGGAGTACTCAATCACTCCCCTCGGTAACACACTGGTCAAAACCGTACATGAACTGACTCACTGGGCTGAGCGCAATATCAATGAGGTCATGCTTGCTCAACAGCGGTATGATGAACTCAATTCTACTTCGACAGTGGTGTAGACACTGGTGCCTATCTTTCACGTATATGGAAGTTCCATATTTCTACTCATTTCCAGAATAACCTTATTTATTAGTTGATTAGGTTTTCCTATTGTTAAATTTATATCTATCTTTTGATAAAGATAAGAATCATTAACTATCCTGAACGTTGGCGCGGAAATATTGGCTATTTCGCCAACTTTTTGTTTGAGTTCAACGAATTTGTAATATCACTACACCAAGTTTGTACTGGCATGTAAAATGCGCGGGGTAGTGTGTCATATCCCCGGGTTTGTATCTTGTGCGGTGATGATGAATCGGTACAATTTATACGTTGTACGCTTTGGGGTATGCCCAAGGGCGGTAGCGTGCCTGATGAAATGGTAGCCTCCCCGTAAACTGTAGTCGCTGTCATCAGTATGAGTCTATTTGGCTAAAAAAAAGCCAGTCTGGGCGGGTGTTTTAACGTTGAGATGGTGGATGAGTGTTGCCGACTAAGCGAAGACTTATTTGATAATTCTGCTAATCACTTATTTCGGTAATATAGAGCAGGAAACGCTATTCTTCATTATTTATTTCTCATTTTGAAAAAAATCTGTAATAAATTTTTCAAAAATGTTTTTGTGAATAATGTATGGGAATTGTATACGTTTTTAGACCACTGGCCTGGAATGTATACTTGTGTTGAATTTTTTATCGCAAAATATGCATCAGCGAGTTGAATCGATCATGGTGAAAAAAACCTGGTCCAGGAGGTTAGTTTGTCAACAGTAATTATTCCCGTGATCATGTGCGGTGGCAGTGGATCACGGCTTTGGCCTGTATCTCGAGAACAACATCCGAAACCCTTCATCCGATTGTCGGATGGCGAAAGTCTGATTCAAAAGGCACTATTAAGGGCGTTGTCTTTTGATGGGGTCAAAGAGATTATCACTGTTACAAATAAAGAGTTGTTATTTAAGGCTGTGGATGCCTTTTCAGAGGTTTATAAGGGAACCACGCCCATTTCTTATATCCTGGAGCCTGTGGGGCGTAATACGGCGGCTGCAATCGCTTCGGCCGCGTTGCTTGCTCGTAAAAAGCATGGTGATGATGCGGTATTGATGATATTGGCAGCAGACCATCTGATTAAAGATAAGAACGCTTTTGTTAATGCAGTATCCCAGGCTGCTTCGCTGGCTAAGCAATCAAGATTGGTGACGTTTGGTATCCAACCAGAAAAACCAGAAACGGGTTACGGTTATATTAAATATCGTAACAATCAGGTTGAGCGTTTTGTTGAAAAGCCCTCGTATAGTAGAGCCCTGGAATATATCGAGTCTGGTGAGTATTTATGGAATTCAGGAATGTTTTGTTTTTCTTGCGGTGCCATCCTAAAGGAAATGCAAACATACTGCCCTCAGGTAATTGCTGATGTTGAATATAGCATTAACTGTTCTCGTCAATTGGAAGGAAAAGGCGCAACTCAACTCGAGTTGGATATGGATAGTTTTTCCCAGGTTGAGGATATCTCCATTGACTATGCCGTGATGGAAAAGTCGACAGAGGTTTCAGTTGTGCCTTGTAACATCGGTTGGTGTGATATCGGTTCCTGGACTGCATTAAGTGAAATAGGTCAGGCAGACGAAAGTGGCAATACTATAGAAGGCTGCGCTGAAGTTCTTACGCAAAATACTAATAACTGTTATATCAAAGCGGATGAGCGAGTTATTGGTGCCGTTGGGGTAGAAAATCTGGTTATTGTCGATACGCCTGATGCATTATTAGTCGCAAGTAAAGATAATGGTCAGGATGTTAAATCGATTTACAATCAACTCAAAGCCAAAGGACATCAGGCTTATAAGATTCATCGAACAATTCATCGTCCTTGGGGAACGGCAACAATCCTGGAAGAAGGTCATAACTTTAAAATAAATAGAATAGTGGTTAAACCTGGGGCCAGATTGAGTATGCAGGTGCATCACCACCGGAGTGAACACTGGATTGTCATGTCTGGTGCTGCAAAAATCGTAAATGGTAGTAAAAATATATTCTTATCAACTAACCAGTCTACCTACATTCCTGCTGGTGAACAGCATCGGGTTGAAAATCCTGGCGTGATAGATCTTATTATGATCGAAGTACAAAGTGGTGAGTATCTGGGGGATGATGATATTGTCCGCTTTGATGACAATAAGGGGAGTATGGTTCAATGACTCTGGCTTGCTTTAAAGCTTATGATATTCGAGGCCGTTTAGGCAGCGAATTAAATACTGACATTGCTTATCGCATCGGTCGTGCATTTGGTCAATATTTAAGGGCTAAAACGGTAGCGATTGGTGGGGATATTCGTTTAAGCAGCAAAGATTTAAAGGCGTCGCTAGCCAATGGCTTGATGGATGCGGGGGTTGATGTTATTGACCTTGGCATGACAGGAACTGAAGAGATTTATTTTGCCGCATTTCATCTGGATATAGATGGGGCCATTGAAGTGACCGCCAGCCATAATCCCATGGATTATAATGGTATGAAGTTGGTTGGTCGTGGTGCCAAACCAATTAGTGGTGACTCGGGGCTGAATGATATTCGTGATCTGGCAGATTCAGGTCAATTTGGGAAGTCAGAGCGTAAAGGCAGCTATAAGGAACTTTCATTATTAAATGAATACGTTGACCATCTCCTCTCTTATATTGATATCAAGAAAATTAAGCCACTAAAATTGGTTGTCAATGCAGGTAATGGTGCGGCAGGGCATGTTGTCGATGAGATCGAAGCAAGATTTCAGCAGATGCAGGTTCCCGTTGAGTTTATCAAAGTTCACCATGAGCCGGATGGCCATTTCCCTAATGGTATTCCTAATCCTTTATTACCAGAAAATCGCTCGGCGACGTCAAATGCTGTGAAACTACATCAGGCGGATATGGGGATCGCTTGGGATGGTGATTTTGATCGTTGCTTTCTATTTGATGAAAATGGAGCGTTTATTGAAGGGTATTATATTGTAGGTCTTTTAGCTGAGGCTTTTCTTTCAAAAAATCCTGGTTCTAAGATTATTCATGACCCGAGACTTACTTGGAATACGATAGAGATCGTCCAAAATGCTGGTGGTATCCCAGTTCAGAGTAAAACTGGACATGCTTTTATAAAAGAGCGTATGCGGGCTGAGAATGCTATTTATGGTGGAGAAATGAGTGCTCATCATTATTTCCGTGAATTTGCATACTGTGACAGCGGTATGATTCCGTGGTTATTGGTTACTGAGCTGCTAAGTACAAAAAATATAACATTATCCAATGCCTTAAATAAGAGAATGAGCTTATTTCCGTGTAGTGGGGAAATTAATTATCGCGTCGAAAATCCAAAAAATATTCTTTTAAAAATAAAGGCAGCGTATCAGGATAAGGCGGATGATATTAACTACATCGATGGGATTAGCATCGAATGTGCCGACTTTAGACTTAATGTTCGTATTTCTAATACTGAACCGCTTTTGAGACTTAATGTTGAGACTAAAGGTAGCCATGAGTTGTTGCACGCCGAAGTTGAAAAACTAGATGAACTTATTAAGTCTTAATACTAAAACAGTAATATAATATTGGAGAATATAGATGAAAAAGGTTGCCTTGATTTCTGGTGTGACAGGTCAGGACGGTTCTTATCTTGCAGAGTTTCTTTTGGAAAAGGGTTATGAAGTTCATGGTATTAAGCGGCGTTCATCACTTTTCAATACACAACGCGTAGACCATTTATATCAAGATCCACACGAAGAAAATGTAAAGTTTAACCTTCACTATGGTGATTTGACCGATACTTCTAACTTAACACGTATTCTTGCCGAAGTGCAGCCGGACGAAGTATACAACTTGGGTGCTCAATCCCATGTTGCAGTGAGTTTTGAGTCTCCGGAATATACTGCTGATGTTGACGCTATCGGCACATTAAGATTATTGGAGTCGATTCGCTTCTTAGGATTGACTAATAAAACTCGTTTCTATCAGGCATCAACATCCGAATTATATGGTCTGGTGCAAGAAATCCCTCAGAAGGAAACAACTCCGTTCTACCCGAGAAGTCCTTATGCGGTTGCTAAAATGTATGCGTACTGGATTACAGTAAACTACCGTGAGTCTTATGGCATGTATGCCTGTAATGGGATTCTTTTTAACCATGAGTCTCCTCGTCGCGGTGAAACATTCGTAACTCGTAAAATTACTCGTGGATTATCTAACATCGCTCAGGGGCTGGAGAAGTGCCTGTATATGGGGAATCTGGATTCTTTGCGTGATTGGGGCCATGCTCGTGACTACGTTAAAATGCAATGGCTGATGCTTCAGCAAGAAAAACCGGAAGACTTCGTAATTGCAACTGGCGTGCAGTATAGTGTTCGTGATTTTATTAAGCTCTCTGCGAAAAAACTTGGTATTGAGCTTGAGTTTGTTGGCTCAGGGGTCGACGAAAAAGCAGTTGTATCAAAAATTATTGGTAATAATGCCCCGGCGTTGAAAGTGGGAGATGTTGTTGTTGCCGTTGATCCTCGTTATTTCCGTCCTGCTGAAGTTGATACGCTTCTGGGCGATCCGAGCAAAGCTAAAAATAAATTGGGCTGGGTTCCAGAGACAACTCTGGGTGAAATGATTGATGAGATGGTTGCTTATGATCTGGAGAAGGCTAAACAAGTCGCTCTCCTGAAATCTAATGGCTACGATGTTAGTGTTAGCGTAGAGTAAGTATTTTTTATAGTAAATAGAAAGGGCTGTGTATACAGCTCTTTTATTAATTCGAGCATCTTTAAATGTTAAATGACTTGAGATTAGCTTTAACTCATCCAGAGTCTTGGGTGATCTTATCATGGTATGATATTAAACAACGATATAAGCGCTCAACGTTAGGACCCTTTTGGGTGACAATTAGTACTGCTGTTCTGGTTGGAATGTTGAGTCTATTATGGTCTACATTATTTAAGTTAGATGTTAAAGATTATCTTCCATTTTTTTGTATCGGCCAGGTTTTTTGGACATATATATCAACTCAGATTACTGAGGCATGCAATGGTTTTATTCAATTCGATTATATAATTCGACAAAGCAAAGTTTCTTTTAGCTCAATAATCTTGAGAATATTAAGTCGAAATATTATTGTATTTCTCCATAACTTTATTATTATTATTTTTGTTATAAGCTTTGTGGGCGAAGGATGGAGTCCCATTGCATTGCTTTCTATTTTTGGTTTTATTCTGTTATCTTTAGCATTGTTCTCTGGATCTATAATTCTTGGCATTATATGTACTCGATTTAGAGATATGCAAATGATCATTCAAAATATTCTGCTGGTGAGTTTTTATTTCACGCCTATCATGTGGAAAACTGAACAATTAAATAAAGAATGGTTATTTTGGGTTGATTTCAATCCATTGGTTCATTTTTTTAATATTATTCGAGAGCCTATTCTTGGGCATTTACCTGAGGCTAAGTCGGTATTAATTGCATTTGTGATAACTCTCACCTTGTTCTCTCTGTCATTGATATTGCTGAATAAGACCAGAACCAAGATTGCATATTGGCTTTAATCTATGAAAAAGATAATTGATGCTGTACATGTTAGTGTGGATTTTCCGATATATTCATCTTCGCAACGTAGTTTGAAGAAGGTTATATTCAAACGAGCAGTCGGAGGCGGATTCAATGATAGCGCAAATTGTATTACAGTTAAGGCCCTGAATGATATTTCATTTAGCATATACGAAGGCGATCGTGTCGCACTGATTGGCCATAATGGTGCGGGGAAAACTACCCTTCTGAGAGTATTAGCTGGTGTTTATCATCCGTCTACAGGTCATATTAATATTGATGGGGATGTTGTGTCTCTGATTGATATGGCTATGGGGATGGATAGTGAGGCTACAGGATATCAGAATATTTATATAAGAGGTATCTTACTAGGGCTCAAAAGAAAGGAAATTACGAAACACATTGACTATATCATTGAGTTCAGTGAGTTAGGCGATTATATACATCTGCCTGTGAGAACCTACTCAAGCGGCATGTTGTTAAGACTTGCTTTTGCAATTATCTCAACACTTAAACCGAATGTTCTTTTGATGGATGAGTGGTTAACTGTCGGGGATACTCATTTTAAAGAGAAAATGGGAATAAAATTAGAGGAAATGATAAGTAATACATCAGTTCTCATCCTGGCCTCGCATTCAAAGGAAGTGATTCGAGAATATTGCAATAGATTCTTTTTATTAGAGCATGGTTGTATAAAAGAGTTGGATATTTCTGATTTGGATGATTATTTATAATGGTGAGTAAATGGAAAAGACAAGTAAGATACTAATCACCGGCTCCGGTGGTGTTTTGGGGTATGGGTTAGTGAATGCGTTAAGGAGTAGTGGTTACGATAATCTATTAACTCCTAATAGAAATGAAATGGACTGTCTAAATCAAGATAGTGTGGATGATTATCTAAATAAAAATAGACCAGAGTATGTTTTTCATTTGGCCTCTCTTGTTTTTGGCTTAAAAGGGAATTTGGATAATCAGCTAAAATCCATTTCTAATAATACGATCATTAACCAAAATGTTATTGTTTCTAGTCATAAATTCAATGTAAAGAAAATATTTTTTGCGGGTACTGTCGCATCCTATCCATTCCCCTATATCCAACAGCCATTGGTTGAAGATGATATTTTGATGGGGGAACCGCATGATGGTGAATATGGATATGCTATGGCGAAAAGACATGCCTTGGCTTTTTTGAAAATTTTAAAAAATATCATAGTATTGATTATTGTTATGCATTGTTTACAAATCTATTTGGGGAAAATGACCGATTTGATCCAATCAATGGACATGTTATTCCTTCACTTATCGATAAAGCCTATAACAGTATCCAAAATGGTGACAACATTCTGAATGTATGGGGTCGTCCTGAAACTACACGTGATTTTCTACATAATTCAGAAGCTGGGTTTGCTGCATTACATGCTATGAATAATGTAAGTGGTGTTGTAAATATTGCCAGTGGTGTAGAGACATCAATGGGCGATGTAGTAAAAGCGATAGTTAGTGGTTTTGATAATAAAATATCAGTTTCCTGGAATGAGAATGCACCTATTGGTATCCCAAGAAGAAGTGTATCAATAGAACGGTTACGTAATTCTGGATTCGATCCTAAGTTTGACCTTAAAGAGCAAATTTCAGATACTATCTCATGGTACAAAAATAATATTCTTGGTATTAGAAAATGAAAAAAATTGCTATAGTTTCAAGTTTCTCAGATAGTTGCGGAAATGCTTATTTTACTAAAATTCTGATGGATTCGATGATAAGCGCAGGAGCTCAGGTCGAGTGCCTGAGTCTGAACTTATTACTGACACAGTCTATTAATAATAGTGTTAGAAAAAAAGCTGACAAGCATATTGATGACATATGTAAAAGTCTCAAAGATTACGATGGTGTCAATATTCAATTTGAAGCAGGTCTTTATGGTACTATGCCGGCGGATATTATTAAGCGCGTGTGTAAGTTGGTTTCTGCTAATCCTAATACAAGTGTGACTCTTCATAGCCCAAGATTAGTCAGTGATAGTGCATCACAGCGTGAGGCGATTAAGCAGGCATTAAGGCTTCGCCTGAAGACGGCTGTTAATATGTATCTTTCAGATTTGAGACGGAATGTATCAACAAAAATAAATGTAAAAATCATTAAATATCTCGTTAAAAACAATATTAATCTCATTGTTCATACTCTTAGAGCTAAAGAGCAGATTGAAATGTTCTTTAACTATAGCAATGTGCATGTACATCCTCTTAAGATTGTTGATGAAAGTCATAAGTCATCCTCAGATATCTATGAAAGGATCAAAGATGAATATGGTATTGATGAGCAAGATAAAGTCGTGGGAATGTTTGGATTCGTTAATGAATATAAAGGGCACTCTCTAGCAATCCAGACGTTGTCTTATTTACCATCAAATTATAAGTTAATGATCTTTGGTAGACAGCATCCCCAGACAATAAAAAACAATGAAATAGTGAATCATTACATTCACTCTTTACAAGATAAAATAAGTAAGAATAAAAAAGTAAAAGATCGTGTTTTCTTCATGGGAGAATATGATAACGAAGATTTCATTAACCTCGCGGCATCTGTTGACTATGTATGGTTGCCATATGTAGAAAATGGACAAGATGGTTCAGGCATTGCTTCCATATGTATGGATGTATCAAAGAGGGTATTATGTTCCTCATCATTTGCATTCGATGAATTGTTTAGACTCATTCCCGACTATAATAATTATGCACGCTTTGATATTGGTAACTATCTGGAATTGGCGGGCAAAACATTACACTTTATACCAAATAAAGTGAGTCGCGTATCTGAAACTAAGTATACATTAAAATCACAAGCTGAGTTGTATATTGAGTTATCAACAAAATAAGTTGCGCAATTCTGTACTCGTTATAACCTCAGTGTAGCAAGAACAGTGTTGAACGTCCCCTGAGTTTTAATAGAAGTGCTTCTCAGGGGGCGAAATAAAATCAATATAGTCTATATGGCTATGCTGAAAGAATTATGCTATATAAAAATATCGTATCTTTTAATGCGTCTTTTAAGATAGTTCCACCATAACATCGCTAATACCCGTCTTTATAATAGTAAATAGTATCCTTTTCTTAAGAAATGAGAAAAATGCTTTGAAAATTCTTCATTTTTTTAAAACATATTACCCTGTAGCCTATGGTGGTGTGCAACAAGTTATTTATCAACTGGCAGAGGGGGCATCTCGGCGGGGAGCTACTGTCGATGTACTTTCATTAAGCCCTGATGGCTCATCCAAGAATGGGGTTATTGGGCATCACCATGTTCACACATCCCACCAAGATTTTTATCTGGCTTCAACGGGATTTTCTTTATCTGCCATAAAAGATTTCCAGGAACTCGCTACGAGTGCAGATATTATTCATTATCATTTCCCATGGCCTTACATGGATTTGGTGCACTTTATTGCTAAAGTACGTAAACCTGCAATTGTCAGCTACCATTCTGATATTGTAAAACAAAAATATCTGCTGAAGCTTTATCAACCGTTGATGAAACGCTTCCTGAATAGTGTTGATAGTGTTGTTGCTTCATCACCAAATTATGTGACTACCAGCCCAGTCTTGCAGTCGTTGGTAAAGCCGGCTGAGGTTATCCCGTTTGGTTTGGACCCCGACTCATACCATCAATCATCACAGGCTGTTCTTGATAAATGGAAGAGTCAGCTTGGTGAGCGTTTTTTCCTGTTTGTTGGTTTCTTGCGTTATTACAAAGGGCTGTCATTTTTACTTGAAGCCATGAGAGATATTGATTATCCATTGGTTATCGTTGGTGAAGGCCCTTATGAAAATGAATTGAAGTCACAGGCTATTTCATTAGGTTTAAAAAACACCCATTTTCTGGGGGCGCTGTCTGATGAAGATAAATGCGCATTATTGGAGTTATGCTGTGGTGTCGTATTCCCTTCTCATCTTCGTTCTGAAGCTTATGGCATGACATTACTTGAAGCCGCAATGTATGGTAAACCGATGATTTCCTGTGAAATAGGAACAGGAACAACCTATATTAACCAGGATCAGGTGACAGGAATCGCCGTGCCGCCGGCTGATCCTGTGGCACTGAAGCAGGCATTAATGACGTTGTGGCTGGATGTTGAAAAATCCCAGCAGATGGGAAGGATGGCGAAGCAGCGCTTTGACGAGAATTTTACCGCCACGCATATGGTCGACAGGTATATGGCTCTTTATCAAAGAGTGATTGAACGCAGTAATAAAAATAAATATTTATAGTGATTAAAGCGTTCATCTCACTTCAGGAGACAGCGCTATGAAGCGCTGCACTTCATAGTCAATGAGCATCTGTATAACACTTTGTGTTATAACCCGTTGGTGCCCGCAGCAGGATATCTTTAATATTATTAACGTCGAAGTTGTGGCAATAAAGATCCAGCTCTTTTAATAATAGATCCATCTCTTGCCAACTCAACTTCTCTTCCTGCGCCGTCATGATCTTCGGATGGCTGGTCCCTTCAACATTTTTACCGATCAATAACTCTTCATAAAGCTTTTCTCCGGGGCGTAATCCCGTGAACTTAATCGCGATATCACCTTCTTCTGCGTGCCCCTGGCCCTCTATATAGCTTTTCATTCCCATCAGGTTGATCATTCTGCGGGCTAAATCGAGAATTTTGACAGGCTCGCCCATATCCAATACGAATACCTGCCCATTCATCCCCATGGCCCCAGCTTGTATCACCAACTGTGCCGCTTCGGGAATAAGCATAAAATAACGAATAATATCCGGGTGTGTCACTGTGACTGGGCCGCCTTGGCGGATCTGCTTTTTAAACAGCGGGACAACCGAGCCGGATGACCCCAGCACATTACCAAATCTCACCATGGTGAACGTTGTCTGGTTTTGGCGTTCCGCCAGCGCTTGCAAAATGAGTTCCGCCATCCGTTTGCTGGTGCCCATGATATTGGTCGGGCGCACTGCCTTGTCGGTAGAGATGAGCGTGAAATTTTCCACCCCTTCGGCTATCGCTGCTTCGGCGCAGGCCAATGTACCAAATACGTTGTTGCGGATCCCTTCAATCACGTTCTCTTCAACTAATGGCACATGTTTGTAAGCTGCGGCATGGTAAATCGTTTCGACTTGATGGGTATGAATCAGCTTTTGCACCCGGTTTTGTTTTTGTACCGAACCTAATGCCGTGACGATTTTCGTCTCAAGCATCAGGCGCTTTTTGATACCCTGCAGTTCCTGATCGATGGTATAGAGGTTGTACTCATTGAGTTCAAACAACACCAACGTTTTTGGGCGCTGCGCCAGAATCTGGCGGCAAAGCTCCGAACCAATCGACCCACCGGCGCCCGTTACCATCACGGATTTTCCCGTAATGTTTTTCGTCATCAACTGCTTGTCGGGGTCAACCGCCGCTCGGCCCAGCAGGTCCGCGACATCCAGATCGCGTACTTCCGTGGCGACAGCCTTGCCGGCGGCGATGTCTTCAACCGAGGGCACGGATTGCACTTCAATCGGCCAATGAGAAAGCTTCTCCAGTAATCTCAGTCGTTGACCTTTTTGTATGTTATTAATCGCCAACAACAACTTAACGGGTTGATAGAGCGGCTTCAGTTTCTCAAATTCACCGCTGTGGTGTACTTTGATGCCGCAAATGATCTGGCCGATCTTTTTCTCATCATCATCAAGGATGATGACGGGATGATACTCGTCTCCCTGGATCAACGCATAAAGTAGGTCCCGTCCGGTAGCGCCTGCGCCATAGATAAAAACGTTCGGTTTCTGACGTTTATAGTAGTGATAGTAGAAGGTTCGGATGAGTACGCGCGGGCTACCCAGTGCGAGCGTCGCTAAGCCCGCATAGATAAAGGGTACGCTACGCGGGACAAAAGACTGAAAAAAGAAGCTGCTCAGCGCCAGACTGATGGCAGAGAGAATAACCGATAGAAAAACATACCCCATTGCCGGCAGCATCATATAGCGCAACACGGCGCGATACATACCACAACGTATGAAGACCAGGATTGTGATGGATAACGTGACGATGACGCTGGCTATTTCAGCATAACCGACCGGGAATTCGGCGGTACCTAAACGGACGGCGACGGCCAGGTACAGTGAAAAAACAATCGCGATAATGTCATAGCTTACTGTCACTATGCGTTTAGTTGTGCGCTCTGCATTAAGCAAAAGCGGAATAAGTTTAAACATCAGAACCTGAATGTCCGTGTGTGACAATAAAGTAGTATTAGCGGAGTATTTTAGTGGTCTAACAATGTCTTGACCAGACGTGCTTATCTTAATTTTAGTTATGGGTCTATCCGGCCATCATGAGCCGAGCTATTCAGGAAGGTAACCATATTGAAAATCTTAGTAACGGGAAGCCGGGGGTTTATCGGTAGCCGGGTGGTCGCGCTGGCGGGCGAGCAGGGAATTACCTGTGTTTTGCACGGCAGCGAACGCGGCGATGCAAGCGATAGCACGATGATTCTCGCCAATCTGACGGCGACGACAGATTGGACGTCGGCACTAAAGGGTGTGGATGCCGTTGTGCACTGTGCCGCCAGAGTTCACCAGATGCAGGATGGCTGTGATGCGCTGGCGTTGTATCGGGAAACCAATGTCGCGGGAACGTTGCAACTGGCGCGGCAGGCTGCCGAATCGGGTGTTAAGCGGTTTGTCTTTGTCAGTTCAATTAAAGTAAATGGCGAGGCGACCCAGCCAGGTCAGCCTTTTCAGCCGGAAGTGGCGGCACCGCCGGGCGATCCTTATGGCTTGAGCAAGTATGAGGCCGAACAGGGATTGATGCGGCTGGCGCAAGATACCGGTCTCGAGGTGGTGATTATTCGCCCGCCGTTGGTGTATGGGCCGGGTGTAAAAGCCAATTTCCGCGCGATGATGAATTGGGTGCGTAAAGGTGTGCCGTTGCCGTTGGCGGCGGTTCATAACCAGCGCAGCCTGGTGTTTGTGGATAATCTGGCTGATCTGATTCTGTTGAGTCTTCGTCATCCGCAGGCGCCGGGGCGCGTGTGGCTGGTATCGGATGACCACGATGTCTCTACCGCCGAGCTGCTGGCGGATATGGCAACGGCGTTGGGGACGAAAAATCGTTGCTGGCCGCTGCTGCCATGGATACTGAAAAGCGGTGCGGCTTTGCTTGGAAAATCCGCCGTGGCGGAGCGTTTGCTGGGGTCGCTGCAGGTGGATGTGCGTGAAACCCGGCAACAGCTTGGCTGGCAGCCCGCTATCTCCTATCATCAGGCGATTGCCATCACGGCGCGGGCGTTTCTGGCGGAAATGTCCGGTGTTTCCGAGTCTCTATCCAAAGAAGGTTGACCGATTATTATGCTGCGTGTTCTGGATATCTTGCTGGCGCTGGTGGGGGTGTTATGCCTGTGGCCGGTGATGTTGATCGTTTATGTGTTGGGGTTATTTGATACCGGTTCGCCGGTTTTTATCCAGCAACGCGTTGGGCGTCATCAGCGGCCATTTAATTTGATCAAGTTTCGCACCATGGCCGTGGCGACGGAGTCGGTGGCGACGCACCTTGCCAGCCGCAGCTCTGTGACGCGGTTAGGCGCTTTTTTGCGTAAAACCAAGCTGGATGAGCTACCCCAGTTGATCAACGTGCTGAAAGGGGAAATGAGTCTGGTTGGGCCGCGTCCTTGCCTGTTTAATCAACAAGAGCTGATTGCCGAACGTCAGGCGCGCGGTGTCTTTGAGGTGTTGCCGGGGATTACCGGGCTGGCACAGGTGAATGCTATCGACATGTCCACACCGCAAAAACTGGCCGAGTGGGATCAGAAGATGATTCAGACCTTGTCGGTGAAGCATTACTTCACTTATCTGATACAAACCGTGGTTGGTAAAGGTTCCGGTGATCGGGTGCGTTGATAAGCCACTGAGAAAAGATGATGCCGGTCAAACCGGCATCGTACTTCACAACGCCCTGTTCAGGTATTACTTCACCGGGGCAAGCGCCGTCTGGTCGACATAGGGTTTCATGAGGGTATCGGCTTCCTGCTGGGCGGCTTTGGCGGCCGCTTCCGGCGTGACCTTTTCATCATTTACCACCGCGGCCAGCTGGTTTTCCATGGCTTTGCGCACCGCCACGGTTTCATAGGTGGCGTACCACGGGTGAGCGTATTTCAACTGCTCCAGTGCGGTGGCGGCCCGAGGGTCTTGCTCCAGATAGGCCTTCATTTCCGGGGTGTCGTATGAGGCTTTACGCGGCGAGAAATAGCCGGTGAAACGGCTCCATGCGCCGTTGACCTGTGGGCTGACCAGGTAGCTCAGGAACTGGTAGGCCGCTTTTTTCTGCTCATCGGAGATACCTTTGAAACTGACCAGACTGGCGCCGCCGATCGGCACTGCCCGTTGCTCCCTGGCCGGTAACATGGCGACGCCCAGTTCAAAGTCTTTGGTATTTTCACGCATAAAGCCCAGAGCGCCGGTACTCAGCATCGCCATGCCCAGTTTGCCGGAGAAGAAGGCGGCGCTGATCTGTTTGGAATCCAGCACGCCGGACGGCATCACCTTATCTTTGTAGATCAGGTTCTGCCAGAAACGCAGTGCGCCGATGGTAGTCGGGCTGTTGTAATAGACTTCGCCCGGATAGTCTTCGTTGAAGTAATTGCCGCCATTAGCGCGCACCAGCGAGGAGAAAATCCAGCCGCCGTAGTCATCATTGGTGGAGGGAAGCATGATACCCCACTGGCCTTTGCTCTGGTCGGTCAGTTTTTTGGCATCGGCCAGCAGTTCCTGCCAGTTCTGCGGCGGTTGTGCGATACCGGCTTTTTCGAACAGGGTCTTGTTGTAATAGAGGATCGGCGTCGAATTGTGGAACGGGATTGCATACGTCACCCCCATCACCTGGGCATTCTTGTGCATGGCGGGCCAAAATTCGTTGGTTAAAAACGTGCCGGCTTTTTCGTTGCCGAATTTGAACAGCTCATCCATCGGCAGGATTTCATTTTTCAGCGCCAGATCGGTAGTGAAGTTGGCGGACATAATCACCAGAGCGGGCGGCTGACCGGCTTTTTGCGCCGCTTCCGCTTTCATTTTGGTGGTGTCGTAGTTACCGGTGAAAATCCCCCGGACTTCCACATCCTGTTGGGAATTATTAAATTCTTTGATGATGCGGGTCATTTCCATCGTCAGCTTGCCGTCCACCGGGGCGGGAAACATGAAGTCGATGTTTTGTTTGGCCAGCGCTGAACCGGTAAAGGCCAGCGACATGCCAAGGGCCAGCGCCTGTAACCGCTGTTTCAGGGGCTTATGCATGGGAAGTCTCCTGGTATAGATTCTGCTGTGTTTCAGCATGAAAAAGATGAACATCAAAAGGTGAAAAGCCGAGGCTGACGCTATCGCCCACCATCGGGATATCGCCGCGATTTTTGCGGCTGTAGCGTAGTTCGCCGATGGGCGTGCTGATGTGCAGCAGATAGTCTGCGCCCATCAATTCTCGTTGCATCACGATGCCGGACAGGTGATGTGTATGTTGTTCTGCCTCGGGGGTATCGGTGAGGTGTTCCGGGCGAATGCCGAAAAAGACCGCCTGAAGATGCGTGGCGTGTGGCGGCAGAGGGAGCGTGTTTTCGCCGACCTGCACCATACCGCCGCTGCAAGGCAGTGTGACAATGTTCATGGCCGGCGAGCCGATGAAGCTGGCGACAAACAGGTTGCCCGGGAACGCGTACAGTTGCTCCGGCGTACCGACTTGCTGGACTTCTCCGTGGTTCATCACCACGATGCGATCCGCCATCGACATGGCTTCTATCTGGTCGTGGGTGACATAAACGGTGCTGGTCTTGAGTTGCTGATGCAATGTCATAATGCCGTCGCGCACTTCGGTGCGCAGCCGGGCGTCCAGATTGGACAGCGGCTCGTCCATCAAAAACAATTTCGGGTCACGCACGATGGCGCGCGCCATCGCCACCCGCTGGCGCTGGCCGCCGGACAGCTTGCCCGGTTTACGATCCAGCAATGTATCCAGTTGCAGCAATTGCGCTACTTTTTCCAGCCGGGGCTGCCAACTTGCTTTCGGTTCATGGCGAATTTGCATACCGAAGGTGATGTTGTCCTTCACCGTCAGGTGGGGAAACAGCGCGTAGTTCTGAAAGATCATCGCGAAGTTGCGATCACGCGGCGATTGAGCGGTGATGTTGGTGCCATCCAGCCAAATTTCGCCGTCGCTGACCGCTTCCAGCCCGGCCAGCAGGCGTAATAGGGTGCTTTTGCCACAGCCGGACGGCCCTACCAGTACCAGAAATTCCCCGTCGGCAATCTCCAGCGACAACGAGCGCAGCGCCGGTTTATCGTCAAATTGCTTGCTGACGTTGTGCAGTCGTAACGTAGCCATCAACGCTCATCCACCGGGCAACTGATTTTTTCGTCGTACAACCACGGGCCGGCATAATGCGACAGCGGATGCAGGTAGCTGACCCACTGCTGGTCCACCAGACGGTGCATCAGGCAGGATGGTGGGGACATGTCGTAATAAGGACGGGTGTCCTGGTGGTAATAAGGTACCTGATGAACGGTGCCCGGCACGGTGGCGATGATTGCCTGACGGTACTGCGTCATGATCAGGCAATGATTGTGACCGCAGAAAATACGCACCAACGCCGGGAAGCGTTCCACCAGTTCCAGCAGGCGGTGCCCGTTTTCACAGGCGAGGCGGTCCATCTGGGCGGAGCCGAGCGCCAGCGGCGGATGATGCATGAATACCGCGGTGGGTTTGTCATCACGCATCAGTTGCGCTTCCAGCCAGGACAGCGTCTCTTCCGTCAACCAACCTTTGGAGGTGCCGGCGCGGCTGGAGTCGATGAACAACAGCCGGGTGGCGAAATCATCAATTGCATAACGCATGTTCTGCGGGTCGTTGCCCAGTTGCGGGCACAGCGGTTGCAGGTATTCCAGAAAATGGGTTTTGTCGTCGTGGTTACCGGGGATGATGTACAGCGGGTAGGTCAGGTTACCCAAAATCTGGCGGGCGACCTGATATTCCGACGGATGACCGCAGTTGACGATATCACCGCTGATCACGACGGCATCCGGGCGTTCGGTGAGGGCGTTGAGTTGTGAGACCACATCGGCGTTACCGGCGTTGATATCGATGAAACCGTACAGTTTTTGCCCTGAGCTGCGAAAGTGAGTATCGGAAATTTGCGCTAACAGCATGAAAAACTCCTTATTTTATCCCGGAGAAGCCAAAGCTTTTCAGGAACTGTTTTTGGAAAACGACAAACGCCAGCATTAACGGCAGGCATACCATCAGCGTACCGGCGCTGATCATGCCCCATTGCCCGCCGGATTCAGCCCCCATGGCGAATGACACCAGCCCGACGGTCAGCACTTGTTTGTCCGGGTCGTTAAGCATCATTAGCGGCCAGAGGTACTCGTTCCAGTGATAGGTAATGCTGACGGTGGCAAACGCCAGAATGGAAGGCCAGGACATCGGCAACAGCACGCGAAAAACCACTTGCCACCAGCGGCAACCTTCCATCAGCGCCGCTTCTTCAATTTCTTTGGGAATGGACAGGAATGCCTGACGCATCAGGAATACGCCGAATGCCGAAGTAAAATAGGGCATCATCACGCCGGTCAGGGTATTGAGCAGGCCGAATGCCTTCAGCGTCATCATGTTGGGGACCATCATCACGACCGGCATGATCATCAACTGCACCAGAAACAGCAGAAACAGCGTCTGTTTGCCGCGAAATTCATGGCAGGCGAAGACGTAACCGGCGGTGGTGATGGTCAGCAACTGGATGAAGAAGGTGCCGAAGGTAAAAAAAATGGTGTTGGCATACAGGCTTACCCAGTCGGCGCTCTGCCAGGCATCACGAAAGTTATCCAGCGTTAACGGCCAGCGCGGCAGTAATGACGCCATGCCGGTGCCAAAGGTGGTGGCGCTAAAGGCAGACGAGAGCATCCAGATAAACGGGCTGACCCAGAGCAGCGCGGCACAGATCATCAGCAGACTCAGCGTTGCGTGCCGCGACTGGCGCCAGCGTAGCCAGGTCGGCAGAGGGACACGTGCGCTACTGACTACGGTAGGGGATATCTCAACGCTCATAATGAGCCCCTTTCTCCAGTACTTTCAGGTTAATCAGCGAGAACACGAACAGACCGGCCAGCGTCAGAAAGGTCGCAGCGGAGGCTTTGCCGAGATCGTGGGTGTCCCAGGCCAGATTCTGGATGTAATACAACAGCACCGTAGTGGCGTTATCCGGCCCACCGTGGGTCATCACTGCCACGTGATCAATTTGGGTGATGGAGTAAATCAGCGCCGTGGTGATGACGAAGCTCAGCGTCGGGCGCAGCAACGGCAGCGTGACGCGGAAAAACACCTGTGTCGGCGTGGCACCTTCCATGACGGCGGCTTCGCGGGTGGAGGGGGGGATGCTTTGCAGCCCGGCCAGAAAGAACAGCATGTAGTAACCGGCGAATTTCCACACCCCAATCAGCGCGAGCGCCAGCAGGGCGCTATTGCTGCGACCCAGATAATTGTTGTTCATTGGCCCGAACAGCTTGGCCAGATAGTAATCCAGCAGGCCGATACCCGGCATAAAGATGAACAGCCACAGCGCGGCGGCGCTGACCATCGGAATGATCATCGGGAAGAAGAAGGCGGTGCGCAGCCAGCGATTGACTGCGCGGTTTTCCCATAGTGCAACCGCCAGCAACAGCGCCAGTACGACGCCGGGGATCACCGTCAACAGGATGTAGACCAGATTATTGAACAGTGCGCGCCAGAAAATGGCGTCATCCAACAGACGAATAACATTGCCTAAACCGACAAACGGTGCATCCGCACCGGCCATGCGGGTATCGAACAGGCTGTCATACATGGAGCGTAACAGCGGAAAATAGGTAAATAACAACAGAAACAGCAGAGAAGGCGACAGAATCACCCAAGGGAGCCAGTTTTTTTGCATGGTGATGGTTTTCGCATGGTTATGGTTTTCGCATAGTGATAGTTTTCGCATGGTGATAGATGAATGCCAGTCAACGAATTTCGGTAAAACGCAAGCCATATGCTGCGCAGGGAAGACTGCAAGGACATGGCAGGCAGGTGACGATTTGGTGACGACGGTTTCCATAAAATAAAACCGGCGCTGATGGCTTGTACTGCTGCGGGAAAAAGCGTTTGATAGGTGACTGTTGTACGCTTTTTATGATGCATTCACTGAATTTATCCAGGAGGAATTATGTCTGTTTCTGCACGAAACCAATTGAATGGTATTGTGGATCGTATTGCTGAAGGTGCGGTCAACAGTGAGGTCGTGCTGACGCTGGAAAGCGGAGAAAAACTGACCACCGTCATCACTCGTAATAGCGTCGTGACGTTGGGTCTGGCGCCTGGAAAATCCGCTGTAGCCCTGATCAAAGCGCCATGGGTGATTTTGGCCTCGGCGGATTGCGGCCTGAATTTCTCGGCACGTAACCAATTCAGCGGTACGATTGATCATGTGGTCAACGGTGCGGTGCACGCCACGGTACACATCACTACCGCCAAAGGGCTGAAACTGACCGCCAGCGTCACTAATGAAAGCGTAGCCGAAATGGGGTTACAAGCCGGTTCCCGCGTGATTGCGCTGATCAAAGCCTCAAGCGTGATTCTGGCCACCCGCGCCTGATAGCATTCAGCGGCGTCATCGTCGCCGCACAATCTTTACACTTGGAACTCTCCTTTCTTTGGCGGATTTCGGGTAATCTGAACCGCTTTTTAGCGGTAAATGACTCGGGGTTCGCCGGGCTGCTTTTACCGCCGGGTTCTCCTCTTTTTTCACATAGACTGTGTTTTCCTCCGGGCTGTCTGGATAACGACAACGTCGTGCATGGTGAGTTTGTTAAAACTGGCTGGTATGACTTTCAAGAAGATATTCGATAATGACTCAACAAACCTTTACCTGGGACTTGTGCCACCCCCGTTACTGGCTGCTGTGGTTCGGCCTTGCCGTACTGTTTCTGCTGGTACAGTTGCCTTATCCGATGCTGATGCGGCTGGGTGACTGGCTGGGACGCCACTCCCGTTATTTTCTCAAACGGCGGGTGAGCATTGCTCGTCGTAATCTGGAACTGTGCTTTCCTGAGATGCCGGTATCGCAACGTGAAGCGCTGGTGGAAGCGAATTTCGCGTCGCTGGGAATGGCGTTGATGGAAACCGGCATGGCCTGGTTCTGGTCGGATCGACGGGTCAGAGCCTGGTTCGATGTTTCCGGCTTTGAGCATCTGCAGCAGGCTGGGCGCGAACAACGCGGCGTGATGGTGATCGGCATTCACTTTATGTCGCTGGAGCTGGGCGGCCGTGCGATGGGGCTATGCCAGCCGATGATGGCGATGTACCGGCGGCATAACAATAAAGTGATGGAGCTGGTGCAAACCTGGGGACGCTCTCGCTCTAATAAGGCGATGATTGATCGCAAAGATTTGCGTGGCATGGTGCAGGCGCTGAAGAGCGGCGAAGCGGTATGGTTCGCGCCGGATCAGGATTACGGCCCTAAAGGCAGTGTATTTGCACCGTTCTTTGCGGTGGAACAGGCGGCGACAACCTGCGGAACGTTCACTATTCACCGTTTAGCCAAACCGGCGATGATTACCACGGTGCTGATTCGTAAACCGAACCGGCAGGGATATCAACTGGTGATTGAACCGGAACTGGAAGACTATCCATACCAGGATCAACAACAGGCGGCGCAGTACATGAATCGGGTGATTGAGCGGGAGATTTTGCGCGCACCGGAACAATATCTGTGGCTGCACCGTCGCTTTAAGACGCGCCCGTGCGGTGAAGCATCGTTGTACCGTTAATCAAATACAAAAATCGGATGCAAAAAAAAGTGGCTACCCGACGAAGGTAGCCACAATTTAAAGAAGGAGAGAATGATTGTTGATTAACGAAACCAGGCGTAAGGGCTGACACCGCGGTAGGTCTTGCCCAGCGCTTTTAAGATTTGAGTGATTTGACGGACAATACTCATGGTGTTTCCCCCATACGCTTAAAAGAATTAGTGGTTGAAAGTACCGAAGTCGATGGTGAATTTTTCAAACATGGCGATAATTTTGTTCAGCATTTTCATTGTCGTATCCTCTATATGATTCATTATTTGTGTGATGTCGTTCACGGTTTTAAAGATATACCGGGCTCACAGAATGGTCAATATTTTTTGTGAGCTTAATCACAAAAAAATAAACACCCAGTCCGCTCTTTCTGAACCATTGTTTTATTTTCTTTCATACTCAATGCATTGCCATACGAATTGATGATGGACGGGGCCCGACAAATGGCCGCGCTAGCTGTCGGTAGCCGGCGGTTTGTCCGCTACCATGAGGTGATCACAGGGAATAGCAGTTGAAATGGATGTCCCGAAGGCAGGATAATCTGCCGCCTCAACAACAACTGGCAGGATTCAGCCACCTTGTAACGTGACGGTTAATCGTTTGCTTATCAGGTCGGCGTGGGAAAACGGCAGGTTTTACGGCGTCTGGCAAGGGGCGTTGCATCATACCGTTTTCGAATACTGACCAAGCGAAATAGCCCTAATGGGATAGGCTCTAAGCGCCGGCTACGGCGTGCGATAACACCGGCACGCTTGATACCTATAGCGTTTGGTAAACCATAGCATTTGATAACAACGACATTTCAGGGGATACATCATGTCCAATACCACTCGTCAGGCTGGCGATGCGGCGCGTTCCGCAGGCGCGCTTGATGCCTTTTTCAAGATTACACAGCGCGGCAGTAGCGTGCGTCAGGAAGTGTTGGCGGGCCTGACTACCTTTCTGGCGATGGTTTATTCGGTCATCGTCGTGCCGGGTATGCTGGGTAAAGCAGGCTTCCCGCCAGCGGCGGTGTTTGTCGCAACCTGTCTGGTGGCTGGATTTGGTTCTCTGCTGATGGGGTTGTGGGCCAACCTGCCGATGGCGATTGGTTGTGCGATTTCGCTGACCGCGTTTACCGCCTTCAGTCTGGTGCTGGGCCAGCACATTAGTGTGCCGGTCGCTCTGGGCGCTATCTTTATGATGGGTATTCTGTTCACCGTGGTATCCGCGACAGGCATTCGCTCCTGGATCCTGCGCAACCTGCCGATGGGCGTGGCGCACGGCGCGGGTATCGGTATCGGGCTGTTTTTGCTGATTATCGCCGCCAATGGGATTGGGCTGGTCATCAAGAACCCGATAGACGGCTTGCCGGTGGCGTTGGGGCACTTCACTGCGTTTCCGGTGGCGATGTCGCTGATCGGCCTGGCCGCCACCATCGGCCTTGAAAAGCGCCGGGTACCGGGTGGGATCTTGCTGGTGATTGTCGCCATTTCGGTCATCGGGCTGATTTTTGATCCGAACGTTAAATATCAGGGACTGTTTGCCCTGCCGAGCCTGACCGATGCGAATGGTCAGTCGCTGATTTTCGGTCTCGATATCAAAGGTGCGTTACAGCCGGCTGTGTTGCCGAGCGTGCTGGCGTTGGTTATGACGGCGGTGTTTGATGCGACCGGTACTATTCGTGCCGTGGCGGGGCAGGCGAATCTGCTGGATAAAGACGGCCAGATTATCAATGGCGGACGCGCGTTGACTGCCGATTCCGTCAGCAGCATTTTCGCAAGCCTGGTCGGAACCTCTCCGGCCGCCGTCTACATTGAATCGGCGGCGGGTACCGCGGCTGGCGGCAAAACCGGTTTGACGGCTACGGTAGTCGGCGTGTTGTTCCTGCTGATCCTGTTCCTGTCGCCGTTGTCCTACCTGGTGCCGGCTTATGCCACAGCGCCAGCGCTGATGTATGTCGGCCTGCTGATGCTGAGCAATGTGTCCAAACTGGATTTCAACGACTTTGTCGATGCGATGTCCGGCCTGGTGTGCGCGGTGTTCATCGTGCTGACCTGTAACATCGTTACCGGCATTATGTTGGGCTTTGGTGCACTGGTACTGGGCCGTCTGTTCTCCGGCGAATGGCGTAAGCTGAATATCGGCACCGTGATTATCGCTGTGGCACTGGTCGCCTTTTACGCTGGCGGCTGGGCGCTGTAGTTTTTCATCACCTGATGCATAAAGGGGAACGACGGTTCCCCTTTTTTATTCTGCCGTGCTAAAGGCGACGACTTTTTGTCATCGTTTTCTGTTCATCACACTATATCTTGTTATTATTCATAAAGATCACCCATCCTATGGTGCTGTCGGCACCGGATGGCAACGACCCGGAGTCCTTTCATGTAACGGCAATCAACCAGGGAACACATGGAAATATTTTTCACCATTCTGATCATGACGCTGATAGTGTCGCTTTCCGGCGTAATGACGCGTCTTCTGCCTTTTCAGATACCACTGCCGCTGATGCAGATCGGGCTTGGCGCCATACTGGCCTGGCCGCAATTTGGTTTGCATGTCGATTTCAATCCCGAACTGTTTATGGTGCTGTTTATCCCGCCGTTGCTGTTTGCCGATGGCTGGAAAACCTCGACCCGCGAGTTTCTGCACCACATGCGCGAAATTCTGGGGCTGGCGCTGGTGCTGGTGGTGATTACCGTGGTGGGCATTGGTTACCTGTTACACTGGATGATCCCCGAAATGCCGCTGGTGGCCGCGTTTGCGCTAGCCGCCGTGTTGTCTCCTACGGATGCCGTCGCGCTGTCGGGCATCGTCGGTGAAGACAGGATCCCGAAAAAGTTGATGGGGATCCTGCAAGGGGAGGCGCTAATGAATGATGCGTCGGCGCTGGTTTCGCTCAAGTTTGCAGTAGCGATTGCGATGGGAACCATGGTGTTTACCGTGTCCGGCGCGACGCTGGCGTTTTTGCAGGTGGCGCTGGGCGGCCTGCTAGCCGGCATCGGTGTGACCTGGGTGTACAGCAAATCCCTGTCGCTGCTTGGTCATCAAAACGATGATGATGCTGCGACTCAGATCGTATTACTGTTGTTGCTGCCATTTGCCGCTTACCTGATTGCCGAACATTTCGGCGTATCAGGCATTCTGGCGTCGGTGGCGTCGGGGATGACCATCAGCCGAACTCAACTGCTGCGGCAGGCGCCGCTCAATATGCGGCTTCGGGCCAACGGCGTGTGGAACATGCTGGAGTTTGTGTTCAACGGCATGGTATTCCTGATGTTGGGGCTGCAACTGCCCGGTGTGATTGAAGAGTCGATTGTGCAGGCGGAGCTGGATCCGACCATTGAAACCTGGCTGTTGTTCGCTGATATCGTCCTGATCTATTGCGCCTTGTTACTGCTGCGATTTGCCTGGTTGTGGCTGATGAAACTCTACAGCCGTTATGTGCAGAATAAGCGCCCGATGCTGTTTGCCAACTACACCTCGCGCGAGATTTGGATCAGTACTTTTGCTGGTGTGCGTGGTGCAATCACGTTGGCAGGCGTGCTGTCTATTCCGCTGTTTATGAACAGTGGCGAGCCGTTTCCATCTCGCTATCAACTGGTGTTTATTGCTACCGGGGTGATCCTGTTTTCATTGCTGTGCGGCGTGGTGGCGCTGCCGCTGCTGTTAAGAGGCATTACGCTGACCGACCACAGCGTGCAGAAGAAAGAAGAACGCATGGCGCGGGTGACGATGGCGCAGGTCGCTATCGACTGCCTGAAAAAAATGCAGGAGCGCCTGGCGGCTGATCGGGAAGAAAACCTCGATGATCAGGTGCTGGCGGAAGTGAGTGCTCGCGTCATCGGCATGCTGCATCGCCGTGTGGCGGGCACCGATGAGCTGGAAAACAGTATGGCGGTCGAGAATCTGGAGCGGCGCTTTCGTCTGGCCGCCGTCAGCGCCGAGCGCGCCGAGCTGTATCACCTGCGTGCTACGCAACGCATCAGCAACGAAACGCTGCAAAAGATGTTGCGTGAACTGGATTTGCTGGAAGCGGTACTCAGCGAGAAAGTATAAAAAAAAACCGGGGAGTTGCTCCCCGGTTGGTTGTGGTCAGCCCTGTCTCGCTTAGTGAGAGGAACTTTTTGAGATACCCAGGCCGGTTTGTGAACGGATGAACTGCGCCTTGAACTTGCTGCGTTCTTCGACTGCATTGGCGGAATTATCGGTAATCGAGAAAAACCAGATACCGACAAAAGCCACCAGCATCGAGAACAGCGCCGGATATTCATACGGATAGATCGGGGTCGCATGACCGAGAATTTTCACCCAGATGGTCGGCCCCAGAATCATCAGGATAATTGCCGTTAACAGCCCGGCCCAACCGCCGATCATCGCTCCGCGGGTGGTCAACTTCGACCAGTACATCGACAACAGGATAATCGGGAAGTTACAGCTGGCGGCAATCGAGAATGCCAGCCCCACCATGAAGGCGATGTTCTGATTTTCGAACAAAATCCCCAGCAGGATGGCGATCACACCCAGCGCCAGCACCGTAAGTTTCGATACCCTCAGTTCGTCGCGCTCGGTGGCCTGGCCTTTCTTGATCACATTCGAGTACAGGTCATGGGATACTGCGGATGCGCCGGCCAGCGTCAACCCGGCGACTACCGCCAGAATGGTGGCGAAAGCGACCGCGGAGATAAAGCCGAGGAAGAAGTTGCCGCCTACCGCATTGGAAAGGTGTACTGCCGCCATATTGTTGCCGCCAATCAACGTGCCCGCCGCGTCTTTAAAGGCGGGGTTAGCACTCACCAACAGAATCGCGCCGAAGCCGATAATGAACGTCAGGAAGTAGAAATACCCCATGAAACCCGTGGCGAAGAGCACGCTTTTACGCGCTTCTTTGGCATCGCTGACGGTGAAGAAGCGCATCAGGATGTGCGGCAGGCCAGCGGTGCCGAACATCAGCCCCAGCCCAAGAGACAACGCGGAGATCGGGTCGGACACCAGCCCGCCGGGTTTCATGATGGCAATGCCTTTCGCGTGAACCTTGATGGCCTCGCTGAACAGGCTGTCAAAGCTGAAGTTGACCGTTTTCAGCACCATGATCGCCATAAAGGTGGCGCCGCACAGCAGCAATACCGCTTTGATAATTTGCACCCAGGTGGTCGCCAGCATACCGCCGAACAGTACGTACATCACCATCAGGATGCCGACCAGCACCACCGCGATATGGTAGTTCAGCCCGAACAGCAACTGGATGAGTTTACCTGCGCCCACCATCTGCGCAATCAGGTACAGTGCCACCACCACCAGCGAGCCGCAGGCGGACAGGGTGCGGATCGGTTTTTGCTGCAACCGGTAAGAAGCCACATCGGCGAAGGTATAACGGCCCAGGTTACGCAGCCGTTCGGCGATCAGGAACAGAATGATCGGCCAGCCTACCAGAAAGCCGAGTGAATAGATCAGGCCGTCAAAGCCGGACGTGTACACCAGCGCTGAAATGCCGAGGAACGAGGCCGCGGACATATAGTCGCCGGCGATCGCCAGCCCATTCTGAAAGCCGGTGATATTACCACCCGCAGTATAGTAATCACTGCGCGAACGGGTACGTTTGGAAGCCCAATAGGTGATGTAGAGGGTTGCCGCCACAAATAACACAAACAACACAATGGCCTGAATATTCAGCGGTTGCTTTTGGACGTTGCCGGAAACGGCATCCGCCGCTTGCGCCCATATCGGTAGCCCCAGCAGACCGGTCAGCAGGAAAATGCGGCTTTTCATTTTTGCACCTCATTCAGCAATGCTTTGGTCAGGCGGTCAAATTCACCATTGGCACGGTAGACATAAATACCAGTAAGCGTGAAGGAGATGATAATGAGCCCGATACCCAACGGGATGCCGCGGGTCGTCCCCGCGCCGGGTGCGATGGGTGTTCCCAGCCAGCCCGGTGCAAAGGCGATCAACAGAATGAAACCGATGTACAACACCAGCATGATCAGCGAAAGAAAGGCGGCAAAACGTTGCCGTTTCTGGACCAGTTCTTTAAATAGCGGGTTATCTTCAATCCGTTGATAAATGAGATCATTCATCATAAATCTCCAGTCAGATAAGTCGCGTCGCCCTTGTGGGCGGGCGTTTTTAGGTGCCACCACACACCAGACGGCGTAATACGATCCGGTGCGGGCGGCGCTGTTTTTATCGGATGACGGTTAAGACGGTGTGTTGTCCATGGCTTGTTTTTCTTCCAGCAATTTCTCTACCACGCCAGGATCGGCGAGGGTTGAGATATCCCCCAGATTGCTGGTATCCCCGGCTGCAATCTTGCGCAGAATACGCCGCATGATTTTGCCGGATCGGGTTTTCGGCAGAGCATCGGTCCAGTGCAGGATATCCGGCGTCGCGATAGGGCCTATCTCTTTTCGTACCCAGTTGCGCACTTCGGTATACAGTTCACTGGTCGGCTCTTCGCCATGATTCAGCGTGATGTAAGCATAGATCGCCTGCCCCTTGAGGCTGTGCGGAATGCCGACTACCGCTGCTTCGGCGATTTTCGGGTGTGAAACCAGCGCGGATTCGATTTCCGCCGTTCCCAGCCGGTGGCCGGATACGTTCAGCACGTCGTCTACACGGCCGGTTATCCAGTAATAGCCGTCTTCATCACGGCGTGCGCCGTCGCCGCTGAAATACATGCCCTTGAACGTAGAGAAGTAGGTCTGTTCAAAACGTTCATGGTCACCAAACAGCGTACGCGCCTGACCGGGCCAGGAGTCGGTAATCACCAGGTTGCCTTCGCAGGCGCCGTCTTGTGGATTACCGATGTTGTCCACCAAGGCGGGCTGCACCCCGAAGAACGGTAACGTCGCTGAACCGGGTTTAGGTTCAATGGCGCCGGGCAACGGAGTGATCATGAAGCCACCTGTTTCCGTTTGCCACCAGGTATCGACAATCGGGCAACGGCTGTTGCCGATTTTTTTGAAGTACCATTCCCAGGCTTCCGGGTTGATGGGTTCCCCCACCGAGCCCATGATTTTGAGCGACTGGCGCGAAGTACCTTCGATCGCTTTGTCGCCGTCCGCCATCAGCGCGCGGATGGCCGTTGGTGCGGTGTACAGGATATTGACCTGATGTTTGTCCACCACTTGTCCCATCCGGCTGGCGGTGGGCCAGTTGGGTACGCCTTCGAACATCAGCGTGATGGCGCCGCAGGCCAGCGGGCCGTACAACAGGTAGCTGTGGCCGGTAACCCAACCGACGTCGGCGGTACACCAATAAATGTCGCCGGGGTGATAATCAAACACATATTTAAACGTCGTCGCGGCGTATACCAGATAACCGCCGGTGGTATGCAGCACCCCTTTAGGTTTACCGGTTGAACCGGACGTATAGAGGATAAACAGCGGATCCTCCGCGTTCATTTCTTCAGGCGGGCAATGATCATCCGCCTGTGCGACCAGCTCGTGCCACCACAGATCTCTGCCGTCTTGCCAGTTTCCGGGTTTACCGGTGCGCTGGAAAACGATCACATGGTTGACGCTGGTGACGGCCGGATTGCGCAGGGCTTCGTCGATATTCTTTTTCAGCGGGATCGTCCGCCCGGCGCGAACGCCTTCATCGGCGGTGATCACCAGCTTGGCGCTGGAATCGACGATTCGCCCGGCGATCGATTCCGGAGAGAATCCGCCGAAGATCACTGAATGCACGGCACCGATGCGGGCACAGGCCAGCATCGCCACGGCCGCTTCCGGCACCATCGGCATATAAATAGCGACCACATCGCCCTTACTGATCCCTTTTGATTTCAGCACATTGGCAAAACGGCAGACCGCCTGATGCAGTTCACGATAGGTGACTTTTTTGCTTTCTTTGGCGTCGTCGCCTTCCCAAATGATCGCAGTTTGATCGCCTTGCGTGGCAAGATGACGATCGAGACAGTTTGCCGCCACGTTGAGCGTGCCGTCTTCGAACCAGCGAATGCGAACATGGCCTGGGTCAAAAGAGGTGTTTTTGACCTGTTGATAGGGTTTGATCCAATCGATTATCTTGCCTTGTTCCCGCCAGAAGGAATCAGGATCTTGCACCGATGCCTGATACATCTTTTTATACTGTTCGGCGGTGATTAAGGCGTTTTCCGCAATCGCGGTAGGTATAGGGTGTTTATTATATTGGCTCATAGCGCTTCTCCTTAAACATTGTTAATATTATGTCAATCAATGGTTAATAATAGTGAGCCATTAACATTTGTTTCTTTTTTGCGCGATGGATCACGCATTACAGGGAAGACCCCCAGATGTTTGCTTTTAAGAGTAGTCCCTGATCAAGAGGTATGGAGATACCGCCGCCAAAGTGCAGCGTTTTATGCGATTTTGCTCACGTTTTTACTTCCAGCGTGCCGTCTGATTTACTCGTAAGGAGAATAGTTAATGAAAATGACTATTTCATTGGTACTAACTATCATTAACAGAAATTTGATCGAGCGAGATGATCAAACAGGCAAAAGATCGGCCTTATTTGAGCGATCGCCCCCCCGCGAAAGCAGATATAGTGCTAATGATCCTCAAAAAGGACGTATTAATGCCGCTATTAAGTTACGGGATTGTTTTTTTTGTAAGCAAATCGTATCAATAAGCAGGCTGATTACTGTGATAGGTAATTTCGACTTTCAGTTAGCCAGATGACATGAGATATACTCACGAAAGTATAATATTTATATTGTTTGGGCTGCGTAATCACGTAGGAAATTAAGTTATCACTCATAATGTCTTGTTCAGGTTGATTGAATTCTAATTATATCAACGGTTTAATTATTGTGGTTGCCAGAGCGACTTCACTGGCTGACTTTAAAAACTATCTCCATATCCCTGTCGTCTCCATTTTCTGATTGCGGCAGGAGGGATAGATTTCACATAGCAAGAAGTAGAGGACATATGAGTCTGATATTTGGGCAGAATGAAATCATGAGCATGTTAAGTGCCCCTGTTCACAATGACAGACGCGCAATTGCGGTCATTGATGATAACTGCAAGATAGTCTGCGCGAATTCCGCATTTAATGCTCATTTTGGTTTACGTACGGGGACGACTGCACCCGCCTCAATCGATGAAGTGCTTCCGGTTAACGTCCGGTTCGCTTACCACGATTTTATGACCAATAATGAGTTACTTAGCACGCATGTCGCCTGGGATTTGCTATCTGATGGGTTTGCCAAAAGGCCGCTCAGTACGCTCTCGTTTTCCAAACTGAATGTAGAAGATCGGGTGCTGTCGTTGCTCATTCTCAATCAAGGTGATGGGGATATTACTACGACAATGGCTTCATAAAGCCAGCTCGCCCGTGAAATGAAATCTATACGGTATCAATGTTATTCGTTGATATGATTTTTTGCGATTTTATACCGACTCTTGTCATCATATTAGTTGCATTTTATTTGCTCATTATTCCAGTCGTCTTTATATCGATACGTTTCGATACCTTACTCTGTAAACAATCGAATAAAGAGTTCATATTTAAATACACTTTTTGCTATTAAGTGTATTTTTCATTGTCATGAGAAGAATTTGAGCGCGGTTGATGGAAGTGATTTAAAACAACGTGATTAAAAGCAATCAAGGAAACCAGCCGGATAACACCGTCAACAGTCTCTGCCATCTAAAACATCGCCGGCATCAATCTCTTCTCTCCGTCTATTCTATTAATGTCGATGTCGCGCCGTCACACGTGCTATTTCTCATCCACTCAGCAGCATTGGCCACCGATGATACCGACAGTGATTATTGGATTGATATGGCCGCCTGTTTTCTGTTTTTGTCGGTATCAGCCTGGTAACTCCCGTATCACGTGTACTGATATACCCGTCATACTTCAAGTTGCAGGTGTGTTGGCTGCGTGACTCGGCCCATCAATGGGCCTCGCCCTTCGGGCCGCTGCAAGCAGCGTTCAAATCAGCTCCCGGTAGATTTGTCGCTCACCCGAATCACTGACCTGAGTAAGCTCATCGGGATGAAATGAGAGACATCCTGTCTCTCATCGCAGGCCAGCCGTTGGCTGGTCAAATTCGTTCCCGACGAATTTGTCTCTCTCTTGCCCTGACGGGCCAACGCAACTCGAATTATTTTGGGTATATATATTGGGGTGGTGAGAGATATTTTAAAAGGTGTTTCATTCGCTGATGTAACTGCATCATTTTATATATTTCCCCATCAGTATTCGTTAAAAATATATCTTTTCACACGACAAGACGTATTTATTATCCCCTACCTTTTTTGAGGCGTTGTACGCTGTGTTCCATTCTGTTCCGGCCATGTTGTCGCTCTCCCCAGTCACTGACTTGAGTAAATTCTTAGGGATGAAATGAGAGACATCCTGTCTCTTAACGGAGGTCAGCCGTTGGTGGGGCAAATTCGTTTCCGACGAATTTGTCACTCTGTCGTCGTGTTACAAGTTTCAATAAGCCTTGCCCTGTCGAGCCAACGCGTTTTGTCCTGCAACTCGAATCCTGAGGTGGGCCGCCGCGATACGCCAGGGCCATTTCGAGGGAAAGACTATTGCTCCCAATGCCCGTCCTGCCTGTGTTTGGCCGTGACGGTTGCGGCTTGTCGCCTGCCGAGCTTCACGGTTATTTAACCCTGTAATGTATAAGGACTCTGTTTTTCTTAGTGATAATGCTCACAAGGTTATGGGCGTTTGCCTAATTTTCCATATCATAATTTCATCATATGGGAGAAATTGCCTAATGACTAAATGATATACAGCCATAATAATCTAAATAAAACACAGTTTCCTTTTAATTAATACATGGTTTCTTTTATTAGGCATTCCGTATTTGTCGTCTGACGGCAAAAAATATATCTGTTTTTCGCTTGATACATAATTTGCGCCGTATATCAGATGCATTTTCTGATACACACAGTTTATACCCCAAATAATTCGAGTTGCAGGAAGGCGGCAAGTGAGCGAATCCCGATGAGCTTACTCAGGTAAGTGATTCGGGTGAGCGACAAATCTGCCGGGAGCAGATTTGAACGCTGCTTGCAGCGGCCCGAAGGGCGAGGCCCATTGATGGGCCGAGTCACGCAGCCAACACACCGGCAACTTGAAGTATGACGGGTATATCACTGCACGTTTTATAAATGGGTCAACTA
>NZ_CM001974.1:3767651-3857027 GCF_000406105.1 Dickeya chrysanthemi NCPPB 402 | reverse complement strand
GCGCAGTCATCCGTACGGTCATCATCATTAAAAAAACAATATGTTGTCGTCTTCCATACTTCCACACCTGGAGAAGAACAATGAAAGCGCGAGCAATACTTCGTACCCTGTTACTGAGCACACTGTGTATGGCCGCCACGCCGGCGATTCTGTCTGCTAAAACGCCTGACGATCAATTGATTGTCGGCATGAATATGAACAACATGCTGTCGCTGGACCCAGCCGCGATGACCGGCAATGAAGTGGTCGGCGTCGTGGTGAATCTCTACGACTCGCTGGTCGAGCTGGACCCCGACAACCTGAGCCACGTGTTGCCCGCGCTGGCGAAAAGCTGGAGCGTGAGTGACGACGGCAAAGTCATCACCTTCAATCTGGTGGATAACGCGAAATTCCATTCCGGCAACCCGGTGACCGCCGAGGATTTTGTCTGGTCGATGAGCCGGTTGCTGCACCTGAATATGGCGCAGGCGACCACCTGGAAATCGTACGGCTTTACGACGGATAACGTCGCGAAGATGATCCGCGCCAAAGATGCCCATACGGTTGAGATCGAACTGCCCAAACCCAACGATCCCAAACTGATCATCTATTCGCTGGCGACGCTCGGCAGCGGCTCGGTATTGGATCGCAAAACGGTGCTGCAACACGAGAAAAACGGCGACTGGGGCAATGGCTGGCTGACCACCAATGAAGCCGGCTCCGGCCCCTTCAAGCTGGATGTATGGCAGGCGAAAGATGTGCTGCGTATCAGCCGCGTCAACGGTTACTGGCAGGGCGACGCCAAAATGAAGCGCGTCATTTTCCGGCATATGACCGAATCGCAGGCGCTGCGGTTAATGATCGAGAAAGGCGATATCGATGTGGCGACCGGCATGTCGGTGCCGGATATCAACGCGCTTAAGCAGGATAAAGATGTCGTGGTGAAAGAGGTGACCAAAGGCACGTTGTATTACGTGTCGATGAGCCTGAAGAACACCTACTTCGCCAACCCGAAAGTGCGCGAAGCGGTACGCTATCTGATCGACTACGACGGCATCAACAACACCGTGATGACCGGCTATGGTTTCTACCATCAGCGCCCGATCCAGAAAGGGATGGACGCCACGCTGCCTGATCCGGGTTACAAGCTGGATGTGGCGCGGGCGAAGACCTTGCTGGCACAAGCGGGCTACCCCAACGGCTTTGAGACTACGCTGCGTGTGTTGTCCGATCAACCGTTCCTCAATCTTGCTACTTCAGTGCAATCGACACTGGCGCAAGCCGGCATCAAAGTTCAGATCCTCTCCGGCACCGGTAATCAGGTTTATGGCGCGATGCGCGATCGCAAGTTCGACATGTTGGTCGGGCGCGGCGGCGGCGGGGTTGATCCTCATCCGCATTCCAGCTTGCGTTCCGTGGTTTACAACCCCGACAACAGCGATGAAGCCAAGTTGACCAATTTTCAGGGCTGGCGCACCTCGTTTTATGACAAGCAACTGAACGAGATGATCGATCAGGCATTGCTGGAAAAGGACCCGCAAAAGCAGAAGCAGATGTATATCGACGTTCAGAACCGTTATGAGGCGTTGTATCCGGCCATTATTCCGGTTTCTCAGATGATCGACTCGGTGGTGTTGCGCAAGGACGTGGTGAAGTATGTGCCGCATCCGTCTTCCACCACCCATCTGCGTGATGTGTACAAGCAACGCTAATGGGCGATCGCAAAGCGCCAACGTGAAATCACCGGTCAGCGGCGGCCTGATGCCTGTTGCTGACCGGGAACGAGGGAGAAAGAACATGGTTTTCTCTGATCGAATCAAACCGGGCGAGTGGCTGAGGCCGGGAGGGATGTTGCGTCGGTTGGCGAAACGTCTATTCCAGGTCGCGGTCACGCTGTTTGGTTTATTGATCCTGACGTTTATTATCGGCCGCGTCATGCCTATCGATCCGGTGCTGGCGATCGTCGGGCAGGATGCCGACCAAAGCACCTACCAACAGGTTTATCAGCAACTGGGGTTGGATAAGCCGCTGTACGTTCAGTTCTGGATTTACTTCAACGCGCTGTTGCACGGCGATCTTGGTAATGCGTTGCTGACCGGCCGTCCGGTTATTGACGACATTATCCGGGTTTTCCCCGCCACCGTTGAACTGGCGACGATGGCGATTATCGTCGGTGCAGGGCTTGGCGTGCCGCTGGGCGTGCTGGCGGCGGCAAGGCGCGGTAAATGGGCGGATTACGTGGTGCGTTTCATCAGCCTGGCGGGCTATTCCACCCCGATCTTTTGGGTGGGGATGATGGGGCTGCTGGTGTTCTATGCCTGGTTGAATTGGGTCGGCGGCGCCGGGCGGGTCGACATGGCTTACGACGGGCTGGTGGAAAACCGTACCGGCCTGTTGCTGGTCGATTCGATGCTGGATGGCAACTGGGAGGTGTTCCGCAGTGCGCTTAATCATCTGGTGCTGCCCGCCACGCTGCTGGGGTTTCACTCGCTGGCGTACATCAGCCGTATGACGCGCAGTTTCATGCTGGCGCAGTTGTCACAGGAATACATCATCACCGCGCGGGTGAAGGGATTGTCGGAATTTCGCGTCGTGTGGGCGCATGCGTTCCGTAACATTCTGGTGCAGTTGCTGACGGTGGTGGCGCTGGCTTACGGGTCATTGCTGGAAGGTGCGGTATTGATCGAGACGGTGTTCTCGTGGCCGGGTTTTGGTTCCTATCTCACCGGTAGCCTGTTGCTGGGCGACATGAACGCGGTGATGGGTTGTGTCCTGCTGGTCGGGTTGATTTTCGTCAGCCTGAATCTGCTATCGGACATGTTGTATCAGGTCTTTGATCCGAGGACGAGAGTATGACGATTTCCTCTGAGCCGGTATTGCGCGCGCAGCCGCAGAAACGTGCCGGCAGCCTGAAGCTGCGCGGTGCGCGCCTATTCGGCTTTTTACTGCTGATGATGCGCAACCCGTTGACGGCGATAGGTTTGGCCATTGTATTGCTGTTGCTGCTGATGGCGGTGTTTTCACCGCTCATCGCCACCCACGACCCGCTGGCGCAGGATCTTACCAATGCGTTGCAGGCGCCGAGCGCCAGCCATTGGTTCGGCACCGATGAATTCGGCCGTGATGTGTTCAGCCGTCTGGTATACGGTTCCCGTATCACGTTGTATATCGTGGCGCTGGTGTCGGTCACCGTCGGGCCCATCGGGTTGTTGCTGGGCGTGGTCGCGGGGTATTACGGCGGCGTGGTCGATACCATTTTGATGCGCATCACCGATATCTTCATCTCATTCCCCAGTCTGGTGCTGGCACTGGCGTTTGTGGCGGCACTCGGGCCGGGGCTGGAGCATGTGGTGATTGCCATTACGCTCACCGCCTGGCCGCCGATCGCGCGTCTGGCGCGGGCGGAGACCTTGTCGCTACGTCAGGCTGATTTTGTCTCGGCGGTAAAACTGCAGGGCGCGTCTTCGCTGCGTATTCTGCTGCATCACATTGTGCCGCTGTGTCTGCCGTCGGTGATTATTCGTATCACCATGAACATGGCCGGCATCATTCTGACTGCCGCTGGTCTGGGTTTCCTCGGGCTGGGTGCTCAGCCGCCCGACCCGGAATGGGGGGCGATGATTTCGGCAGGCCGCCGCTACATGATGGAGTGTTGGTGGTTGGTGACGATTCCGGGGCTGGCGATTTTAATCAACAGTCTGGCGTTCAATTTCCTTGGAGATGGCTTACGTGACATCCTCGATCCCAGAACTGAATAATGTGAATGTGACTCACCGCAAGGCGGAAGCCGGTTCGCTGCTGGAGGTAGACAATCTGCGGGTGAGTTTCGTCAATGGCCGTGCGGTGACCGATGCCGTGCGCGGTGTGTCTTTCTCGCTGGGGTGTGAAAAGCTGGCGATTGTGGGGGAATCCGGCTCCGGCAAATCCACCGTTGGGCGCGCCTTATTGCAGTTGCATCCGCGTAGCGCCCGCATTACTGCCGACCGCTTGAACTTTAACGGTATCGACCTGCTGGCGGCGGACGAAGCGCGGATGCGTCAGATCCGCGGTAAACGCATCTCCATGATCATGCAGGATCCCAAGTATTCGCTGAACCCGGTGGTGTGCGTCGGCGATCAGATAGCCGAAGCCTATCTCGCTCACCACCGTGTCTCGTGGCAGGCGGCGAAGGAAAAGGTACTGGCGATGCTGGATGTGGTGCGCATTCGCCAGCCGGAGCGGGTGTATGGCTTGTATCCGCATGAGATCTCCGGCGGGCAGGGGCAGCGCATCATGATTGCCATGATGCTGATTACCGAACCGGAGGTGGTGATTGCCGACGAGCCGACCTCGGCGCTGGATGTGTCCGTGCGCCTGCAGGTGCTGGCGATGTTGGATGATCTGGTCAGTGAGCGGGGGTTGGGGCTGATTTTTATCAGCCACGATATCAATCTGGTGCGCAGCTTCTGCGATCGGGTGCTGGTGATGTACGCCGGCCGGGTAGTGGAGTCGATAGCGGCCGCGGATCTGGAGAGGGCGCAACACCCTTATACCCGTGGCTTGCTTAATGCCCTGCCGGATATCGATAATCCTCGGCCACGTTTACCGGTCATGAATCGTGATCCCGCCTGGCTCAACCCTTAAGGAGCGCATATGACGACTGAGGCAATCCCGACGCCGCGAGCGATGATTGAGGTGCGTAACCTGAACCTGACGTTTGGTGAGGGAAGCGCGCAAAATCAGGTGTTGTACGATGTGAATCTCACCGTTAACGACGGTGAGATTTTTGGGCTGGTCGGCGAGTCCGGCTCCGGAAAAACCACGGTGCTGAAATGTCTGGCCGGGCTGTTTAACCACTGGCAAGGCCAGCTTTGGATCGATGGTCAACCGCTGGCGCACCGTATTGAACAGGCACGCTGTCGCCGGGTGCAAATGGTATTTCAGGATCCTTATGGTTCGCTGCACCCGCGCCATACCGTCGAGGCGATTCTGGCGGAACCATTGTTAATCCACCGTATCGCCGATCGGGATGATCGCATCGATACGTTATTAGGAAAGGTTGGGTTGGGGTCGCAGTTCCGCCGCCGTTATCCTCACCAGCTTTCCGGCGGGCAGCGTCAGCGCGTGGCGATCGCCAGAGCGTTGATTCTTGAACCTCGGGTATTGCTGCTGGACGAGCCGACCTCGGCGCTGGATGTTTCCGTACAGGCGGAGATTCTGAATCTGCTGGCGGAGTTACAGCAGCAGGAAAAGCTGACTTACCTGATGGTGACGCATGACCTGGGGGTGATAGCGCATCTGTGCCACAACGTGGCGGTAATGCAATACGGCCGCATTTTGGAAACGCTCGCGACCAGCGACCTGGCCCGCGATACCCCCAAAAACGCCTACACCTCAATGCTGGTCGATGCCAGCCGACAATACAGCCGGGAACTGGCGGTGCGATCAGAGCAGATGTAAACCGGAAACGGTAGCGAGTGCCGAA
Source organism: Dickeya chrysanthemi NCPPB 402 (assembly GCF_000406105.1). Lineage (NCBI taxonomy): Bacteria > Pseudomonadati > Pseudomonadota > Gammaproteobacteria > Enterobacterales > Pectobacteriaceae > Dickeya > Dickeya chrysanthemi. The sequence goes on along the minus strand of NZ_CM001974.1, from coordinate 3,851,584 downwards.
CACGGGAGGGCGATGCTCTCCCGTTTCTTTTCATGTGCCTTTTGATGTTACCCTGCAACTTGAATTATTTAGCACCTGCCGCGTGCAACAACGCGACGCCGACATCCTGACATTTTTTCTTTATACCCGTCATACTTCAAGTTGCAGGTGTGTTGGCTGCGTTCGTTCACCCGAATCACTTACCTGAGTAAGCTCATCGGGATTCTCTCTCTTGCCGCCTTCCTGCAACTCGAATTATTTTGGGTATATAACCTAATCAGTCTCCCGGTCTGGAGAGTAAAAATGCCGCTCATCATGCTGGTGTTTCGTCGTTAAAACGCTAAGAATGGTTGCCGAAACAGTATTTCATGGTCAGGGGATTTGCGCCTTTGGCGGTGCCGGAAGGTTCGGCAAACCTCTGACGTTGCAGTAAGAAACGGGATGTCATATGCAGTTGTTGAATTTGAAACAGGCCAGGTTGCTGAGCTTTGCGTTTACCGTTGGCGGGCTGTTGCTGTTGATTGAGCTGCGCCTGCTTGCCTGCTTTATCGCCGGCTTTCTGGTGTATGAAATCATTAATCTGCTTACGCCGTATTTCCAGAAGGTCATCAGCGGCAAGCGAGCCCGGCTGGCGGTAGTGGCGGTGATCAGTACGCTGGTGGTTTGCCTGCTAAGCGTGATTTTTGGCTCGCTGGTCGGGCTGCTGATGCAGGAGATGAAAGACACCAGCGTGTTCAATGCGCGTATCGCTTTCATTCTTGAGGATGTGCAAACACAGATCATGACCTACCTGCCGGGTTATCTGCCGGTCAGCGTGGAGGAACTGCAACATGAATTTGTGATGTGGCTGCAAAAGCATGTGGTGATGTTGCAAAATATGGGGAAAGATTTTCTGCATGGTTTTGTCACCATGTTGATCGGCATGATCCTCGGGGCGATCATCTCCCTATATAACATCGAGCCGACGGTGGATAAGCCGTTGCTGAAAACCGAACTGATGCACCGGGTCACGTTGCTGTCGTCCTCGTTTCGCAACATCGTGTTTGCTCAGGTGAAGATTTCGCTGGTGAACACGGTGCTGTCCGCCATTTTCATTCTGGGCATTTTGCCCGGCTTCGGCATTCACCTACCGTTTGCCAAGACGCTGGTGGTGCTGACCTTCATTTTTGGTCTGCTGCCGGTGATTGGCAATCTGATTTCCAATTCCGTGGTGTTCATCGCCGCGCTGTCAATTTCCGTGCCGATCGCGCTGCTGGCGCTGGTCTACTTGATGCTGATACACAAACTGGAGTATTTCCTCAATGCCCAGATTGTCGGTACCCGAATCAAGGCACATGCCTGGGAAATCCTGCTGGCTATGCTGGTGTTTGAGGCGGCATTCGGTATTTCCGGCGTGATTGCCGCGCCCATTTATTATGCTTACCTGAAAAGCGAACTGCGTGAAGCCGCACTGATATAAGCGGCTTTTCTCCTGTATGGCGGCACGGTTTCAACGGTGCCGCCATATTGAGAGCGGAACGGTTTTTAGCTTGAAGCACATATCTCTTTTGTTCTTTATCGTCAGGCATTGCATTGCGGGCGACGGCTTGTGCGGCCTGGCTCAGATCCCGCCGGATTCTTGTTATTCCGTTAACCTGTTATTCCGCTGACCGGTTGGTCTACTGACTTGTTGGTTTGCTAACTACTTGTTTTGCTAACTAGTTGGTTTGCTGAATATTTGGTTTGCCGAATAGTTCGACCCGGTGCTCTGGTTCTGCCGCTCTGCGTATTTGCATCGCGTTGCGTAATACTCACTCCTTTGCCGCTTTTAACATGAAGCCGACACGCAAGGGCGAAGTCGTGGTGGTGACAGGCATGACAGAGGGGGAAAGGTCAGGCGTTTGCTGATGGCAGGGCCAGAGGATATCTGAATGCGACAATGCCGCCCGGTGGCGGCATTGTCGTGATGATAGACTGAAGGTAAAGACGTCTTAACGAGGCGAGGTCGCAACTACCGGTTCTGCTGCTTCCTGTTGCATACCCAGCGGGTTATTACCCCAGCACTGTTCGTATTTCCAGCCGGTCAATTCTTCGGCAACCGCACGGGCTTCCGCCGGAACATCTGCAATGGCGCCGCCTGCTTTGATGCGGGCAATTTCCTGCAGCAGAATCATATGATTCTTACGGTCTAGACGCATTTGGGTGCTGAAGTAGATGGCGACGACCGCCAGAGCGATAACGCCCAATGAGAACACGCCCACAATCGCCAGTACTGCGCTTTCTGGTTGGGCCGCTTTGCCGGAAATAAAGCCGAACTGGCTCAGAATCCAACCCATCGCGAAGACGATGACGGAACGTACCATTTTGCCTGCAAAGGTCATAGCGCCGGCGTAAATCCCTTCGCGGCGACGGCCCGTCAGCACTTCATCCACATCCGCCAGGAAGGTGTAAACCGTCCACGGAATGTAGTAGATACCACCGGTGCTCAAACCGAAGATAGCGGTGATACCGAACAGGACGATCATGGTTGCTGTTTGAGACCAGCCAGTGAAATAGAGCGCTGCGTAGGCGATCACGCTGACGATTACCACCATCAGCGCCAGGCGATACGGGCGACCAAAGCCCATTTTCACACAGATGCCGATGAACAGAAACGTGGAGATAAACTGCATGATCGAACTGAAGCTGTTGAGCTGAGAAACTACCGCCGTACTTTGCTTCAGGCCGAAGACGATGAAGTAAGTGAAGGCGGAAGCGAACAGCCACTCGGCACCGAAACCGAACAGGTACATGCCGAGATGTTTACGGAAGATACGCAGACGGAAAGTGGAGGCCATGTCGATGCTGAGTTTTTTCAGCGACTGCCACAGGTTCTGAGTGTGCTCGCGCGCGACTTCATTCGGTGAACGTTCCCAGGAGGTGAAGTAGAGGGCGATCATCGCCGCACACATGATGAAGCCATAAGCCAGACCGGTGTAGAAGAACGGCGTGGCGGAGTCTTTACCGTAGATACCAATGAACTGTCCCGGGATAAACGCCGCCAGGAAGTTGGCGACTTTACCGAAGATAGCCTTGGAACCCGTCAGTTTGGAGCGAACTTTGAAGTCGGTGGTCATTTCGGTCGCGAGCGTTTCGTACGGCACCATAATGGAGGTGTAGATCAGCTCGAACAGCACGTAGGTCGACAAGTAGTACCAGAAGCCCAAGCCTTCCATCCACAACATCGGGTAGACCAGCACCATCGGAATACCGAGCAGGATGAAGAAGCGACGGCGACCGAAAATACGGCCGATACGCGTATTGTAAAAGTTATCACTGATGTAACCCATAATCGGGTTACTGATGGCGTCGATGACGCTAGCTACGGAGAAAATAGCCGCGGCTTCAACCAGGGACAAGCCACAGAACGTGGTATAGAAATACATTAGCCAGGCGCCACTGATGGCTAAAGCACCACTGCCCAGCAAGTTCGCGCTGCCATAGCAGAACGTGTGTTTGAACGTAATAGGTTTACTCATGATCAATTCGCCTAACAATATTAAAACATTATTTCATTTGAAATGAACTCATGTTCTTATCATTTGCCTGTTCGCGACAAAAGTAAACTAGCCATCCCACTCCGGAGGGCTTTTAATAGGAATCTGTCATGGAGATCATGAAATAAGTTTTTTTAATTTGATCATGGATATCGACCGGTAACATGTAATGTCTTACCGGTTTGCATTGTTTTTTTATCGTTAAACGATAAAGCTGATTGTTGGCAGGAACGATAGCGCCGGGGAAAGTGGCGAAACTATCATCGCTATTTCGCCGTGCAAGCGGGCAAAAAGCAAGAACAATTGTAAAAAACAGCGATGAATTGTGAGCGGCTTGTGATCTTTCAGGAGATGCACCACAAAAAGTGTGATTTATCTCACCTGGCCAGGCGGTGTATTTTATCGGTCATGAGTAAATTGTTGTTAAGACGGGTTATGCCAATCATTATCAGACTGGATGTACTGCTGGCGCAAAAGAAGATGAAGTCCCGTGAGCTGGCGCGGGTGATCGGCATTACTGAACAGAATCTTTCGTTGCTGAAGTCCGGCAAAGTGAAAAGTATCAGGTTCGATACATTGCAAGGCATTTGCGAGGCGCTGTCCTGCCAGCCTGGTGATGTGCTGGAGTATTTGCCGGAGCCCTTGCCGGAAAAGTAAAGCCTGATTCACCTTATCTCAGACGATGCGCGATCTCAGGCGGTGCATCGTGTGTTTCATGATTGAGCTACAACCTGAATACGTGGAGAAGAGCCACTCTTGTGCCGTAGTCTGCGCCTTTTGGGGTATCAGAACGAAAAACGCCGCGCACGGGATTGGCTGCCGATGCGCGGCGTATGGGGTGGCTGTTGCACGCTGTGTGGGCCATACCGTTCGGTATGGCTCAGGCTCAGGCGTTGAACAGCGCGGCGACGGTGGCTTTGGCGCCGTTGTCGCGCAACGACAGATACGCGCTGGTCAGTTCCGCTACCCAGGCGGCGTTGCCGGGCAATTCATCGCCAAATAGCGTGCTGATAGACAGCAGACCGCGGACTCGCTCTGCATCGTCCCCGGTGGTGCCGACGATGTGCTGCAACGTGGCGACCAGCGGGTCGCGGATATCAATCGTCTGACCGGCATCGTCGATGCCGCCGACGTAACGCATCCAGCCGGCTACGCCCAACGTCAAGGCGCGATGGTCGCTGCCGCGTGCCAGATGCCAGCGCAGTGACGCCAACAGGCGTTGCGGCAGTTTCTGGCTGCCGTCCATCGCAATCTGCCAGGTGCGGTGTTTCAGCGCCGGGTTGGAAAAACGCTCGAGCAATTGATCGGCATAGGTGGGCAGATCCACGCCGGCTACCTGTAACGTCGGTGCCTGTTCCTGCAACATCAGGTGGCGTACCGCCTGCCGGTAGTGCGGGTCATCCATGCAATTATTGATATGTTCGTAGCCTGCCAGATAGCCGAGATAAGCCAGGAAAGAGTGGCTGCCGTTGAGCATACGCAGTTTCATCTCTTCAAACGGCAGTACGTCATCGACCAGTTGCGCCCCCGCCAGTTCCCAGTCAGGGCGGCCGGCTACAAAGTTATCTTCCACCACCCACTGAATAAACGGCTCACAGGCGATACCGCACGGATCCGCGACGCCGATGGCATCGGCGATCTGGTTCAGCGTTTCCGGCGTGGCGGCCGGCACGATACGGTCCACCATGGTGTTGGGGAAAGTGACATGCTGGGCGATCCAATTCACCAGCGCGGGGTCTTGCAGACGCGCCGCATCCATCACGACCTGACGGGTGACTTTGCCGTTTTCCGGCACGTTATCGCAGGAAAGCACCGAGAAAGGGGCGATACCGCGGTCACGGCGCAGGCGCAGCGCTTCGGCCAGTAATCCGGGCACTGACGAAGGGTGACGCGGATTAGCTATGTCTTGCTGTACCAGCGGGTTGTCGCAATCAAGCTCACCTTTGTTGCCTGCGCGGCAATAACCTTTTTCGGTGATGGTCAGCGATACGATCGCCACGACAGGATCCGCCAGTTGTTCCAGAATCGCGGCGATCCCCTCCACTCGGGCGTGTAGCGATTGACAGACCGCGCCCACTACAATGGCCTGATTGCCGTGAGCGGCTTTTTCCAGCACGGTAAACCGGTGATCCTGACGGCGCAGGGCTGAAATCAGCGTATCGTCGCTGAACAACACCACTTCGCAGATCCCCCAGTCGCCGCCCTGACGATTGAGTACCCGATCGGTCAGCAACGCCTGATGTGCGCGGTGAAAGGCACCGAAGCCAATATGCACGATACGGGGTTTTAACGATTGGCGGTCGTAGCGAGGTTGTTGCACGGTGGTGGGAAGTACCGTGTTGGACAGATTTTTTTCGTTGCCGGACAAACTGTTATTGGACATAGCTGGCGTCCTGAAAAGGGAAAAATTAACCGCCCAACCTTAGCGGTCTTTCGGCTGGGCGGCAACTGTCATCTGGCGCGTTCTGAAGACGCTTCACAGAGTCACGTCGGGGCTTTGGCGTTATCCACAGTGATAGCTGCCGATGACGGCGTAGGGTTCAGCACCGGGCGCGGCCGGATAAACCAGGCGGGTAAGATCGCCAGAAAAAAGAACATCGCCACCATAAAAAATCCATCCAGATAGGCAAACATCTGTGCTTTGGGGGTTAACACCGATTCCAGATAGGTCATGATGCCGGGGTTGATGCGGGTGCTCAGCGGCTCGCCGAGCGGATTGCCGCCGTGGCTAAACAGCAGGCCAAGCTGGCGGATGGCGTCGGTGCTGCGAATATTGTCCAGCGTCAGCGATTGTGCCAGCATTTGGCCGTGAAACGTCGCGCGTCGTTCAATAAAAACCGACAGCAGGTTGACGCCCATAGCGCCGCCCAACTGACGAATAAAATTCAGGCTGCCTGCGCCTTGCGCCAATTGTGCCGGCGGCAACGCCCGTAGCGCGCCGGCATTCATGGCGGGCAACATCACCCCAAGCCCTACGCGGCCGATGACGATCCACCAGGCCATGGTCCAGAAGGGGGTGTCGGTATCCGCCGCGCTGGACAACCAGCAAGATAGCCCGAACAGCAGTAAACCTGCGATCACCAGCAGGTGCGGTTTGAGCTTGTCGCTGAGCGCCCCCGCCAGTGGGAACACCATGCCGAGCGCCAGTCCGGCCGGCATCAGCAGCAAGCCGGAGCGCGTCGGCGTGTAGCCCTGAATGCTTTGTACAAACAACGGGATGATATAGGTTGAGCCGTAGATGCCCGCACCCAGAGCGAATGCCACGATGCAGCCGGAGGTAAACGCCGGGTTGGCGAATACCCGCAGACTCAGCAGCGGATACGGTGTGGTGAACTCGCGGATGATAAACGCCAGTGTTGAGATTACCGCGGTGGTCAGCAGGCAGATAATCAAAAATGATCCCCAGCCTTCACGCTGCCCATTGGATAGCCCGGCCAGCAGCGAGGTTAACGCCGTGACCAGCAGAATGAACCCTATGGTATCGAAGCGGCGCGGCGAACCGCCGGTTTGTGCGCTTTTGCCCGGCAGAATAACCCATGCGGCGGCGATCCCGGCCAGACAAAACGGCACCACCACCATGAACACGGCGCGCCAGTCGAGCTGGTCGACCATTAATCCGCCGGCAGCCGGCCCCAGTGCCGGTGCCAGTACCACGCCGACGCCGTAAATCCCCATTGCTTTACCGCGTTCCGACACCGGAAATACCTGCGAGATGATGATCATCGCCAGTGGCTGGATCACGCCGCTGGCGCCGCCCTGGAGAATTCGTGCAACGATCACCTCGGTGCTGTTCTGGCTGAAGGTGCCGAGCAGGCTACCGGCGATGAACACCACCAGCGAACCGACATAGGTGGCGCGGTAACCAACGCGTTCCAGTGTCCAGGCGGTGATCAGCATGGTCGCGGTCATCGAAGCCAGAAAGGCGGTGGATAACCATTGCGCCTGATCCTGCCCCATACCGAAGGCGCCCATGATGTCACGCATCGCCACATTGACGATGGTCGCCGTGGCGGTGGTGGCGATGGTGCCGAGCATGATGGTGACGGTCGCCAGCCAGCGATAGCGATAGCCGAAACGTGCGGCCTGGGCTTCAATCGGCGACATTGATGCTCACTTCCGCCATCAGGCCCGGTTTCAGGCCGCTGTTGGGATCATCCAGCGCGATACGTACCGGTACTCGTTGGGTGATTTTGGTGAAGTTGCCGGAGGGATTGGGGCTCGGCAGCAAGGCAAACTGGCTGGTCGCCGTATCGCCAACCCGTATGACATGGCCGCTAATGTGTTTGTCCGGATACGCGTCGACCTGAATATCCACCTGCTGCCCAACCCGTACCCGGCCGATGGCGGTCTCTTTGATGTTGGCTTCGACCCACAGATTGCGGGGGTCGTGTACCAGCATGACCCACTGGCCGGCCTGGGCGTAACTGCCCACATTGACGATGGTGCGATCCACCACGCCGTCTACCGGGGAGCGTAACGCCCGGTCGGCGATCTCCTGTTTGAGCTGATCGACCTGTGCCTGCAATGCAATGCGTTGCTGGCGCTGCATCTCAATCTGTTTATCCAGCACCTGCAACGTGTTGCGCTGGGCCTGAGCGTTATTCAACGCTGCGTGCTGGGCGCCGCGTTGAGCCTCGGCTTCGCGCAGTTCACTCTGACGTTGCAACAGCGCTGTGTGCGATTCGTCCCAGGTTTTGCGGGCGGTCAGGTTGCTTTTCAGTAATTGATCGTCGCGCTGGAAGTTATTTTGCGCCAGGCTGAGTTGATAACCGGCATTATTGACGGCGGAGTCGCTTGACGCCAGCTTCGCACGCGCCTCGTCCAGTGCGGCTTGCGTGGTGAGATCGGTGACCTGACGCTGGGTTTGACTATAACTGATCTGGGCGTCGGCGGCGGCCAGATTCCCTTCCTGTTCCGCCAGCCGCAGGCGGGCATCGCGATCATCTATCTGCGCCAGCAACTGATCTTTGCGGATGACATCGCCGTCAATAACAGGGCGGGCGGTGACCCAACCATTCACCCGGCTGGCCAACGGAATCACTTCACCCATGACGCGGGCATCGGTTTCCGTGATGTGCGTGAAACGCTGGTGAAACCAGTAGGCCAGTATCAGCAACGCGAATAACAGCAATGCAGCGCCTGTCAGTAAAAAAGTACGCTGGCGTTGGCCAAGGTGCCGAAATCCTATCAGCCGGGATACGTGATTGTTCATGAGAGACCGTTTTCGCTGCGGGAGAGGTTAGCCATAACCTGATCGATAATGCGGCTGACCTGTTGAATATCCTGTTCCGATACCCCTTCCAGCGCCTGATTACGGACCTGCCCGGCGATGGATTCCACTTTTTTCACTAGCTCGAGTCCGACGGCGGTGAGATGAATTTCGCGAAAACGGCGATCGCAGCCTTCCCGCCTTTCGATAAACCCTTGTTTCTGTAAATTATCCAGTACCCGCACGACGGCTGACGCGTCGAGCACCAGCGATTCGGCCAGCGCTTTCTGGTGAGTCGGCATCTCTTCACGGGCGATAAACAGTAACGGCAGCCAACTGGCCTGGGTTAATCCGTAAGGTTGCAGTTCCCGGTCAATAACCCGGCGCCACAGGCGAGTGGTTTGGCCCAACTGAATGGCGAAATGCCGACGAGCGGAGGATTCGGTCTGTGACATGGTGAGATCCGTTAAAATAGATGAGAATGTCATTAGTTAACAAGTCAACTAATGATAAGTCAATTGATTTTGTGAAGTGAAGCCTAAACCGCAGTGCAACGGACAGCGAATCTCAGCCACTCCTGTATGACGGGGCGGCAAGCTTGATGGGGAGAGATGCTCCGGCGGGATGACCGCGGGGTGTAGCAATCAACGTCATGGCAATAACCGTTAGGAAAGTGCGGCTTTCTGCACCAGCCGTGCAAGCGTACTCACAGCATCAGGGATGGCTTCTGCGTGGGTATTGCCGTAGCCGATGACGAGCCCGTTTTCTTTTGCTGTCGGTGCGATGGTGAACGTCGACAATGCATGTGCGGCGATTCCATGCGGCTGCGCGCTTGTGACGACCGTACGATCATCAACTTGTGGCGGCAACCTTAAGGTCAGATGCATCCCTGAGTGGCCTCCGAGAATCTGCGCCTGTGCGAAATGCTTCGTCAGCGCCTCACGCAGCACATGCTGGCGCTCACGGTAGAGGCGTCGCATACGACCGAGGTGTCGTCCGAATTCGCCGCTGTTGATGAAGTCCGCAAGCGCCAGCTGTTCGAAGCGATGGCCGCCACGCAGCAGTTCATGCAATGTGGATTGAGCCTGACTTATCACGCTGCGTGGAAGCACCACGAAGCCGATCCGCAATGCCGGAAACATCGTCTTACTGAACGAACCGATGTAGAGAACCGGTGCATCGGGCACCAGTCCGTGCATGCTCGCGATGGGATCGCCAGCGTGGCGGAATTCGCTGTCGTAGTCGTCCTCAATTAACCACGCGCCCACGCGTTTTGCCTGTGCTATCAATTCCAGCCGCCGTGCAATTGATAGCACGGCACCAGTGGGATACTGATGAGCAGGCGATGTGTAGATGAGCGTCGGGGGATAGTTACCCCATGTTTCCGGCGGTACCGCCAGGCCGTCCTGGTCTACGCGAACCGGTATGGTTCGCAGATCGCCGGCATAAAATGCCGCCTTCGCACCACGATAACCAGGGTCCTCGACCCATGCGATATCGCCGGGGTTCGTTAGCAAGGTGACGCAGAGATTCAGGGCTTCCTGAGTCCCTTCGGTGATAACGACCTGTGAGCCGTCACAGCGCACGCCGCGCGTGATGTGCAGATGTGCGGCGATCGCATCGCGCAATGCTGGCTCGCCAGCGGGTGGGCCATACCCGAGCATTTGGGGTAATGCGCGCCCCGTTGCGCGCAGGAGCGAACGGCGCCATGCCGCCAGCGGGAAAAGATCAAGGGCCGGCATCCCTGGCAACAATAGCGCTTCGGGTGGCGATTGCGGATGGATTGCTACAAATGGCGACAGCCGTCGCGCCAGCGACACGGGTTGCCACACCGCATCGGGTTCCTGAGCATGGCTTGTATAGCTAGCTAACGAGGTCACGCGAGTGCCCTGTCGGTTGGCCAGCACATACCCTTCCGCAGCCAGATGATCGTACGCAATCACCACGGTGTTGCGTGATACGCCAAGTTCCTCGGCAAGTGCTCGGGAGGAGGGCAGCAGTGAGCCTGCCGGCAATCTTCCAGATAGGATCCCTTGCTGCAAACGCCCTATCAGCTGTTTTTGCAACGAAATGGGCTCGCCAGTCGGTGTGACTGCGCCAGGCTCTAAAACACCGATGATGTCAATCATGGCGTGGACCTAAAAAAGTGACGATTTGTGGACCTTTTTAAGATACCAGCATTGCCTTATCTTGGTAACAACTCACACCTCTCCAGAGCAAGGTAAATAAATGATAGTTAGATTGAATGAGTACCAGCAGCCTATTGGTAACGCTCTGCCGGACTGGCAAGGAGCACGGCTTCCCGATGGCCAACCTCTTGTTGGCCGCTATTGCAGGCTCGAACGCGTTGATGTTGAACGCCATGCCGCCGATCTCTATGACGCGTATCAGGACGCTCATGATTTGCGTGATTGGACCTACCTCCCTATTGGTCCATTTGATACGTTCGAGGCTTATCGCCTCTATTTAACGGCTGTCGCAACGTTAACCGACCCACTGCATTATGCGGTGGTTGACCTGGTTAGCGGTAAGGCGGTCGGTACGCTTGCCCTCATGCGTATTGATGCGCCAAACGGTGTGATTGAGGTTGGTTATGTCACGTATTCTCCGCGTATGAAACGCACACGTTTGTCGACGGAGGCCATGTCGCTTCTGCTGAAGTACGTTTTTGAAGACCTTGGCTATCGCCGCTTTGAATGGAAATGCGATTCGCTAAACGCTCCCTCTCGAGCCGCGGCGTTGCGCTATGGCTTCACGTTCGAAGGGATTTTCCGTCAGGTAATTGTTACTCATCAGCGCAACCGCGATACAGCGTGGCATTCAATCATTGACGGCGAATATCCCGCGTTGCGGGCGGCGTACGCGCAGTGGCTCGATGAACATAATTTCGATGAAGAAGGCAGGCAGATTGAAAAACTCACCGAGTTGATCATGAAGGAAGACTCGAGTCGCCGGCGTGGTTAGCTGGGCCAATCAAAACAAACAGGGCAGCCTAAGCCGCCCTGTTAAAAGGATTAACATCCAGAGATCAGGATTTGTTTGCGTCAGTTGCGACGACCGGTGCGGCGTCGGTAACAACCGGCTGTGCATCATCCGGCGTTGCCGGCGTATTGGTCTGCTGAATAACCGGTGCCTGCGGAGCCTCTGGGGTAGCCGGCGCGATCGGTGCGATGTTTTCTTCGGCACCGTTCACTTTCGTCGGCATACCTAAGCGAGTTTGCAGCGCCTGATTCACTGCGCTTTCGCTCACGCTGGCGTCTGCCAGAGCCTTGGTCACCACTGGGGTCAGTTTCAGTGGTACCGGTGTGTCGGAGCTAAACTCTTCTTCGGTGCGAGACAGTGGGTTATGTACTTCGACATAGCGTGAACCATCCGGCTCTACCGTCGCTTTCACCGGTTCATTGATGAACTGAACGCGAGTGCCGACCGGAACGTGGTCAAACAGGTATTTGATGTCTTTGTCGCGCAGACGCACACAACCATGGCTGACGCGCAGGCCGATACCGAAGTTGGCATTGGTGCCGTGGATGGCGAACAGGTTACCGATGTAGAGTGCGTACAACCCCATCGGGTTGTCCGGGCCGGCCGGATAAACCTTGGGCAGGAACTCACCGCGGGCGGCGTATTCCGCATGCATGGCGGCGGTCGGCGTCCAGGTCGGGCGCTCTTTCTTACGCTGTACTGAGGTTACCCAGTTGATCGGGGTATCTTTACCGAGCTGGCCGATACCGATCGGCAATACCACTACGGTTTTGGAGCCTTTCGGGAAGTAATACAGACGCATCTCGGCACTGTTGATCACGATGCCTTCGCGCGGGGTGTCCGGGAGAATCAGTTGCTGCGGCACCGTCATGGTGCTGCCGGGTTTTGGCAGATACACATCAATACCCGGGTTGGCTTCCAGCAGGTTGCTCAGGCCCATCTGGTACTGAGCGGCAAAGTGTTCCAGCGCATCGGTGCTGTCGCTGGGGATGGTAACTTGGATATTTTCTCCTACCAGCCGGCTATTCGGAGCTGGCAACGGGTAAACCACGGCGAGTGCTGTCTGGCTGAAAGCAGCCGCCGCCACAACTAACGTCAGGATCGCGCGAATACTCATTTTCATGTCTTTGTTGAGTGTTAAAAGCCATTGCGGCAAAGGAATTGTTGTTATCCGGACAATAAAGTCCGGATGCGCATTATATGTGCAGAAGGGCGGCAGGAAAACCCGATGTACAATCAATTACATTATTCCCCGCCATATTCCCCGCCATAATTCAGGATACGCAGGCGCGGAGTATATAAATAAGTCTCGTGCTGCGCGGTGACCGGCAGGAAAATGCAGGGAAATAACGCGATAAATAACGGGAGCGAACCGCATGGTCGGCGTGTGCCGGAAGGAACAGCCGGGAGCGGTTTCCCGCTCCCGGCATCGGTTTGCACGCGCAGTATTATTCCTGCTCGCTTTTTTCGGCCTTGCCAGCCAACAGGCTGAGGAAGTCATAGCGGCGGCGCAGGTCGGCTTCGGCTTCTTCATACAATCGGGCTGCGGCTTCCGGTTGCTGGTTGTTGAGACGACGGAAGCGTTGCTCGTTGAGCAGGGTTTCGCTCAGGCTGGCTGACGGCGGACGAGAGTCCGTTACCAGCGCTGGTTTGCCTTGTGCTGCGCGACGTGGGTCGAAACGGTACAGCGGCCAGAATCCGGTAGCGGTTAACTGACGCATCTGGTCGTGGCTGAATGCCAGATCGTAGCCGTGCTCTTCGCAAGGGCTATAGGCGATGATCAACGACGGCCCCGGCCAGGCTTCCGCTTCCTGAATCGCTTTCACCGTTTGGTTTAGCTGGGCGCCCAACGAAATCTGCGCTACGTAGACATGGCCGTACATCATCACCGTGACGCCGAGATCTTTGCGCGCTTTGCGCTTGCCTTGCTCGCCAAACTTGGTGACCGCGCCGAGCGGGGTAGCTTTCGATTGCTGACCGCCGGTGTTGGAATAGCATTGGGTATCGAGCACCAGCACGTTGACGTTTTCCGACAGACTCATGACGTGGTCGAGACCGCCGTAGCCGATGTCGTAGGCCCAGCCATCGCCGCCGATCAACCAAATGGATTTATCCACCAGATGGTCGGCGTCCGCCGTCAGTTGGCGGGCGTCGTCGCTATCGATGGCGCTGAGCGACTGACGCAGGTGGGCAATCTGTTCGCGCCGTGTATCGACATTCACCGACGTGTCTTGCAAGGCGGCGACCAGGTCGGCAGGCAGTTGCGCGGCCAACTGCTCCAGCACGCGCAGGGCACGCTGGCGGTGCTGGTCGACGCTCAGGCGGAAACCCAGCCCGAATTCGGCGTTGTCTTCAAACAGCGAATTCGCCCAGGCCGGCCCGCGGCCGTTGGCGTCGGTGGTCCAGGGGGTTGTCGGCAGGTTACCGCCGTAAATTGAGGAGCACCCGGTGGCGTTGGCGACCAGCAGACGGTCGCCGTACAACTGGGTCAGCAGCTTGATGTACGGGGTTTCGCCGCAACCGGAACAGGCGCCGGAGTACTCGAACAGCGGCGTGATCAACTGCGAAGTGCGAATATCGATGCGTTCCAGCTTGCTGCGGTCGATTTCCGGCAGCGTAAGGAAAAAGTCGTACTGGGTTTTCTCGGTCGCGACATGTTCCAGCCGGGGTTCCATATTGATGGCTTTGATGTCTGGATTTTGGCGATCTTTGGCCGGGCACACTTCTACGCACAGGTTACAGCCGGTGCAGTCTTCCGGGGCGACCTGCAGCACATATTTCTGGCCGCGCATGTCGCGGGCTTTCACATCCAGCGACTGCAATGACGCCGGCGCGTCGGCCATCGCCTCGGCGGGTACTACTTTGGCACGGATAGCGGAATGCGGGCAGGCGGCCACGCAGTGGTTACATTGGGTGCACAGCTCCGGTTTCCACAACGGGATGGCTTCGGCGATGTTGCGTTTTTCCCACTGAGTGGTGCCGACTGGCCAGGTCCCGTCCGGCGGCAGCGCGGAAACCGGCAGGCTGTCGCCCAGACCGGCCAGCATCGCGGCGGTGACGGTTTTGACGAAATCGGGCGCGGCGTCGGATACCACCGGCGGGCGGCACGGGCTGTCCGGATTGACCGGTTCCAGTGCCACCGCTTCCAGCGCGGCCAGCGTTGTGTCCAGTGCCCGCCAGTTGCGCTCCACCAGTTCCTGCCCTTTGCTGCCGTAGCTGCTGGCGATGGCGGCGCGCAGTTTATCGAGCGCATCGCCGCCCGGCAGGATTTGCGTCAGGTGGAAGAACGCCATTTGCATCACGGTGTTGATACGGGCGCCCAACTGGCATTCACGGGCGATTTTCGCCGCATTGATGCAGTACACCCGTGCCTGACGCTGGTTCAGTCCGGCCTGTACCTCCTGCGGCAACCGATGCCACAGGTCGTCGGCGCTGTACGGCGCGTTGACGAGGAAGATGCCGCCCGGTTTCAGGCGCTCCACCATGTTGTATTTGTCGATGAACTGCCACTGATGACAAGCCACGAAATCCGCCTGTTCAATCAGGTAGGCGGAGTGAATCGGATGCGGGCCGACGCGCATATGGGAAACCGTCAGGCTGCCGGCTTTCTTGGAGTCGTAGACGAAATAACCCTGTACAAACAGCGGGGTTGAATTACCGACGATTTTGATCGAGTTCTTGGCGGCGGATACGGTACCGTCGCTGCCGAGGCCGTAGAACAGCGCTTCCAGCGACGCCTGCGTCGGCATCGGCTGGTCGGAAAGCGGCAGCGACAGGTGGGTGACGTCGTCATAAATACCGACGGTAAAGCGAGGTCTCGGGTTGGTAAGCGCCAACTCTTTATACGTCGCTGCTACGCATTGCGGGGTGAACTCTTTTGACGACAACCCATAACGGCCGCCGATCACTTTCGGCATAAGTGGGCGCTCACCGCGTGAGAACGCCTCCGCCAGCGCGGTCATCACATCCAGATACAGCGGTTCCGCCTGGGCGCCGGGTTCTTTGGTGCGGTCCAGCACCGCGATGGACTGCGCACTTTGCGGGATTGCCGCCAGCAGGTGTTGTGCGGAAAACGGCCGGTAGAGACGCACTTTTACCACGCCGACCTTTTCGCCGCGCGTCAACAGCGTGTCGATCACTTCTTCGCAGGTGCCGACGCCGGACCCCATCATCACGATAACGCGGGTCGCGTCTGGATGGCCGTAATACTCGAACGGCTGATATTGTCGGCCGGTTTCGCGGGCGAAGTCGTTCATCGCCTGTTCGACATGACCGAATGCCGCGTCGTACCACGGGTTGGTCGCTTCACGCGCCTGGAAAAAGGTATCGGGGTTCGACGCCGTGCCGCGAATAACCGGATGTTCAGGAGTAAGTGCACGCTTACGGTGCGCCTCAATCGCCGCCTGCGGCAACAGCGTATGCAGTTGTGCATCGCTCAGCGGTTCGATCTTGTTGATTTCGTGCGAGGTACGAAAGCCGTCGAAGAAATGGATAAACGGCAGGCGGCTGTTCAGGCTGGCTATCTGTGAAATCAGCGCAAAGTCCTGCGCTTCCTGCACATTGCCGGCGCACAGCATGGCGCAGCCGGTCTGGCGCACCGCCATCACATCGGAGTGATCGCAAAAAATCGACAATGCATGGGTGGCCACGGTACGGGCGGCGACGTGCAGCACAAACGGCGTCAACTGACCCGCCAGTTTGTACAACGTCGGGATCATCAGCAGCAATCCCTGCGACGAGGTAAAGGTGGTGGATAAGGCGCCGGTCTGCAACGCGCCGTGCACGGTAGCGATCGCTCCGGCTTCAGACTGCATCTCAACGACGCGGGGCGTGTCTCCCCAGATATTTTTGCGCTCGTCGCTCGACCAGGCTGCAGCTTGTTCTGCCATGGCCGAACTGGGCGTAATAGGGTAGATGGCGATAACTTCATGAGTTCGCCAGGCGACTGAGGCGACTGCATTGTTACCGTCAGTGGTAATCATGATTAAACCTCCTTGCTGAAGGACTCCCCCTACAGGGAATTATTATCAACGTTCAGCGGGTTTTATTGACCGGTTATCGCTCACTAGGTTGTTGCAAGGTTGCAAGATGCGTATGGCGAGCAGGCGGCGTAGCTTAGGGCTTGAGATCATAACAGCTAAGGTGTGGGTTGTGCAGTTCCCTGAAATAGGTTGATACCATCAACCTTATCAATGTCACATTCTTGTCAGGAAAGTCGCGTTAACGATAAAAAGCCATATTAATGTATCGTTAATGGAATTAGGTTGTATTGGGAGTCATACCCGTGGCCTTTCAATAGGTGGGGGTGATCAGCGTAAAAAGTCGGCGTTTGCCCACAAAGCGGGAAATGCCAGTGGAAGGATAGGCATCTGCGCCTATGCTGAAATAAAGTATCAGGTTTGTTGATGCGGTCACCAGTGTGAGACTGGCAGGAAAATCCCAGACGCGGCCATTAAGGAAATGTGTTTATACCTCAGGGATAGCCTTCGCGCGCTTCGGGTTGATTATCGACTTTGACGAAGGAATAGCACTATGTTTATCGATCTGAGAGACAAGATGGTTTCGGTATTAACCCGAATTCGTGAAAGAGGCTATGGACCGGAAGACGCCATCAATCATATTGTTCAATCTCTGGGTAGCCGTTACAGCGATGTGTCCAAAGTCAACGTGCTGACCTCAAAACTGATAGCCGATGTGATTCATTCAACCTACCAGGATGACACCTCACCGCTGCAGGTCGCGGCTATTATCCGCGTGCTCGGCTACGCCGCCTGGGATGTGGTGGGGGGGATTCATGAGCAGTACCCACAACTGACGCCGGAAGAGGTCGGCCGGGTGTTACTGGATGAAAAAGTGTACCCCAAGACCGACCGCACCGCGTTTATTTCCGCCATGACTTACGGGGGATACACCCGTGAGGAAAGCGAACAAGCGGCCAACAGCCTGTATTCCTGACGCTGACCGGCAGGCGATAACTCATTCGAGCTGCGCCCCAGAAGGCGCAAGGCCCAGGGATGGGCCGGGTAATAAAACCAACGCACCTGCAACGTGAAGTATGACGGGTATAGACAGGTTATCTCTGTGTCGTCGGCCAACGAGAACCGCGTCGGCCGGAACTCTTCTTTGCCATGACGCCACCTAACAGAGCACCCGTGGACATGACGACGGGAGGCGACTGATGAGGAGAATCCGATGCGGCAACCGACCCTGACTACCGAACATTTACTGTTACGACCATTACAAGCACCTGACGTTGCAGAAGTCTGCACTCTGTTGAACAGCACGCCCGATATTTCCGCCATGACCATGTTGATTCCCTATCCTTGCCCGCGTGAGGCGGTAGCTAACTGGATTGCCGATTTGCAGCATCACTGGGAGCAACGTAAAGGCGTGGCCTACGCTATCTGTCTGTCTGAGAACCAGCAGTTGATTGGTTCGATTTCACTGGTTTCGCTGGAAACGGCGCAGCCGGAGATCGGCTATTGGCTGAGCGCGGATTTTCGGCAGCGAGGGTTTGGCACGCAAGCCGGCCGGGCGTTATGCCAGTTCGCATTTAGCCAGTTAGGCGTTGAGAAAATCTATGGCTGCCACTTACCGCAAAATGTGGCTTCCGGCCGGGTGTTGCTCAAGTGCGGCTTTCATTCGCTGGGGATCCGCCAGGTATTTCTGACTTCCCGGCAGCAGCAGGCAACCGTTGCCGTTTACATGATGCCGTCGCCCATGATGGCGACGGCGTGACCTGCGCCTTCTGGAGGTTCTCTTCTATTTGGGGCTTCCCGATAGCGATAGCGCGTTTCTTTATCCTCTCTTTGGGAATTGACGTAAACTGATGCGATTCAACAAATATCCAGGATAAGGACTATGAAACGACACGCCATGGTGCTGGTGGGGGCGATATTACTGGCAGGGTGTGACTTAACATCGGCGCTGGAGCCGGTGAACCCAGTGCTGGCTGGACTTTCCAATATTTTTGGTTTTGATGCGCTACGGGGAAAGATTAAGCATTTTACACAAACGCAGACCGACGATGCCGGCAAAGTCACCGCCTATGTTGAAGGCGCATTTGATGCCGAAGGATGCCTGGTGACACTACGTACCTACCAGCCGGCGATGAATCTCGATCTGGATCTGCTACGTGACGGGAATAGATTGATAGAGAAGAGTGATCGTCAGGTGTTGTTTCAACTGACGGAACACTGCCAGTTGGAGAAAACGCCGGATGGCCGCCTGAGCTACCGTTCCGATGATAAACAGGCGATCAGCGAGGTGGTCTATCGCGATCGGCCTACGCCGCTGGCGAGCTATCGTTACGACGATGAGGGGTTCCCGATCAGCATGACGTTTGTTTCACCGGAAAACGGCAAGGTGACCACCGTTGAGATGCAAAACGACGCTCCGGCGGAAAAGCGGTTGAATGCGACGGTCATCGTGACGGAAAACAACCAACAGATTAGCGTAACCCGCACCACATGCCAGTATGACCAGCATTTTAACCCGCGCCAGTGTCAGGTGCTGGTATCCAATGGCAAGGGGGTGACGCAAACGGTGACCACGCTGACGCACACTACCAAAATCGAGTATTACTAGGTCGGGCTTTGCTCTTATACACGATCGCAGCCGACGATCATGGCTCGAGAGAGAGTCATTGCACGTGACTATGCGGGTGACTTATGCGGGTGACTATAGCCTGATGATCAGCATGGTGTCGCGATGGTGCAGAAGGGCAAGGAATGGCCGGCCCTGACGGCCGTTACTCCGGCGCCAGCCATTCGTCGGCCTCGTTGAACATCTCTTCGATAATCCGGTTGATGGTGGATTTATCCTGTTTACTGGCGTTGGAATTGATGGCGTTGGCCTGCATCGGTTTTACCTTGATTTCCGCGTCCGGAAACACCCGATGGATCCGTTTGGTGAGTTCGTTTTTAATCTGTTCCGCCGCGTTGGGTAACCCGCTCACGTTTCTTTTATCGTAAACCAACTCTACGTACATTAGTTGCATCTCCATGAAAAATACTGGCTAAATATACAGCTTTCATTCCAGAGTCTGCAATCAGTTTTTTTAGGATCCGCCCTCCAGCGTTTTTTCCATATACACGCTGAGCGGGTCGTCGCCGTAAGGGAAAAAAGGACTGCACAGACGATAGCCGTGGCGTTGATAGAGCCGGATTGCCTGTGATTCATCGGCGGCGCAGTTTGCGCAAATCGGTGAAGTGGCAGCACTCCGCCGGATACAACGAAGCCTGATAGGCATCCCGCTTTTCCAGCAGCATGAGGATCTCGGGTCGATCCACCGCTTCCGGCCGGATGGTAAACAATGACTGGCGGTGTGACGGCATTACGGGCTCCTTACTTAACCGATAATCGGATCACTATTTCATATAATACCATGATAAAAAAGAGGAATAATCAACGTGGCCGCTGGTGGTGATGCGTGATATCACGGTATTTTTCATCAAGCGAAAAGGATTGACCCATGACCACATTACGTATAGCGCGGCCAGTGACGGACCTGCAACGCAGCGAGCGGATGTACTGTGATGGGCTGGGGTTGCAGAAATTAGGCGCGTTTGCGCAACACGACGGCTTCAGTGGTGTTATGCTGGGTCGACGGGGGCTGGCCTGGCACCTTGAGTTTACCGTTTGTCATACTCACCCGATCATGCCGGCGCCGACGGAAGACGATTTACTGGTGCTGTACATGCCTGACCATGAACGATGGCAGGAGTCTTGCGATCGCATGGCACAGGCCGGCTTCAGCGTGGTGGCGTCATTTAATCCTTACTGGGAACGGCAGGGCAAAACTTTCCGTGATCCCGACGGTTACCGGGTAGTGTTGCAGCAAGGGCGCTGGCCGAATACCGATTTATAACGAAGAGAACAACCATGTATATCATCAGTTTGACATACCATGCGCCGCTGGATGAAGTGGAGAACTTGCTGGAGAAACATGTGACCTGGCTGAAACGGGGATATGAACAGGGCATGTTTGTGGCTTCCGGACGCAAGAATCCGCGTACCGGCGGAGTGATTCTGGCGAAGAGCGTCGTGCGGGAAGAGCTGGAGGCGTTTTTAGAGCAGGATCCGTTTCAGGCGGTAGCGAATTACGAGGTCATCAATTTCCAACCGTCTATGACTATTGATGCGTTTTCGGCTCTGAGCCGCATTTGAGTGAACCGGCTCCGGCAGACGCCATGCGCGTACCGGAGCATCATCCTCACTCGTGTACCGAGCTTTGCAGGTTGCTGTCCTGCGCGTGGCGCTCCAGCGCCAGTTCAATCAGTTGGGTGATCAGAGCGGTATAGCCGATGCCGCTGGCTTCCCATAGTTTCGGGTACATACTGATGTTAGTGAACCCGGGCAGGGTGTTGACCTCGTTGACGACGACTTGATTGTCCGGCGTCAGGAACACGTCTACACGCGCCATACCACGACAATCAAGCGCCTGAAACGCCCGCAGGGCGATGTCGCGGATATGCTGGTGAACATCGTCGTCCATCACGGCCGGGATCGCCACTGCGGCACCGTCTTCATTGATGTATTTGGTGTCGTAAGAATAGAACTCGTCATGCAGTACGATCTCGCCGCAAACGCTGGCCTTCGGGTAGTCGTTACCCAGCACCGCACACTCAATTTCCCGTCCGACGATCGCCGATTCCACCAATACTTTATGGTCATAACGGAACGCCAGCTCCACGGCGTGATCGAATTCCGCCTGATTGCGCACCTTGCTGACGCCGACGGACGATCCCTGATTGGCGGGTTTGACGAATAACGGCAGGCCAAGCTGGGTGGTGAGATCGCCATAAGCATGGCGGGCGCGATTGGCGCGGGTCAGCGTCACGAACGGCGCAACCTGCAGCCCGGCATCGCGCAACAGGCGCTTGGTGACGTCTTTGTCCATGCTGACGGCGGAGCCCAATACGCTACTGCCGACAAACGGGATGTTCGCCATGCGCAACAGGCCCTGCAACGAGCCATCTTCGCCCAGCGTGCCGTGAACGATCGGGAAAATAACGTCAATCTGCGACAAGGCGCTGGCGCTGGCCGTATCGATCAACTGATGATGGGTTTGCCCCGGGATCAGCGCCACATTCTGACTGGAACGGTTCAGGGCGATCAACGCCGGGTTGTCGGCATTGAGCAGATAGTTGGAAGCGTCGTTGACGTGCCATTCCCCTTGCTTGTCGATGCCTAACAGCACCACATCGAATCGCGTTTTATCAATGGCATCCACAATATTTTTTGCGGACTGCAGTGACACTTCGTGCTCAGAGGATTTACCACCAAAAACCACGCCAACCCGAATTTTACTCATATCACTCTTTCCGTTATGGGATCGTTTTCTGTTATTAGGATCGTTGAACTGTCTGGCACCTAATGGGATAGGCTCTAAGTCAAACGTCTTGATCTGTGGGTGCAAGAGTATCACTTCATACCGCGAGGCGGGACCTTTTTCAGGTAACTGGGCGCTGTCTTTTTCGGTGGTGATGCAGAATTAACCCATATGAAAGAAAGGGCGTAAAAAGAGAGGGGCGAACCCGATTTCATCGCGTTTGTGACAGTCGCGGCGTGAGGTATGAGAGCTTCAACCAGGGATGATGAACCTGGCTGCCGGGAGGGCGACCCGGCTGAAATTTCTCTCGCCGGTGCCGATCAGGCGCTTTTCTGCCCCTCTTCACGCTGGCGTAGGCTGTTGCCCTGACGGTACGCCAGCGACACCATCAACGACTGCACCAGACACAACGTGGCGGACTGGGAGCGAAAGGCATCGACCTGCGCTTCTTTTACCACGAAGCACAGGTCGCTCAGGGTAGCCAGCGGGCTTAGCTGACTGTCGGTGATCACGATTTGGCGCGCGCCGGCGCTGGCGGCCATTTCACTCACCATCACCGTTTCCTGCGCGTAAGGCGAGAAGCTGATCGACACCACGATGTCTTTGTCGCTCAGGCGACACAGCTGTTCGCGGAACATGCCGCCCAGCCCGTTGACCAGCACCGGGCGGCTTTCCAGATGACTCAGTGCATAAGACAGATAGGTAGCGACGCTGAATGAGCGGCGTAGCCCGACGATATAAATGGTATCGGCCTGTGCCAGCAGGTCGACCGCTTTTTCCAGATCTTCCGGCTGGGTGCGTGCCGCCAGTTGCTGCATCGCCTGCGCGTTGGAGCGGGCGAACTCGTGCAGGATGTCCTGCGGGCGTTCCGGTACCCGGTCTTCCATCTCCCGAAATAAGCGCGCCCGGTCGGTATAGCTGGCGGTTTCTTCCACCAGATTCATGCGAAACAGCTGTTTCATTTCATTGAAACCACTGAAATCGAAGGCGTTGGCGAAACGGATCAGCGTCGAAGGCGGGACGTCCGCCTGTTCGGCAATCACCGCAACGGTGTCAAACGCCACGCTGTTGGTGTTATCCAGCACGTAACGCGCCACCTGCTGCAAACGCTTACTCAGGGCATCGTACCGTGCGCGGATCTGCTCCTGTAATTCTCTCAGGCTGGTCGCCATCGCCATAGTGTTGTTCTCCGTCATCCGGCGGGATGGTAATGATCCGATTCTAGTGAGTTGAACCGGCATTTCAAACCAATTTGTTATTTTTTCGGTAGAAAATAGAATGAATACTTCAGCTGTTTCATGCGGTGCCGGCGGATAAATCCGTTGAAAAACCCGGTTAAATAGCGGTTACCTGACGTTTACCAGAAAATCTATCCTGGATCACAATAATCAACATTTGTTTTATTTCTTATTAAAATGGAATTTTTATTTCATATACAGTAAAGCGGTATCAGCCATCCGTCACCCTAAACCCAGCAGAGGTGTAACCATGGAAACCGTATCCAATTTCATTCATGGCGAGATTGCGCCCAGCCATAGCGGGCGCGTTGCGTCGGTATTTAATCCGGCCACAGGCGAAGCGATTCGTCAGGTGGCGCTGAGCAGCGCTGACGAAACAAAGCAGGCGATTAGCGCGGCAGCGGCGGCCTTCCCCGACTGGGCGAAGCACTCTCCGCTGCGTCGCGCCCGCATCCTGTTTCGTTTCAAAGCCTTGCTGGAAGCAAACCTGAGCGCGCTGGCACGGCAGATTTCCGAAGAGCACGGCAAAGTCTATTCCGATGCCGTGGGCGAGCTGACCCGAGGTCTTGAGGTGGTGGAATTCGCCTGCGGTATTCCGCATCTGCAAAAAGGCGAGCACTCCGCCAACGTCGGCACCGGCGTGGACAGCCATTCGCTGATGCAGCCGCTGGGCGTTTGCGTGGGGATCACGCCGTTCAACTTCCCGGCGATGGTGCCGATGTGGATGTTCCCGATTGCGCTGGCCACCGGCAATACCTTTGTCCTCAAGCCGTCGGAAAAGGACCCGTCGCTCTCGCTGATGCTGGCGGCACTGCTGAAAGAAGCCGGTCTGCCGGACGGCGTGTTCAACGTGGTGCAGGGCGATAAAGCAGCGGTAGACGTGCTGTTGACCGACCCGCGCGTGCAGGCGGTAAGCTTCGTCGGCTCGACGCCGGTGGCAGAGTACATCTACCGCACCGCATCGGCCCACGGCAAACGTTGTCAGGCGCTGGGCGGTGCCAAGAACCACTGTATTCTGATGCCGGATGCCGATATGGAGATGGCGGCCAATGCTATTCTCGGTGCGGCATTTGGCGCGGCGGGCGAACGCTGCATGGCGCTGTCGGTGGTGGTCGCGGTGGGGGATGACACCGCCGAAGCGTTGTGCGGCAAGCTGGAACAGCAGATTGCCGCCATGCGCGTCGGCCCCGGTCTGGTGGACGGGAAAGAAAACGACATGGGGCCGGTGATCTCAGGTCCACACCGCGACAAGATTAACGGCTATATTCAAAGCGGCGTCGATCAGGGCGCGACGTTGCGGGTCGATGGCCGTGGGCTTCGCGTATCCGGGCATGAACAGGGCTATTTTGTCGGGCCGACGCTATTCGACCATGTGATGCCGGACATGCAGATCTATCAGGAGGAGATTTTCGGCCCGGTGCTGTCGGTGGTGCGCGTACCGGATTACCAGACCGCGCTGACCCTGATCAACCAGCATGAATACGGCAACGGCACGGCCATCTTCACCCGCGACGGCGAAACCGCCCGCCAGTTCAGTGAAGAGGTGCAGGCGGGTATGGTCGGGATCAACGTGCCGATCCCGGTGCCGATGGCGTTCCACAGTTTTGGCGGCTGGAAGCGTTCCATTTTTGGCCCGCTCAACGTACACGGCAACGATGGCGTGCGTTTCTATACCCGCATGAAAACCGTGACCAGCCGTTGGCCGGCCAGCGTGCGTCTGGAACAGCACGCCAGTAGCTTTGTCATGCCGACGCTAGAGTAATTCCACCTGATTTGCGGGAGCAGAACGATGGACACGTTGAAAATGACCATGGCGCAGGCGCTGGTCCGGTTTCTTAATCAGCAGTACCTTGAGGTTGACGGTGAGGAAACGCCGCTGTTTGCCGGGGTGATGACCATCTTCGGGCACGGCAACGTGCTTGGCATCGGGCAGGCGCTCGAACAGGACGCCGGGCACCTGCAGGTGCATCAGGGCTGTAATGAACAAGGCATGGCGCACATTGCGGTGGGGTTTGCCAAACAACACCGGCGGCGTCGCGTATACGCGGTAACCACCTCGGTAGGACCGGGGTCCGCCAATCTGGTGACGGCGGCCGCTACTGCCACCGCCAACCGTATTCCGTTGCTGTTGCTGCCGGGGGATCTGTTCGCCAGTCGCCAGCCCGACCCGGTGTTGCAGCAGATTGAGCAGTATCACGATGCCACCCTCAGCACCAATGATTGCCTGCGGCCGGTATCGCGCTATTGGGATCGCATCAGCCGCCCGGAGCAACTGATGAGCGCGCTTGTCAACGCCATGCGGGTGCTGACCGACCCGGCGGATACCGGCACGGTAACGCTATGTCTGCCGCAGGACGTACAGGCGGAAGCCTGGGATTACCCGCTGTCGTTCTTCCAGCGGCGGGTTCATCATCTGGAACGTCGCCCGCCGGATACCACCCGGCTGGCGCAGGCGGCGGCGTTGCTGGCGCGTAAACGTCGCCCGCTGCTGATTTGCGGCGGCGGGGTGCGTTATGCCGGTGCGCACGACGCGTTCCGCCGGTTTGCCGAACGTTTCAATCTGCCGTTCGGCGAAACCCAGGCGGGCAAGGGCGCAGTGGTCTCGTCGCATCCGCTCAACGTGGGCGGCATCGGCGTGACCGGCGGGCAGGCCGCCAACCGGCTGGCGGCACAAGCGGATCTGGTGATTGGCGTCGGCACCCGGTTGACCGACTTTACCACCGCCTCCAAGTCGCTGTTTACCCACCCGCAGGTGGAGTTTTTGCTGCTCAATGTGGCGGAGTTCGATGCGTTCAAGCTGGATGCCGCCGCGCTGGTGGCGGATGCCCACGAGGGGTTGACGCAACTGATGCAGGCGCTGGAGGCGCAGGGCTACCGCAGCGGCTGGGGGGCGGAGGTCGCGCAGGCGCGCAGCGACTGGCAGCAGGAGCGCCGGCGGCTGTTTGAGCGGCGTGACGACGACGGACAGGAACTGGAAATCGCCGGGCATCTGGAGGCACAACTGGCGGAATACCGTGAGACGTTGGGCTCCCGGCTGACGCAAACCCGCGTGCTGGGGCTGCTCAACGATGCGCTGGAAGACGACGCTATCGTGGTGGGCGCGGCCGGGTCGTTGCCCGGCGACCTGCAACGGCTATGGCAGGTGAAAACGCCGGACAGCTATCACCTGGAGTACGGCTATTCCTGCATGGGCTATGAGATCGCGGCGGCGGTAGGGGCACGGCTGGCCGCACCCCAGCAGCCGGTGTATGCGATGGTGGGCGACGGTTCTTACCTAATGCTGCACAGCGAACTGCAAACCGCGGTGCAGGAAGGCATCAAGATAACCGTGTTGCTGTTCGACAATGCCGGCTTCGGCTGCATCAACAACCTGCAAATGGGCCAGGGCATGGGCAGTTTTTGTACCGAGAACCGACGGCGCGACCCGAACAGCGGCAAACTGACCGGCCCGCTGGTGACGGTGGATTTCGCCCGCAACGCCGAAAGCTACGGCTGTCGGGCGTGGACGGTGCGGGACGAGGCGTCGTTGTTACAGGCGGTGCGCGAAGCACAGGCGCACTCCGGCCCTTGTCTGCTGGATATCAAGGTGTTGCCGAAAACCATGACCCACGGCTACGACGCCTGGTGGAACACCGGCACCGCGCAGGTAGCGGACAACCCGGCGATTGAAGCCGCGGCGCGCGAGGTGCAATTACAGCGCTCAAAAGCCCGACAGTATTAATCCGCCTGATTGTCTGGCTGGTGCCCTGCGCAGCATTGCGGGGCACCTTCTGCCATACGCCATACGCAGAGATGAATGACAGGTGTGAACCCTGAATTATTCACTCACCTCTTTTCGAACGTAAACAGGAAAATCTTTAGGTTTTAAATCAGGATGATCAATCGAAATATCATTGATCACATTGCAAAGGGTATAAAGAAGTTCGCCTACCCGGTATTTACATTGGTTATATTCTTCCTCTGGTATTTTATCGCCAAGTTCGACCAGCTCTTTTTCAACTAACATTATCATCGTAGAGGTGTTTTTGATGACTCTTCTGGCGACGTCTTTATCCGAAATAAACATGACTTGACTCCAAAATTTATTTTATTAATTAGCGTGACTGTCGGGGGGGGGGATTTACTCGTCTCTGGATATGAAGCGTTATTTTTTCATCAACTCTTGCAGCATTTTTTCCGGGTTGTTCAGAAAGGAGCGTGTAATTTGATAATGATCGGTGTCTTTATAATTTACCGGCGAGAGGCTATCGCCATCGAACTGGTAGATTAACGCATCCGGGTAACCCAGCAGAATCGGCGAGTGGGTGGCGATAATAAATTGTGAATCATCCTGAATCAGGTCATGCATTCTGGCGAGCATGGCCAATTGTCTGGCTGGCGACAGTGCAGCCTCCGGTTCGTCGAGCAGGTATAACCCCTTGCTGCCAAAGCGGTTCATCATCAGTGAGAGAAAAGACTCGCCGTGCGATTGCTCATGTAACGAGTGACCGCCGTAGGAATTAATCACCGGCGGACTGCCAGCCGGTTCGGCATCAAGATGTTCGATTTCGGAGGCCAGATTAAAAAAGCTTTCGGCACGGAAGAAAAATCCATTCCGGGGACGTTTCACGCCTTTGGCGATTCTCAGGTAATTCGATAATGCTGAATGCGATGCCCGCGTGCTGAAATTAAAATTTCGGGTGCCGCCTTCGGGGTTAAATCCCATGGCGACGGCAATTGCTTCCAGCAATGTTGATTTGCCGCTGCCGTTCTCGCCAATAAAAAAGGTTACCTTGGGGTGAGGGTCAATAAAGTCAAACGAATGAATGGCTGGAATAGAAAATGGATAAAGGTCGAATGATTCCACCTTATCGCGGTTAAGAGAGATGCGGCTGATGTACTGATTTGAAATCATGCTGCGTTATTTCCTGCCCTGGGTTGCATCAGCAATCCCTGAATAATAATGGTTGTCATTATCAAATTCAACGCGGTTTTCAGCCACGGCTTTGATTGCTAAACAAACTCATTGCTGCGATTGCTACGCGGTGTTCAGCCTCTGATTGAGCATCGCTGTATGGCGCCGGTGCCCTTGTTTTTCTGCAACGGAAACGGCATTTGAAATATTTATTTCATTTTTATTCACTGGCAGGGAAATGCGGATAGCCTTATCCGTCTCTCCTCGGGCGGCTTTGCCCGTGAGCCGGCTACAAGATACGCAGTGGTCTTTCTTTACTAATCCCCCGTCTTGATTGGGTTTTTCCCCGTTCTGCAACGCGTTGACGGAACGACGATGGTTTCGTGATTTTGCTAACACTATTTTGCTCATATGTCACAAAAATGTTAGCTGGCGCGCAAAAACATAATTTCCAGTTTTACTGAAATTGAAATAAACGTTTTATTGTCTTTACTCTAACAAGCAGAACAGACCCTGACCCTACAACCAACCAGTGATACCTCCAGGTATCGAGGGAGTAGCCATGTTTAACATTGCTTTACTGGGTGCCGGCCGCATCGGCCAGGTTCACGCCGTCAACATCGCCGAACATCGGGAAACCTGCCTCTATTCGGTGGTCGATCCCAATCCGGCTAACGCGCAGGCGCTGTCTGATAAATATCAGGCGCGTTTGCAAACCGTCGATGAGGCGATGGCCGACCCGGCGGTACACGCGGTACTGATTGCGTCCGCCACCGACACCCACGCCGACCTGATCGAGCTAGCCGCCCGCCACGGCAAGGCCATCTTCTGCGAAAAACCGGTACATCTGGATATCGCCCGGGTGCGCGACTGCCTGAAGGTGGTGGAGCAACAGCAGGTGCCGTTGTTCGTCGGGTTTAACCGTCGTTACGACCCGCAGTTTCGCCGGGTGAAAACGCTGGCGGGCGAAGGGCGTATCGGCAAGCCGGAATCGCTGATGATTATCTCCCGCGACCCGTCGCCGCCGCCGGCGGAGTATGTGCGCGTGTCCGGCGGACTGTTCCGCGATATGACCATCCACGATTTCGACATGGTGCGTTTCATCATGGGCGAAGAGCCGGTATCGGTGTTTGCGCAGGGCAGCAATCTGGTGGACCCGGCTATCGGCGCGGCGGGCGACATCGATACCGCGTTTGTGGTGTTCAAATTCGCCTCCGGCGCGATGGCGACCATCGTCAACAGCCGCCGCTCCGGTTACGGCTACGACCAGCGGCTGGAACTGCACGGCGAACTCGGCGTGCTGAGCGCGGGCAATATCCGCGAAAACCAGGTGGAACACTGGGGCGACGCCGGGTGTCTCGCCGCCAAACCGGAACACTTTTTCTTGCAGCGTTACCGTGACGCCTACGCGGCGGAATGGCGTCATTTCGTCGAGGTGCTGCACGGGCGTACCCGGCCCGAGTGCAGCGGCGTCGACGGCGAGCGGGCGCTGTATCTGGCCGACAAAGCGCTGGAGTCGCTGGCGACGGGGCGTGCGGTTTCGCTCTGACATAACTACATGACACAACTACAGGGTCTGGCATGGCATCAGGCCCTGGCATCACGACATCAATAACAACATAACCTGACGTTTATACCCTAAATAATTCGAGTTGCAGGAAGGCGGCGACGCAGTGAATCCCCAGGAGCTTACATCGGTAAGTGACTGGGGTGAGCGAGGAAAGCCAACGCATCGGCAACTTGAAGTATGACGGGGATAACCTACACCCAACTGATGCAGAGACAACACCATGAAAAAGATAACCATCATGGCCGCCGCGATGGCCTTCACGATGTCGTCCGGTCTGGCACAGGCCCAGAACGAACAGATTGTATTCAGTACTCCCAACCTGGCCATGCCATTTGAAGTCCACATGCAGCGTACTGCGGTCAAGGCCGCCAAAGAACTGGGCGTTAACCTGCAGGTGCTGGATAGCCAGGGCAGTTCCCCGAAACAGGTGGCGGATCTGGAAAACGCCATCACCCGCGGCGCACAGGGGTTTGTGGTGTCGCCCAACGATGTCAACGCGGTGTCCGGTGCGGTCACGGAAATTCAGGACGCCAAACTGCCGGTGGTGACGCTGGACCGTTCGGTGAAGACCGACAAGAAAGTGCCGCACTTCGGCGCCAACAACTACAAGGGCGGCCAGGCAATCGGCGATTTCGTTAAAGCGCGCTTTCCGGACGGTGCCGATATCGTGCTGCTGACCGGCCAGCCGGGGTCGTCATCCAACATCGAACGTACGCAGGGCATCCGCGACAGCCTGAAAGCCGGCGGCAGCAAGTACCGTCTGGTGGCGGATCAGACCGGCAACTGGATGCGTTCCGAAGGGATGCGCATTGTGGAAAGCGTGCTGCCGTCGCTGCCCAAGCGCCCGCAGGTGATTTTGTCGGCCAACGACGATATGGCGTTGGGGGCGATTGAAGCGCTGCAAAGCCAGGGGCTGAAGCCGGGCGAGGTGATGGTCACCGGTTTTGACGCCGTACCGGAAGCGCTGGCGCGGGTACGCGACGGCTGGCTGGCAGCCACCGCTGATCAACGTCCCGGCTACGCGGTAACACAGGCGATGACCCAACTGACCAACAACATTCGCACCAAATCGGCGATCACCGGCGCGGACTATCCGCCGACCATGATCACCAAAGACAACCTGAACGATGCTGAACGTATCGGCGAAGCGGGCAAATAAGCGGACACACCACTCACGCACCGGCCGGAAGGCCGGTGATGAAGGAGGGCTATCCCATGACTGAACCCTTACTGGCTATCACTGATCTGGCCAAGAATTTCTCCGGCGTCTGGGCGCTGAACAAGGTGCAACTGACGGTACAGTCAGGCGAAATCCACGCGTTGCTGGGTGAGAACGGCGCGGGCAAGTCTACTCTGCTCAAGGCATTGGCCGGGGCGCAGCCTCAGACCAGCGGCGATATCCGCTTCAACGGCGAGCTGCTGTCGCCGCAGGATTCGCCGGTAGCGCGGCAAAACCGCGGTATCGTCACCATCTATCAGGAATTCAACCTGCTGCCCAACATGACGGTGGCGGAAAACATGTTTCTTGGCCGTGAATTACAACGCAGCCGGCTGTTTGTCGATGCGCAAGCGGTCAATCAGGAAGCCCGCACGATACTGGAGTACCTGCAACTGAACATAGCGCCGACCACCCAGGTGGCGCGGCTGAGCGTAGCGCAACAGCAGATGGTGGAAATCGCTCGTGCGCTGACGCTGAACGCCCGGCTGATCGTGATGGATGAGCCATCCGCCGCGCTGAGCGACAGCGAAGTCGAGAGCCTGCATCGGGTGGTGCGTGAGCTGAAAACGCGCGGCGTCAGCGTGATTTATGTCACGCACCGGCTGCACGAAGTGTTCCAACTGTGTGACCGTTTCACCGTATTTCAGGACGGCCGTTACACCGGTTCCGGCAACGTGGCCGACATCGATGTGGCCGGCATCATTCGCATGATGGTCGGGCGCGATGTGGTGTTTACCCGCCGTCCGCCGTCGGAAACCCATCATCACGACAAACCGGTACGGCTGGCGGTGAAAGGGCTGTGCCGGGAAAAACCGCCGCTCGACCCGCACGGCATCGCGCTCGATAACATCGGTTTTCAGGTGCACGAGGGCGAGATCCTCGGTATCGCCGGGCTGGTGGGCGCTGGCCGCACCGAAGTGGCGCGCTGCCTGTTCGGCGCCGACCCGTTCACTTCCGGTGAATTTTGGCTCGACGGACAGCCCTACCACCCGGTCGATCCGCTGCATGCGCTCGATCAGGGCATCGCGCTGGTGCCGGAAGATCGCAAAAAAGAGGGTGCCGTGCTGGGCTTGTCTATCCGCAACAACCTGTCGCTCTCCAGCCTGTCGTCGCTGTTGCGCTGGCGCTACTTCGTCGATACCCGCCGCGAGGACGACCTGATCGAATCCTACCGGCAGGCGTTGCGCATCAAGATGGTGGACAGCGAGCAGGAGGTGCGCAAGCTCTCCGGCGGCAACCAGCAGAAAGTGATTCTGGCGCGTTGTATGGCGCTCAACCCCCGGGTGTTGATCGTCGATGAGCCGACGCGCGGCATCGATGTCGGCACCAAGTCCGAAGTGCATCAGGTGCTGTTCGATATGGCGAAACGCGGTGTGGCGGTGATCGTCATTTCGTCCGACCTGCCGGAAGTGATGGCGATTTCCGATCGCATCATCACGCTAAGCGAAGGCCGGGTCACCGGCGAACTGCACGGCGATGACGCCACGGAAGAGCGGCTGATGACCCTGATGGCCATCTGCCATGACGCACAACAGGCCGCATAACGGAGAGTCTATGAGTATGCAACAACCCTTATCCCGCATTAAATTGCCGGCGCCGGCCAACGGCCGGGGACGCATCGACCCGATCGCCTTCTTCGAGCGTTTCGGGGTATTCATTTTCATGATCCTGCTGCTGATCTTTTTTCAGTCGCAGAACAGCAACTTCCTGACGGAACGCAACATCACCAACATCCTTACCGAGGTGTCTATCTACGGCATCATGGCGGTGGGGATGACCTTCGTGATCCTGACCGCAGGCATTGATCTGTCGGTCGGGTCGATTCTGGCGGTGTGCGCCATGACCGCCGCTTATGTGATCAAAGGCGATAACTTCACCACCGTCGATGCGCAAGCCTGGGGCGGCATGAGCTGGCTGGTGGGGCTCGGCATCTGTCTGGCGATAGGCACGATCATCGGTTTCCTGCACGGGTTGGGGGTCACCCGCCTGCGTCTGTCGCCATTCATCGTCACGCTGGGCGGCATGACCATCTGGCGCGGCCTGACGTTGGTTGTCAACGACGGCGCGCCCATCGCCGGGTTTGATCCCGGTTACCGCTGGTGGGGACGCGGCGAACTGCTCGGCGTCTCTATCCCTATCTGGATCTTCGCGCTGGTGGCGTTGGTCGGCTGGCTGGCGCTGCATAAAACCCGCTGGGGGCGCTTTGTGTACGCCATCGGCGGCAATACCGAGGCGGCGCGGCTGGCCGGGGTTAACGTACAGCGGGTGCTGGTCAGCGTCTACGTAGTGATTGGCGCACTGGCGGGGCTGGCGGGCTTTATTCTCAGCGCCCGGCTGGGCAGCGCCGAAGCGGTAGCCGGTATTTCGTTCGAACTGCGGGTCATCGCCTCGGTGGTGATCGGCGGCACCTCGCTGATGGGCGGTTACGGGCGTATCAGCGGTACCATTATCGGCTCGGTGATTATGGGGATCCTGATTAACGGGCTGGTGCTGATGAACGTCTCGGCCTACTACCAGCAGATCATCACCGGGCTCATCATCGTGCTGGCGGTGGCGTTCGATACTTACGCCAAAAGCCGACGCGGCGCACTCTGACAATGGGAGCGACACACATGAAACAGGTACGAATCGGTTTGATCGGCACCGGCTACATCGGCCGCGCCCACGCTATCGCCTATGCGCAGGCGCCGGTGGTGTACGGGCTGAAAGGGCAACTGGTGTGCGAGATGCTGGCGGAAGTCTCGCCGGAGCTGGCGAAACAGCGTGCACGGGAACTGGGCTTTGCCCGCTATACCAGTGACTGGCAGGAACTGGTGGCCGACCCGGCCATCGACGTGGTGGATATCTGCGCGCCTAATTTTCTGCATCAGGAAATGGCGATGGCGGCGATTCGCCACGGCAAACACGTCTATTCGGAAAAACCGCTGGCGCTCAATGCCGCCGAGGCGCGCGAGATGGTGGATGCCGCGCGCCAGGCGGGGGTGAAAACGCTGGTCGGGTTTAACTACATGAAAAACCCGGCGGCACAGCTGGCGAAAGAGATTATCGCCCGTGGTGAAATCGGCGAGGTGACCCATTTCTACGGTACCCACAACGAAGACTATCTGGCCGACCCGAACAAGCCGGCGGACTGGCACTGTTTTCGGCATACCGCCGGGCTGGGGGCGCTGGGCGACGTGGGGGCGCACATCGTCAATATGGCGCACTACCTGGTCGGCGAGGTAGCCGAGGTGTGCGGCGATCTGCAAACGGTAGTGCCGCAGCGGCCGGTCAGCGCCGGTTCTGCTGATCGGGTAACGGTGGAAAACGAAGATCAGGCCCATGCGATGGTGCGTTTCGCCAATGGCGCGCGCGGGGTGATCGAGACGTCACGCGTGGCGTGTGGCCGCAAAATGGGGCTGAGTTATGTCATCACCGGCACCCGCGGGGCTATCAGTTTTACCCAGGAGCGCATGGCGGAGTTGAAGCTGTACCGGCATGACGACCCGGTTAACCGGCAAGGATTTCAGACCTTGCTGATCGGGCCGCAACACCCGGAATACGCTGCGTTCTGCGCCAGCGCCGGGCATGGTTTCGGCTTTAACGATCAGAAAACCGTCGAGGTGCGCGATCTTGTCGACGGCATCGCCGCCGACCGGCCGCTGTGGCCTGATTTTGAAGAGGGCTGGCGGGTCTCCCGGGTGCTGGATGCCATTGTGCTGTCGCATCAGGCCGCACGCTGGGTGGCGGTGCATGAAGTGGGATAACCGTCTGGCCGACGTGTTGTCGATTTCCCTTTTGGGCTGACAGGAATGGACATAATGACTACGCAAAAGCAGTTTGATGTGATTTGCATGGGGCGGGTGGCGGTAGACCTGTACGGTCAGCAGATCGGCGCGTGTCTGGAAGACATGGGTAGCTTCGCCAAATATCTGGGCGGTTCTTCCGGCAACGTCGCCTACGGCACCGCCCGGCAAGGGTTGCGTTCCTCGATGCTGGCGCGGGTCGGCGACGAACACATGGGGCGCTTTCTGCGCGAAGAATTACAGCAGGTCGGCTGCGACACCAGCCACTTGATTACCGACCCGACGCGGCTAACCGCGCTGGTGCTGCTCGGCATCAAGGACCGGGAAACCTTTCCGTTGATTTTCTACCGCGATAACTGCGCCGACATGGCCATTACGCCGGAAGATGTCAGCGAAGACTACATCGCCTCGTCGCGCAGTCTGGCGATTACCGGCACCCATTTGTCGCACCCGAACACCCGCGAAGCGGTATTGACCGCGCTGCGCTACGCCCGCCGTCACGGTGTGAAAACGGTGCTGGATATCGACTATCGGCCGGTGCTGTGGGGGTTGACCTCGCCCGGCGACGGCGAAACCCGTTTTATCGAATCCGCTGCGGTGACGGCGCAACTGCAACAGGTGCTGAACCTGTTCGACCTGATCGTCGGCACCGAAGAGGAGTTTCATATCGCCGGCGGTAACACCGACACATTGCAGGCGCTGCGTCAGGTGCGCTCGCATACCGCGGCGGAGCTGGTGTGCAAGCGTGGCCCGCTCGGTTGTTCGGTGTTCACCGGCGCTATTCCGGCGTCGCTGGATGACGGCATCACCGTCAAAGGCGTGCGCGTCGAGGTGCTCAACGTGCTGGGCGCGGGCGATGCGTTTATGTCCGGCTTGCTGCGTGGTTATTTGAGCGGTGAAGGCTGGGAAAAAGCCTGTGCCTACGCCAATGCCTGCGGCGCGCTGGTGGTGTCGCGCCACGGCTGCGCCCCGGCGATGCCGAGCCGTATCGAACTGGATAATTATCTGGCGCGCGCCCATGCGGTGCCAAGACCGGATCTGGACCCGGAACTGAACCACCTGCATCGCGTCACCACCCGCCGTCAGCGCTGGGAAGAACTGTGCGTCATTGCCTTCGATCACCGTATTCAACTGGAGGAGATGGCGCTGGCCTGTGGTGCCGAGCGTAGCCGGATCCCGGCGCTCAAACAGTTGATTCTCCAGGCCAGCCAGCAGGCGGCACAGCAAGCCGGGTTGCTGGGCAGTGGCGAATCGTCCGGCAAAGCCGGATTAACGCCCGGCAAAGCCGGATTAACGCCCGGCAAAGCCGGATTAATGCCCGGCAAAGCCGGATTACTGTGCGACGGCACCTTCGGGCAAGACGCGCTCAATACCATCACCGGGCAAGGCTGGTGGATAGGCCGCCCGATCGAGCTGCCGGGCTCACGCCCACTGGCGCTGGAGCACGGCAACATCGGTTCGCAATTGGTGAACTGGCCGCTGGAACACATCGTGAAGTGCCTGGTGTTTTTCCACCCGGAAGATGACAGCCCGCTGCGGCTGGCGCAGGAGCGGCAGGTGAGCGAGGTCTATCGCGCCTGTTGCCAGTCCGGCCATGAGTTGCTGCTGGAGGTGATCCTGCCGGCCGATATGCCGCGCAGCGACGAGCTGTACCTACGGGCGATTCAACGATTTTACAACCTTGGCGTCCGGCCGGACTGGTGGAAACTGCCGCCGTTGTCCGCCGACGGCTGGCAACGGTTGGAACAGTTACTGGCCGAGCGCGATCCCTATTGCCGTGGCGTGGTGATCCTCGGGCTGGATGCGCCGATCGAGACGTTACGTCAGGGGTTCAACGCCGCTGCCGGTCAATCGGTGGTGAAAGGATTTGCGGTGGGGCGCACGTTGTTTGCCCAGCCGGCGCAGCAGTGGCTGCGCGGCGATATCGACGATCAGCAACTGATCGCCGATGTCAAAGATAACTACCTGCACTTGATCGCCTTGTGGCGTCAGCGCGGCTAACTCCATTAATTCTGAGCAGAGGGAATCGAGAATGAGCGTTCAACTGGGTATCAATCCGCTGACCTGGACCAATGACGACCTGCCATCGCTGGGTGCGGAAACCCCGCTGGAAACCTGCCTGAGCGAAGGGCGTCAGGCCGGTTTCGCCGGGTTTGAGCTGGGCAACAAGTTTCCGCGTCAGTCCGGCGTGCTGGGGCCGATTCTGCAACAACATGAGCTGCGTTTGGTCTCCGGCTGGTATTCCGGCCAACTACTGACCCGTTCGGTCAAAGAGGAAATCGAGGCGGTGCAGGACCATCTCAACCTGCTGCGGGAACTGGGTGCCACCGTGTTGGTGTTCGCCGAAGTGACCGGTGCGATTCACGGCGAGCAGGGTACGCCGGTGCACCTGCGCCCGCGTTTTCCGGCGGCGCGCTGGCAGGAATACGGCGAGAAGCTCAGCGAATTCGCCCGTTATACCCAGCAGCAGGGGGTGCAAATCGCCTATCACCACCATATGGGAACGGTGATTGAAACCGCCGACGACGTAGACCAACTGATGACCCATACCGGGCCGGAAGTGGGGTTGCTGCTGGATACCGGTCACCTCACCTTTGCCGGTGCCGATCCGTTGGCGGTGGCGCAACGCTGGGCGACGCGCATCAACCACGTGCATTGCAAAGATATCCGCCCCGAGGTACTCAAAGAAGTGAAAAACCGCAAAACCAGTTTTCTGGATGCGGTACTGAGCGGCGTATTCACCGTACCGGGCGACGGCTGCGTCGACTACCCGTCATTGTTCCAACTGCTGAAAGCGCAGGATTATCAGGGCTGGCTGGTGGTGGAAGCCGAACAGGACCCGGCGGTGGCGCATCCGCTGACTTACGCGACGTTGGGATTTACTAACCTGCAACGCTTTGCCCGCGATGCCGGTTTGATTTGACGGTAGCAACCAGGAGGTGGCGATGTCTCGATTACTGTCTCGTTATCATGTGCCGGATGAGCTAGGGCGCATCCAGCAGATTACCCCGGCCCGAGCGGGCTGGCGTTATGTCGGGTTTGAGGTTTACCAGCTATCGACCGGTACGACGCTGGCGCTGCCGGCGGTGGCGCAAGAGCGTTGTCTGGTGCTGGTCGGCGGTCGTGCAACGGTGGTAACGCCGCAGGCGCGGTTTGAGCATATCGGCGAACGTATGAACCCGTTCGAGCGTAAGAAGCCCTGGGCGGTGTATGTTACGTCGGGTGAAACGGTGACGATCATCGCCGATACGCCGCTGGAACTGGCGGTCTGTGCCGCGCCGGGCGCGGGTAACCATCCCACCCGGTTGATCGCGCCGCAGGATATCGGTGCCGAGGCGCGTGGCGTCGGGCGCAACCGCCGTTTCGTGCACAATATTCTGCCGGAGGACCAGGCCGCAGACAGCCTGCTGGTGGTGGAGGTTTACACCGACGAGGGCTGTACCAGTTCTTACCCCAGCCACAAGCACGACGTCGACAACCCGCCGCAGGAAACCTGGCTGGAGGAAACTTACTATCACCGGCTCAATCCGCCGCAGGGGTTCTGTCTACAACGGGTCTATACCGAGGATCGTTCGCTGGACGAGTGCATGGCGGTGTATGACCGGGACGTGGTGATGGTGCCGCGCGGCTATCATCCGGTGGCGACGCTGGCGGGCTACGACAGTTATTACCTCAACGTGATGGCCGGGCCGGTGCGCCAGTGGCGCTTTAGCTGGGAGCAGGATCATCAGTGGGTGAACAGCGCGGAATACGCGGCAAAGCACAGCGGATAGCGTGCACATGAGGTTTTTATCGTACAGATAAAACCGGGCTGGCAGCCCAAACCGCTATGTTGTCTCGTGAACGGTGACGTCTGCCTGGGCGGTGAATGGTTTCGTGCGGAATGAACAGAGCCGTTTCTTTGCTATTTCATCGCACGCACGACAAGGAGAGGCTTGTATCTTGCTCATGTCGTGATTAGCTATCACGACATGAAACAGAGTGAGCTTCGAAGGAGAGTCAGGGCTGTAAACCTTGTGGTTGAGTTTAAGCCCTCTGTTTCACCTTTCACGCCAGCATTAACATTGAACGGTTACCTAGAGCACTGACTCTGAACGTACAAGCGAAACGGGCGTGATGGCTTCAGTGAAAGGGGGACATCATTATGTATTACGTAGGTATTGATATCAGTAAGCGTGTCGTCGACGTATGTCTGTTAATTGATGGCATTAAAGGTAAACGGAAGACGAAAACGTTACCCAATGGCCCCAACGCGGTTGAGGCGCTGGCTGAATGGCTAACGCGACAAAAATGTGACCCGAGTCAGGCCCATATCGTCATGGAAGCAACGGGGATTTATCACGAACACCTCGCTTATGGTCTTCATCAGTCAGGTATTGCTGTATCGGTGATAAATCCCCACCGTTTGCGAGAGTTTGCCAAAGGAATGGGGATACTTACGAAGACAGATAAAGTGGATGCCTGTGCGCTGGCCTGTTATGGCTGTCTGAGACAGCCGGAGTGCTGGACGTCCCCCGCTCCAGAAATAAGGAAACTCAGGGCATTACTGCAGCACAGGGATAGTCTGCTGGGTGATAAACAGCGCCTGGAAAACCGGCTGAGCACGTTAAGGTCGACACTGACAACAGAAGAAGTGATGGCATCACTGGAATCGATGGTGCAGCACGTAAAGGATGAGCTGGAGCGTATAGAAAGACTGATAGCGGACCACATAGACAACCATCCCGGACTAAAGAACGACCTGAAACTTCTGAAGTCGATTGATGGAGTTGGAGACCAAATCGGATGGAATATGTTGGCTACCATTCGGGGCAATTGCTTCAGGAGCGCAGAACAGGTGGCGGCTTATCTGGGGGTCATCCCGGTAGAGCGTCGCTCAGGAGCCTCGGTACGTGGCAGAGCCAGGTTGTCGAAAATCGGGCCATCCGCGATGCGGGCAAAGCTGTATATGGGAGCGATAGCAGCCATCAGTCACAATCATCATGTGAAGGCGCAATACGAGCGACTGTTGCTAAAAGGCAAGGCAAAGATGCTGGCGATAGGGGCGGCGATGAGGAAGCTGGTTCATCTGTGTTATGGCGTGCTGCATACGCAGCAACAATATGACAGAAATTATGGGGTGGTAGCCAGTTGAATGGCTTGACTGACAACACGGTTACTCAGCGCCGCCTCTCCTTGACCACTGGCTTGAGGGCTAAACTATGAACCCTGACGGGTTCACCCTTGCGGGCCAGCGCAAGCGCTGTTCCATTTTGCATTGCAAAATGGTGTGCCGCTTCGCGGTCCCTTCGGCGTTCGCCTTCGCTGTTCGGGCCGCCCGTGACGCGATTACTCGCCACATGCTGTGGCTCGCCCTGCGGGCCAGCGTAAACGCTGTTCAAAAACGCTTTTCGCGTTTTTGTCAGACGCGGCACGGGCTTTCGCCGCGTCCATGCGGCTCACCCGGCGAAGTCGTCCACCTCAGCACAGTTTTTGACGCCGGGAAAACCGTCATCCGCATGTACTAATGCGTTTGTTAGCAATTTTTACTCGGTTTAATACCCCATTTTCGCTTTTCTGACTTCGTCCCCTAACTGCCATACCGCCATAGCGTAGTGCACGCTGTGGTTGTAACGGGTGATGGCGTAGAAGTTCGGCAGGCCATACCAGAACTGGTAGTAGCTGCCCATGTCGAGACGCAGCAGGCTGGCTTCCTGCGCGCCGCCTAATGAAGCGGTCGGGCGTAGCCCGGCCGCTGCCAGCGTTGACAAGGAATAGCGGGTTTTGAAGCCGGTTTCCAGTGCGAAAGTCTGGCCGCTGGCGGTCACCGCGACCTGTCCGTCTGGCTGCCAGCCGTTTGATTTGAAGTAGTTGGCGACACTGCCGATGGCGTCTACCGGGTCCCATAGGTTGGGAATGCCGTCGCCGTTGAAATCCACCGCGTATTTCTTGAACGCCGATGGCATAAACTGGCCGTAACCCATCGCACCGGCAAACGAACCACGCAGCGACAGCGGGTCAAAGCCGTCTTCCCGCGCCATCAGCAGAAAGTACTCCAGCTCGCTTTGGAAGTACTCGGCGCGGCGCGGGTAGGCGAAGGCCAGCGTAGCCAGCGCATCCAGTATGCGGGTTTTGCCCATCACCCGGCCCCAGCGGGTTTCCACCCCGATAATACCGACGATGATCTCCGGCGGCACACCGTAGACCTGCTGGGCGCGTTCCAGTGCATCCTGATACTGGTTCCAGAACGCGACGCCGTTTTGCAGGTTATCCGGGGTGATGAATTGCTTGCGGTAACGTAGCCAGGCACCGTTGGGAATGTTGGAAGGCGTGGCGGTTGATGGCGCGGGGGCTTGTTTATCCATCAGCCTGATGACCCAGTCCAACCGCTGCGCCTGCGCCAGCACGTCGTGCAGTTGTTGGCGCTCGAAACCATGCTGCTGCACCATCTTATCCACGAAGCGGTTAACTTCCGGGCTGTTGGCGAAATCGCCGTTGGTCAGCATGCCGCCGGCATGGGCGGGGGACAACAAAAAGCCGCCGGATGGGGCGTTGGTGGCAGGTGTACCGATAATTTCAGCCCCGGTGGGCTCAGTGGATTTATTGCTGCAGGCGGACAGCGCCAGCAACAACGGGAAAACAGCAACCAGGCGACGCATCAGATATCCATATAATTCAGTCAAAAACAACGTGGCGGCCATGGTAGCGCAACGTCCATAGGGAAAAAACCGAATTATGACAGACAAGTACGCGATGGGTTATCCGTCCGTCGTTGCCGCGAATTTTAGTGGTGATTCGATGGCAGGCAGGTAAAAAACGTTGTGGAATATTGTGATGATTGTCACGAAAATAACCGGACGAAATCCGGGGCGCGCCGGCGGCGGCAACCGGAGCCGTTTCACCCGAGCAGGGACATTACATGAACGTGATTGGAATTATCATGTCATCGGGGAAAGCCTCCGTTGACGTTGCACTGTATACACTGTTGCCGATTATGGTGGTGATGCTGGTCATCATGCGGTTTCTGGAAGTGAAAGGCGTTGTCGATGCGTTGGTGCGCTGGATGGCCCCCATCCTCAAGCCTTTTGGGCTCACCGGGATGAGCACCTTTGCGTTAATTCAGCTTAATTTCGTCAGTTTTGCCGCGCCGCTGGCCACGCTGGCGATGATGGAAAAACGCGGCGTATCTGATCGTCATATGGCGGCGACGCTGGCGATGGTGTTTGCCATGGGGCAGGGCAACGTATTTTATCCGCTGACGCCGTTTGGCCTGCACTGGGCGGCGGCGATTGTCATATCGATGATCGGCGGTCTGGCCGCCGCCGCGCTGACCTACCACGTGCTGGGACGCAAACTCTCTATCGAGGAAAGCCGCCGTTCCAGCGAGATCTCTGCCGATGAAACGGCCGCCAGAGGCATTATCGGTATTATTAACAGTGCCGGGGCGGACGCCATCAGGCTGGCGCTGGGGTCAGTACCGATGCTGATTCTCTCCATGACGATTGTCGGCATACTGGAGGCCGCCGGCGCAGTGGCGGCGCTTGAGCGTTTCTTCTCGCCGTTGTTGGCCGCCGCCCATATTTCTCCGGTTTTCGTGATGCCGACGCTGGTGAAATGTCTGGCGGGCGGCACCGCTTATTTCGGCGTGGTATCGGACCTGATTCAGCAAGGAAAGATGAGCGTCAGTCAGATCAATGCGTCCGCTGGTTTACTGATTCAGACCTTTGATTTGCCGGGGATCGGTATTTTTCTCGGTGTCGGCTCCCGTTTTACTCGCCTGTTCCGTTACGCCGCATTGGGGGCGCTGTTCGGTATTGTGGTCAGAACGGCACTGCATGGGGTGATATTTTGAATCATCCAGATTGTGAGATTAACGATAATAAAACAGCGTTATCCGAATAACCCTGGACATGATTTTTCTCAAACGACAGGCTTCGGCACTGTGGCGTCTTGCTTCTTCCCGGCCTTTTACAGGCCGGGGGAGTGATTGAACCGGAAAGGAATAGTTCAGTATTAATCAAGGAATCGGTTAACTGTGACTGACGTTATTCTTTTACGCTTAAATCAATATCGCCGAAATACCGTTTTTTGATACGGGAAAATTCGCCGTTGTTCATTATGTTTTTCAAGCCCAGATTTAACATCTCCTTCGTTTCCGTATCGCCTTTGCGTATACCGTATGCTGAGCCGATACTGAACAAATCCGTATCGGTTACTTCCGGGCCTTTTAACTCAAAATCCTTACCTTCCGGGGTTTGCAGGAATTCGAATGTCAGAGCAACCGATGGGCACAGCGCGCCATCAACCCTCCCGGCATATAAATCTTCGTAAATCGCTTCCTGATCAGGGTAGGTTATAACGTTAACCCCCGCAGGCCGCCAGTGTTTGTTGGCGTAGGCTTCCTGAATGGTGCCTTGTTGTACCGCTATATTTTTCCCTCGCAGTATGTCGACCTGGGGAAGCAGGTTCGTTTCTTTCCTTGCAACAAATCGGGTCGGTATATGAAAAGCATAGTCGCTGAAATCTATCGATTCTTTTCTCTTTTTCGTGACGCCAAGTGGTGAAATAACGTCTATTTTTTTGGCGAGCAGGGCCGGAATCTGGGCATCGAATGTGTTTACGATATAGTCGCATTTTGCATTGACTGATTTACAGATAGCATCGGTTATATCGATATCAAACCCTGCCGGGTTGCCATGTTCATCCCGCATTTGAAAGGGGGGAAAAGTCAAATCGACGCCAATACGAATGACGTCCTGTTTGGCGAATGCAAACGGTGAGATAGTAAAAATAACGATGATTTTCAGGAGAGATAGTTTTCTGAGCATATGCAATAACACCTTTTTTAACCGTATAAAAATGAATGTAAATATTGCGGTATGCATATCATTACCCGTAGCAGGAAATGAGTTGATACCACGTTGAGTCGCCCTGTTAATTTGGACATAGCGGGCCGTATTTCCGGAGCGTATGCAACACCGCGTTTATCGCGGTTGTTAGTGAAGACAGGCAATACGCCAGACATTGCATCATCACTCAGCCCCACATCCGGAAAACGGACGTTAAGTTATCGTGAAATAATAATAAAATGTTATTATTTTGTTTTCAGGGTGTAAGAATTGTGAATATCTATGTGCGGTAAGACGAAGAGGCTGCTTTTGCATTGTGAATCACTGGGCGGGTGTTGTTGGATGCGCAATCCATAGGGCGCAGATTAGGGCGCAGATAACGGCACGCCACGAGCTCATCCTCGTGGCGGAATGATGATGGCGTCACGAAAAACGTAATCTGAATCATCTTGATATCACTCAGGTATACCCGATCAGGCTATCGTGAGCTGATGCCGGGTGCCTGATTAACAAATTCGGGGTTCGAGATTTGGTCGAACATAAATATGGCAACATCCTGACGAGAGACCGTCTGCGAATGTATTGTGCGTCCATACAGCCCGACATTCAGGCGGTTTGACGCCGGCGTATTTTTCAGGAATGCCACACGGACCATCGTCCAGTCCAGCTCCGAAGCGCGTATCGTGTTTGCCAGTCCGATAATGTCCTGAAAGGAGCCGGGCATAGCAAACCGGATAAGTAACGCCGGGAATCTGATTTTTAGATCAAATCGGTCTTCAGGATCTGGGGCTGTACCGGTTGATACAGCAATCAGGCGCTTTACGCCTTCCTGCTTCATGACCGCGGTGATAGCGCTCATGGCGCTGGTAATCGGCCAGTTTTTGGGGTGTTTTAGTGAAGTCGGGCCGAGCGCCGACAACACCGCATCAGCACCCGAAATAGCCTCTCTTAGACGATCTCTGTCGGTGAGTTCTCCATGTATGACACGTACGTTGGCGTTTTCAAATGGGCTGTTCGGTCGGGCAAAGACCGTCATATCCATGCCGCGCTTTAATCCTTCATCAATCAGATAGCTGCCGGTTTTTCCGGTTGCACCGAAAAGGGTTATTTTCATGTTAAACCTCGGGGAAATGGAAGGTATGTTGCCGGTGGAGCGGCCAGGTCTTTTAGTTAACGAAGCGCCTGGATTGCTATTGCAACAGGTGCGTAGGGCGATGAAGGTTCGCGAGCAACGTTTTGTGTCGCGAAAGAGGCAGCCAGAAGGATGAGCCCTACGGCCGCCGGAATGGCGCCTTTGGGTTTGTGAACACCAAGGTGTGCGAGTCCGGATAAAATCAGGTGATACAAG
The DNA here is from genome assembly GCF_000406105.1 of Dickeya chrysanthemi NCPPB 402. Taxonomy (NCBI): domain Bacteria; kingdom Pseudomonadati; phylum Pseudomonadota; class Gammaproteobacteria; order Enterobacterales; family Pectobacteriaceae; genus Dickeya; species Dickeya chrysanthemi. Next base: position 3,806,684 of record NZ_CM001974.1, on the reverse strand, counting down.
ATGCCGGCATACGCAAGATCGCTGAGTGCCACATTGAAGCGTGACAGAATCGCAATCGGGCCCAGTACTTTTACCACGATCATGAAGGGAACGAGATAGGAAGCGGAATAGCCCAACTCCGCCTGTATCTTTCGAACATCGGCGCTCTTCGCGACATATAGCGCGGCTGACGTGAAATAGAGCAGAGAGAGTAGAACGGTACTGATCCAATAAGTATAGGTAGCGGCCATAAGGTTCTCACATTCATGTTTGGGATGCGACAAGCGGCAAGAATGTCGTCTAAGATGATAATTCGCAAGTAGGATGAAAAAGTGGTGATAAGTATGGAAAACCATACTAATGAAGGTGAAGAGATCAATATGCATGAAGAAATGCGTCGGGCATTCGCGCTGCTCTCGGGGAAATGGAAGCTGGAGATCATGTGGTTGCTCAGCCAGCGAATCTACCGTTTTGGTGAATTGCGCAAAGCCATTCCCGGTATCACGCAGCACATGCTGACGGCTCAGCTTCGTGAACTGGAAGCGGATGGGCTGGTATCACGCACGGTCTTCGCAGAAGTACCGCCGCGCGTCGAATATGAAATCACCGAGAAGGCTCGCGGACTGGGGCCGACGATGGAGGCGTTGACGGCGTGGTGGCAGGTGTATGGCGGCACGATACCGAAGCGGCCGGCCGCACGCGGGCGCCAGGCTAAATAGAGCCGGGGGGAAGCGCAGAGGCAACCTTTCCCCATGAGCCCGCCAGCGTAGATAGCAGCGTGTCTGATGATGGGCTTGCAACAGATACGGAAGACGGGTTGGTTAAGCCGGTGTACTGCTCATGCTTTTTATTCCAATGGATTAGGCAAATGGCACAGGGCCTGAGCGTGAACGACGAGTTTCACGCCCAGGCTGACAAAGAAACGGTTAGCTGTGCTGGGTATCGGCGCCGGTGCCGACATCTCCCCAGGCTTCCCATGTCTTGAGCCGCTCGGCATAGACATACGGAATAACCTGGCTGGCAAGCGGGCCAAAGAAGATCCGCAGCGGCGGGTCGTCGGCATCGACCACTTTCAGCAGCGCCGGGCCGACGATATCGGGATCGGCGATCGGCATAGCGGAGAAACTGGCGTTAAACGCATCACGCACTCCGCTGTAAGACTCCAGCGGTGAGGCATACACCGCAGCAGCGGAAAAGTCGGTGCTGAACGGGCCGGGTTCGACAATCGTTACGTTAATGCCGAAGGCGGCGACTTCCTGGGATAACGCGTCGGCAAAGGCTTCGACAGACGCTTTAGACGCGCTGTAGATGCCGGTTGTCGGGAAGGAGGCGAGGCCGAGTACGCTGGATAACATGATGATATGGCCGCTGCCCTGAGCGCGCAGGTAGGGTAATGCTGCCTGCGTCACCCACAGCGTACCCAGCACGTTGGTGTCGAATTGGGTGCGTACCTCTTGCTCGCTCATCTCTTCAATCATGCCGAAAACGCCATAACCGGCATTGTTGACGACGACATCCAACCGCCCGAAGTGCGCGTGCGCCTGACTGATGGCGTCGGTTACGGCCGACTTATCGGTCACATCCAGCGATAACGGTAAAATCGCGCTGCCATGAGCCGCAACCAGATCGGCCAATGAATCGGTAGTGCGTGCGGTGGCGGCGACTTTATCGCCACGTTGCAGTGCCGCTTCGACAAAGCGACGGCCGAAACCGCGAGAGGCACCGGTGATAAACCAAATTTTACGCATAGCAATCCCCTTGATGTTGGCTTGGTGATGACCTGATAACACTTGGCGGAGCGCGTTGTGTCAGCGCTCCGCCTGATGAATGCCTGCCCAGGCGATCCTCTTACTCCGCTTCCCAGCGACGAAACAGCACGCAGGCGTTCACCCCGCCGAACCCAAATCCATTCGACAGGGCATACTGCATCGGCATTGCCCGTGCGGATGTCGTTACCAGATCAAGGCCGTTGGCCAGCTCATCCGGATGGGTCAGGTTGAGGGTCGGGGGCACGATTTGATCGCGCAACGCCAGAACCGTGAAAATGGCCTCGATGCCGCCGGCCGCTCCCAGTAAATGACCGGTACTGGATTTGGTTGATGTGATCGCGACGCTGGAGTCGGTTCCGAACACAGCACGAATGGCGCTCAGCTCTCCCCGATCGCCGACTGGCGTAGAGGTAGCATGTGCGTTGATGTGCTGAACCTCGCCGGGAGCGATGCCGGCTTGTCGCAGTGCTTGCTGCATCGCGCGTTGCGCACCGTTGCCATCTTCCGGGCCGGCCGTCAGATGGTAGGCATCGGCGCTGGTGCCGTAGCCGACCAGCTCCGCCAGCGGACGCGCGCCGCGCGCCAGTGCGTGGTCGAGCGATTCGATCACCAGCAACCCGGCGCCTTCGGCCATCACAAAGCCGTCCCGATCTCTGTCAAAGGGGCGCGAGGCTTCCTGAGGGCGATCGTTGAATGCGGTCGATAGCGCCCGAGCCGCCGCAAAGCATCCGAGTGCGACGCGGTCTAGCGCCGCCTCGGTGCCGCCGCATAAGGCGATGTCCGCTTCGCCACTGCGTATCAGCCGTGCCGCATCGCCGATAGCTTGCACACCCGCCGCGCAGGCGGTGACCGGCGTTCCCAGCGGCCCTTTGAAGCCATGTGCGATAGAGACATGGCCGGCCGCCATGTTGGCGAGAAAGGACGGTGCGGTAAATGGCGACAGCCGACGTGGCCCCCGCTCGTCGGTGGTACGCACCGCCTCGGCGATGGCGCCGAACCCGCCGACGCCGGACGCAATGATCGTGGCCGTTCGCTGGCGTTGAGACTCTTCGGCAGGGTTCCATCCCGCCTGAGAGAGCGCTTCTTTGGCGGCCATTAACGCAAACTCAATGAAACGATCCATTTTCTTGCGCTCTTTGGGCGCAATAATGTCTCCTGCGTCATAGCCTGCCAGTGGATCTTCCTCCCGAGCTGGCACCCGCCCACCGATCGACGTGCCAGTGCCGTCAGTAAGCTCAGCGGGTAACGTTCGAATACCTGATTGTCCGGCCAGCAGGCGGGACCATACGTTTTCGGTACCACATCCCAATGGCCCGACAATACCGGTTCCTGTCACGACGATACGTGTAGCGTTTCCCGTACTCATGGCGTATTTACCTCTAACATATTGATATGATTGCTATACCCGTCATACTTCAAGTTGCAGGTGTGTTGGCTGCGTGACTCGGCCCCTCCTTGGGCCTCGCCCTTTCAGGGCCGCAGCAAGCTGCGTTCAAATCTGCTCCCGGCAGATTTGTCGCTCACCCGAATCACTTACCTGAGTAAGCTCATCGGGATGAAATGAGAGACATCCTGTCTCTCACCGGAGGCCAGCCGTTGGCTGGTCAAATTCGTTCCCGACGAATTTGTCACTCGCTTGCCGCGTGACAAGACTCATAATGAGTCTTGTCCTGACGGGCCAACGCTTTGCGTTGTTCAACACGCGAGCGTGTTGTCCTGCAACTCGAATTATTTTGGGTATAAACAGATGGTCAATTGAGCCCGAAGGTTTTACGCAAACTGGAATCGACCGGTCCGGCAGGCATGAAGCGGCGCAGTTTACGTAGCAGAGAGGCTTGCCCTGACGGTGTGCGGCGCATCTGCCATGGTCCCAGCGCGGCATCGACAATCGTGGCGGCCACCCCTTCAGGGTCGGGAGCACTGTTGACGCTGTTGACGATGGCGTGTGATGCCTGTCCCCGCTCGCGATCGTAGCTGTCGAGTTTGGCGCTGGTCTGCGGCGCATTGATATCCAGATTGGTTCGGGTGAAAGACGGTTCCACCAGCGTGACGCGGATACCAAACTGGCGTACTTCGTGATCCAGACTTTCCGTGAGCCCTTCCACCGCATGTTTGGAAGCGGAGTACAGCCCCATGTACGGCGCCGGGAGGAAACCGAGCACCGAACTGACATTGACGATCCGCCCGCTACCCTGCGCCCGCATGAGCGGCAGCACCGCCTGTACCGTGCGCAAAATACTGAACACGTTGGTATCGAACAGGGCGGCGGCTTCCGCCGTCGACGTCTCTTCCACCGCGCCGACTAAGCTCGTGCCTGCGTTATTGATAAGCACGTCAATACGTTGAGCCCGCTCAATGATAGACTGAATGCCGCGCTGTACGGCGTCGTCATCACGCACATCCATTTCGATCAGTTCCACACCGGGCAATGCGTTCGCGGTGTGGATGTTGCGCACGGTGCCGAAGACCACACAGCCCTGACTGGCAAATTTCTTTGCTACGGCACGTCCTATGCCTGACGAGACGCCGGTAACCACCACAACCTTTTGTTTTGACATAGTAAGTCCTCTAAAATCAGATAATTAGGGATCGATGGACCGATCACGCATGACGGACCGCCCTGATCTTGAACCAGATGGAATACATGGCCGGCAGGAACACCAGCGTCAGGATTGTCCCGGCCAAGGTGCCGCCGATCAGTGTGTAGGCCAGCGTTCCCCAGAACACCGAATGGGTGAGCGGGATGAACGCCAGAATTGCCGCCAGCGCCGTCAGCAGCACCGGTCGGGCTCGCTGTACGGTGGCTTCGACGACCGCACGGAACGGGTCCAGGCCCTCCTGTTCGTTGTGGTGGATCTGCCCAATCAGTATCAGCGTGTTACGCATCAGGATCCCTGATAACGCAATCAGGCCAACCAGCGCGTTGATGCCGAACGGTTGCTGGAACAGCAGCAGAGTCGGCACCACGCCGATCAAACCCAGCGGACTGGTGGCGAACACCATCACCATCGCCGCAATCGAGCGCACCTGCAAAATGATGATGAGCAGCGTGAGGGCGATCATGATCGGGAACAGCGGCAGCATGGCGACAGTTGCCTTGGCGGATTCCTCGATCGAGCCGGCCTGTTCGATCCGGTAGCCTGCCGGAAGACGCGCGATGACAGGTTGCAACTGCGTCATGATGGCGGTGGAAACATCCGGCGGTTGCAGTCCTTCGGCGATGTCGCCGCGAACCGTGATAGTCGGCGTGCGGTCACGGCGTCGCAGGATCGGGTCTTCCATGCGTACATCGACCGACCCCACCTGAGACAACGGGATGCGCTGCCCGGCGGAACCGACTAACGTAAAGTCGGCGATCCTGGCGGGATCAAGGCGGATATCACCCGCCGCGCGGCCAACGACCTGCACCGAACGAATATCTTCACGCACCTCTGTCAGCGGGGTGCCGCTCAGCAGGAATTGCAGTTGCAAGGACACCGAGTTGGTGGTCAGCCCTACTGCCTGGAGACGGTCCTGATTGAGGGTGAAGTGCAAGGTTGGAACACGTGGTCCCCAATCCGTATTGACGGTGCGCATCATCGGGCTGGCGCGCATCACTGTCCCGACTTCATCGGCGATGGCGCGCAGCTTGTCCGGATCCGGCCCCATGACGCGGTAGGCGACGGGGAACGGCGACGGCGGGCCAAACACGATCTGAGTGACACGCACCTGGGCTTCGGGCGCTAAGCCGCCGGCTATCGCCTCGCGCAACCTGAACTTGAGGGCTTCGCGCTCTTTATCGTTACCTGCCAGCACCACGATTTTGGCGAACGACGGATCAGGCAATTCAGGCGACATAGCGAGGAAGAAACGCGGCGCACCCTGACCGATGTAGGACGTCACGATCTGCGCTTCTTTCTGCTGCGCCAGCCAGGCTTCGACTTTCGCGGTGGCGGTGCTGGTTTGTTCAATCGAGGTGCCGTACGGCATCTGCACTTCGACAAGCACCTCTGGCCGGTCGGACGCCGGGAAGAACTGCTTCTTGACAGCCCCCATGCCAAGCACCGATACCACGAACAGCGTGATGACCGCACCGGCGACGATCCACTTGCGGGCAATGACATGCCCCAGCACCTGCCGAAAGCGGTTGTAGTGACGGGTGTTGTAGATGGCGTCGTGTCCGCCCTCGACCTTCTTGATATCCGGCAGCATTTTCACCCCCAGATAAGGGGTAAACGCTACCGCTACCACCCAGGAAGCGATCAGCGCGATGCCGACGATCCAGAACATGTTGCTGGTGTATTCACCGGCGGTGGAGCGGGCGAACCCGTTCGGCATAAAGCCGATGGCGGTGACCAGCGTGCCGGAAAGCATCGGGGCCGCCGTGTGGCTCCAGGCATAGGCCGATGCTTTGATGCGGCTGTAACCTTCTTCCATTTTCACCACCATCATTTCGATGGCGATGATGGCGTCATCCACCAGCAAGCCCAGCGCCAGAATCAGCGAACCCAGCGTGATGCGGTCAAAATTCTTGCCGGTGGCGGCCATGATGACGAACACCGCCGCCAGCGTCAGCGGCACCGCCGCGGCGACCACGATACCGACGCGCCAGCCCATGCTGAGAAAACACACCAGCATCACGACCAGCAAAGCGACGAAGAATTTGACCATGAACTCGTCGACCGCCGAACTGATGTTGACGGCTTGATCGGTCACTTTGCTCAAGGTCATGCCCAGGGGAAGCGCCGCGTTGATCTTGGTGACTTCCGCTTCAAGCGCCTGGCCGAGCTTAAGCCCGTTCCAGTCGTCACGCATCACGACGCCCAGCAACAGCGCCGGTTCACCGTTGCTGCGTACCATGAAGGTCGAAGGGTCTTCATAACCGCGCTCGACGGTGGCCACATCTGCTAACTTCAGCGTCCGTCCCTGCGCCACGATAGGGGTCTGGCGGATTTTCTCCAGGTTATCGAACGCGCCGTCGACGCGCACAAACACCTGCGGCCCTTTGGTCTCGATGGAGCCGGCCGGGGTCAGTACGTTCTGGTTATTGAGCGCAGCGAAGATATCCTGCGGCGTGACGCCCAGCGTAGCCAGTCGATCATGGGAGAACGAAACGAAAATGCGTTCGGGTTGCTCGCCAATGATATTGACCTTCTTCACCCCGGGAACGTGCAGCAGTTGCTGGCGTAATGCTTCCGCATCCCGTACCAGCAGCCGCTGCGGTTCGCCTTTGGCTTTGAGCGCAAATAGCGCGAACGTCACGTCGGCATATTCGTCGTTGATGAGGGGGCCGACGACGCCGGCAGGCAATTTTTTGGCTTCATCCCCCATCTTTTTACGCGCCTGATAAAACTCCTCCTGAATCTCTGAAGGCGGTGCGTTGTCAAGCAGAGAAAGCATGGTGACAGCCAGACCGGGACGGGTGTAGGTTTCCGCGCGGTCATACCAGCGCAGCTCCTGCAGGCGTTTTTCCAGCGGTTCGGCGACCTGATCCTGCATCTCCTGCGCCGTGGCTCCCGGCCAGGCGGTGATGATCGTCATCTGCTTGATGGTAAACGGCGGATCTTCCGCACGTCCGAGTTGGAAGAACGCGAGGATACCGGCGACGGAGATCAGGAAGATCAGAAACAGCGTAATGGCGCGTTCGCGTACCGCGAGCGCCGACAGATTGAAACGGCTTTCACTCACGGGCGACCTCCCGCCGCAGCAGTCGTGGCGGCAGCAACCTCAGCGATCCGCACCGCTTCGCCTTCGCGCAGCAGGTGCGCGCCGAGCGCGACGATCTGTTCACCTTGTTGTATCTGGCCGGTGACGCGTGCGGTGTCGTCGCTCATCGTCTGAATGGCGACCGGGCGCCAGGTTACCGTTGCCGGTTCGCCGTGAATCACCCACACGCCCGGCCCTTTGCCGGCGTCAAACAAGGCGGCCAGCGGCACCTGCAGGCTTCCCTGCGTCGTTGCCTGTTCTTCGGCGATCCGGATCATCACCGTGGTTCCCAGCGGTGCGTTGGCCAGCTCGCCTTGCAGTACATAGCGCGCTTCGAATGTGCGCGTCAGCTTGTCCGCCGTGTTGGAGAGTTGCCGCAGGGTGGCCGGACTGCCGGCGCCAGCCTGGCCAAAGCGTGTTGCCAACCCGGTTGAACCGAGCGCCGGGCGCAGCGTTTCCGGTAACTGGATAATCGCTTCGCGCTGCCCGGCCTGAGCCAAACGTACGACGGTTTGCCCGGCGCTGACCACCTGGCCCGGTTCGGCCAGCGTGTCCATGACGATGCCGTCACCATCGGCGACTAATACCGCATAACGGCTGGCATTCCGGGCCACGTCGGCCTGGGCTTGTGCTGCACTGAGCTGGGCTTTGGCTGCGTCTGCCGCTGCTTTCACCTGGTCGTAAGCGGATGACGATATCGCGCCGGTTCCGCGTAGGCCGCGGTAGCGGGCTTCATCTTCTGCGGTTTGTAACGCCCGCGCACGGGCGGCGACTACCGCTTCCTGCTGCGCGCGAGCGGCGAGTTCCAGATCGATGGGGTCAAGGCGCATCAACGGCTGACCACGTTTCACGGCTTGCCCGGTATCGACCAGCCGTTCCAGTACTTTGCCGGAGACCCGGAACCCTAAATCACTCTCTATTCTGGCGGCGATCGTTCCGGTGAACGTCCGTGACTCAACCTCTGAGCCCTGTATCGTTGCGGATCGTACCAGTGGCGCCTGCGTTCGCGGGTCGGAGGATGTTTTTTCGCCGCAGGCGGCCAGGGCAAGCGGCAATGCGCAGATAACTGCAAATGAAAGGAGGCGGCGACGAGCCATAAGTAGAGTCCCCTTGACGGATTAATCAGGAGACCCATCTTCAATCAAGTGACCAATTTAGTCAATAGTCACTATCTCGTGTTCGCTGCTGAACTATGGTGATAAGCTACGCAGTATCAGGCTGGACAATTGCGCCGGTGCTTCGTCGATGTAATCGAAACTGTACTGCAACATCAGTGGGCTGAGATAAGGGCGCATGACGAGATAAATCGCTGCTGCCGTTTCATCAAGCGGCGTTTTTCGTTCAAAATCCCCGCTTTGTCGGCCTTCCTGCAAGATGTCCTGCAGTAATTTCTGGATGCGTTCCTCATAAGCGCACGCTACCTGCCAGCGTTCGCCGGCGGCCGACGCTGCAATTTCATAAAGCTTTCGATCCTTAAAGAACAAACGCAGGCTGGCTTCGACGATGGCCTTAAACATCCGCCGCAGCTTCTCCGGCGGCCGATCGGCTTCCTCAACGGCGGCCCGAACTTCTAACTCGATCTCTCGCGAACAGTTGGCGCAAATCATTTCGCCAATTGCCTGCTTGGATGGGAAGAACTTGTAAATGTAGGCCTTGGAAAAGCCGATGGCTTTGGCGAGGTCTGAAACCGTAGTTTTTTCATAGCCATAGCGGCTAAAGTGCGCGGTCGCGGCGCTCACTATCTGATCCCGTACATCATGATCAGCCGGGCCCCGGTTCGACACGGGATAAGGGTTTTCTTTACTCATAGTTTGCAATTTGCCCCTGACGTAATACACAGGGGGAGAAGTTTACCCCCTGACCTTCTCGTTGACAACGAGTGACCAATTTGTAATATGGTCACAAATCGGTGCAATGTCTATGGTGGAAAAATATGTTACCTAAGTCTCCCGTTATCGTCCTTACCGTGGCTGGTTTGTTAGCCGGTTGTGCTGTCGGCCCTGATTACACCCGGCCTGCCGTGTCAATGCAGGAAAAATATTTTGGTCAGGAGGCTGTAAATCAACGACATGCCGTCACCCGTGCCGAGCTTCTGACGTGGTGGGAGGGGTTCGGCGATCCGCAATTAACCCGATTTATCACGCAGGCGTTGCAGCAGAATCTTTCTCTTGCGCAAGCTTCCGCGCGTGTGGTGCAGGCTCGTGCCGGTCTTGGTGCGGCGAATGCCGCACTGCTGCCTTCCGGCAACATTTCCGGTCAGGCGGGCCGTGCCTACCAGTCTGTCGAAACCCCATTGGGGAAAGTACTGAATTCGACGCCGGGTTTCGACCGCTACGGTAATTCTTACGAGACCAATCTCGGCGCCAGTTGGGAACTGGATGTGTTCGGCGGCCTGCGCCGCGGGCGGGAAGCGGCTCTTGCCGAGTATCAGGCGTCTGAAGCGGGAGTGGCGGCAACACGTCTGGCGGTAGCCGCACAAACCGCCGACATCTACATCACGATTCGTGGATTACAGGCCCGTCTGAACGTCGCCCGCCGGCAAGTGCAAACACAGCAGGATTTGCTCGCCACCATCAACCGCTTGTATGACAAGGGGCTGGCGGCGGAGCTTCAGGTAAGACAGGCCGAAGGCGCGCTGGCGCAGGTGCAGGCATCGGTGCCCGTTTTACAAACTGCGCTGGATACGGCGATGAACGCACTGGATGTGATGCTGGGGTCGGCGCCGGGCACGAACCGGGCAGTACTGGCTGAGACGAGCGCCATTCCCGCCGTGCCGCAAATCGCCGCGACCGGTACGCCGGGCGAGCTGCTTCGACGCCGGCCGGACCTGATCGTGGCTGAGCGTCGCTTAGCCGCATCCAACGCGCGTATTGGTGTCGCCGTTGCCGAGTATTACCCCAAATTTTCCCTGAGTGGGCTGCTTGGCAGCGCGACGACGGTATCCAGCGGCAACCTGTTTAGCAACGGCGCCAGCCAGGCGTCCGAGGTGATCGGTTTGCGCTGGCGGCTGTTCGATTTCGGCCGCATCAATGCGCAGATCAACCAGGCCAAAGGCCAGGAAGCTGAGATGCTGGCAGCCTATCGGCTGGCGGTATTGCAGGCGACTGAAGATGTGGAAAACGCCTTCTCGGCGCTGGTTAATAATGAGGAGCAGGCCCGCGTGCTGACGCAAGGGGTTGGTTCACTCAGCCGGGCGCGGGATGCGGCGTTTGCGGCCTATCAGCACGGCACCCTTAGCCTGATAGAGGTGCTGCAAGCCGACGAAAGTATGCTGCGGGCTTCTGATGCGCGACTTCAGGCGCAAGCCGAATCCGCCCGTGCGGCGGTCGCGGCGTTCAAAGCGCTCGGCGGCGGCTGGCAACCCGGAGAAACGGCGGCGGCTCCCAGCCAGCACAGCAATAGCGGCGTTTAAATTTTATTCATAACACTGAGTGTTGGGCCTGCATGATGACTAAATTATTACCGAACGCAAATCGAAGCCATGAGCCGACCGCCAAACAGTTGACCACGGATATTCTGGTCGGCCCCATCCTGCCGGTCATGCTTCGTCTGGCGTTGCCGACGGTTGCGGTGCTGGTGGTTCAGGCGTTGGTGGGGGTAGTGGAAACCTACTTTGTAAGCTCGCTTGGCGCCGATGTATTAGCTGGGGTGGCGGTGGTATTTCCCGTCTTGATGCTGATGCAAATGATGGCGAACGGCGGCATCGGCGGGGGATTATCATCGGCGATATCGCGGGCATCCGGCGCAGGTCGATGGCAGGATGCGCAGGCGCTGGTATGGCATGGCGTTATTATTGCTGGTGTGCTGGGGGCCGCCTTTGCCGCCATTATCCTCATCGGCGGTGAGGCGCTGTATCATGTAATGGGGGTTAAAGGGCCGTCGCTTTCTGCCGCGTTGGCCTATTCAAATCTTGTGTTTGCCGGGGCGCCGCTGGTCTGGCTGGTTGCGTTGTTGTCTGCCGCCCTGCGCGGTGCGGGCGACACGAAAACCCCTGCGCGTATCACCTTGCTGGGGGGCGCTATCCTGCTGCCGCTCTCTCCTGCGCTGATAATGGGATGGGGGCCGATACCGTCGTTTGGCGTCGCCGGCGCGGGGATAGCGATACTTTTCTACTATCTCTTTGCCACGCTATTACTGATCAGGCATATGCGTTCGGCCAACAGTGTTATCAGGCTGTCAATCGCACCGCTGAGTTCCCGATTATTCAAAGATGTACTTGGCGTTGGTTTCCTGTCGGCCATCGGTACTGTGCAGATCAATTTGACCGTTACCGTGGTGACTGCCGTTGTCGGGCTGTTCGGGCCTGATGCTATCGCCGGGTATGGCATCGCTTCACGGCTGGATTATCTGCAAATTCCGCTGCTGTTTGGGCTGGGGACGGCGATCATGACGATGGTCGGCGTCAATATTGGTGCGGGGAAAACGCAGCGCGCACAACGTATTGCCTGGGTTGGCGCCGCCGTCGCGTTTACGTTTACGGAGTTAATCGGGCTTGTCGTGGCGGTTTATCCGCGCCTTTGGCTTTCGCTGTTTAGCGACGATTACGCCATTCTGGCGGCAGGGACCCGCTACCTGCAAAACGTAGCGCCGTTTTATGGCGCCATCGGCATCGCTATGGCGCTCTATTTTGCCGGTCAGGGAGCGAAACGCGTGCTCTGGCCCGTACTCGCCGGGACTGTGCGCATGGTGATTGCGGCGGTTGCAGGGTGGCTGGCCGTCACACAGTTTGAAGCCGACCTGGCATCGCTTTTCAACATCGTCGCGTTAAGTGCGTTTGCTTATGGTGCTATCACCGTCGTGGCCAGTTTAGTCATTGGACGGAAAATTCGCGCGGCTGTGCCGACCATAACATGAGTTGTGGTCACCATCAGGAGGGGCGGCGCTACAGTTGGATCAGGTCGCCATCCTTCGCGGGCGGCAACCCAGGATCGCCTACCGTGGTGGGCACAGTCCGCTCTAATGGTTATTTGCAACGGTGCCGATTAAATCTGAAAAAAAGTGTAGTTTTTATTGAGACGAATCTTATGTAAATCAAGGTCATCAACTGTAATTTTATTTCAAGAAGAATGTGATGGGGTATTTAATAAATGACTTTTGGGATTAAGTATCCTAAGGGCGGTAGCGTTTTTAGTTAGTGAAATATTGCTGATTTTAACAAAAAATAAGACGGTGTAACTCTATGTGTTTTTAGTTAAATTATGTTTATACCCGTCATACTTCGAGCTGCAGGTGTGTTGGCTGCGTTCGTTCACCCGAATCACTTACCTGAGTAAGCTCATCGGGATTCTCTCTCTTGCCGCCTTCCTGCAACTCGAATTATTTTGGGTATATATTTAATACGGCAGATGAATTTGATAAATAAATATTAAAAAATGAAATGAAAAGTTGTGAAAATAAAGACACGTTTAATAATAGCACTAGCCTGTTGATTATACAGTATGCACTATGAAACGCATTAATATTACGGTTAAAAAAGTAATCAGTGGAATCTCATGGCTGAGTTTACTGGCGTTTTCCACGTGGTTAATCGTGCCGCAAGATGATGGCGACACGCCGGGACGTCTATTTTATATCAGTCACTATTTTTATACGGTACAACAAAAAAAGGCGGTGACGGAAAAACTTCTGTTTGGAGAACCGCATGTCGTCAGATCCGAAAGTGACAATACATTTAGAATAGACAATACGTTTAGAATATATGACCACCCTTTGTCAGAATACATTATACAGCATGCGCCGGAGTCTGAATCGCCGGCTAAACTCACCGGTGTCGTTTATTCGGTTGACGCCAATGCCGCAAGAATAACAGTTGCAAATGATAATACACAGCAGACCTACCGTGCGGGAGATGTTTTGCTACCCGGTAATGAAAAGATCCTGCTGATTTTGCCGGATGAAGTTATCATCGACAGTAATGGATATTATCGGTCGTTACATTTTAAAAATGATTAAGATCAGGATCTAAGAATGAACAACATTTTTAGGGCAAACGCACTGTTTTTAATTTTTATCATATCGCAACGTGTTTATGCTGAAAAGTCGATGACGACTGATGATGTTCATTCTTTAGCTGCCACAACGTCTGCGAATACATCAAATAAATATTCAGCCTCATTTCGTGAAGTGGAAATAAAGGAGTTTGTTGCGACTGCAGCACAAGTTTTAAAGAAAAATATTATTATTGATCCGTCAGTGACCGGGCAGGTTTCTGTACGTAGTTATGATGATTTGGATGAAACCCAATATTTTGTTTTCTTCCTTAACGTGATGGAAACCTATGGCTACAGCGTGGTTCAAATTGATAACCACACTCTGAATATTGTCCCTTTGGCGCAATCCTTACGGGCAGCCTGGACTGAAGGCAACACCGGCCGAGGAAAAAATATTGTGGTGCGTCTGGCAAAAATGGATGCGCTGCCCGGTTCAGAACTGGAGCCTATTTTAAGTCGAATATCGGAAGACGTTGCGGTGAAACTGAAATATTACTCACCAGGTAATTTGTTTATCTTCACCGGGCGCGAGGATGTGGTTAAACGACTGGTGGACATTGTGAATCAGGTTGACAATGCCAGAAAAGATAACAGTCCGGCGGTATTTGGCGTGAGCCGGGCAAAAGCGTCGGATATTGCTAAATCTTTGCAGGGCGCTTTCAGAAACCTCAACCCTGAAGATAAAGATGCGCCGTTAATTTACGGCAACGATGCGACCAGGACCATTATGGTCAAAGGCAGCGCGCACGTGAAGACGGAAATCAGACGGTTAATTTCAGCTATGGACGTGCCCGATCAGCAATCCCAAGTGTTTTTTTTAAAGTATGCCGATGCGGTGCAGATAGCGAAACTGTTCACCAATAACCAGTCAGGAAGTTCTGAGCCAGGCACACCGCCGAGTACGGGCAGGAGCACCAGTAGTAGCACCATGTCGATGGACGCGCAGCAGTCGCAAGGCAATATGGGCCTGGAACAGTCCGTCAACCCTGACGATCAGGCTGCCAGCGGCGGTACAGATCCTGCATCTGGCGAAGGTTTTTCGAATGATCTCGGCAGTCTGTTCAGCGACGGTGATACGCTGGTGAGGCAAATCCGCGCCCATGCCGATCGCGATAACAATGCAGTGATCGTCAGCGCGCCACCCGCAGCTATGCGTCAGGCGGCATCAATTATACAGCAGCTTGACGTCCGGCATGAGCAGGTACTGGTTGAAGCGATTGTGGTGGAAGTACAGCAAGCCGAAGGCTTGAATCTCGGCATCGCCTGGGGAAATAGAAATTATGGCGGCAGCAACTTCACTGGCGTTAACGCCGGGAATGGGTTCAATCAGGCTAATCCATTAGTCAATGCGTTAAAAGGGACAGAGGGACTGGTTGCCGGTTTTTATCATGGCAACTGGGGAACATTATTTAACGCGCTCGAAAGTAATAAGCGTAATAATATTCTCGCAACGCCCAGCGTCGTTACCCTCGACAATCACCGCGCAGAATTTAACGTCGGTCAGGACGTACCTATTTTAACCGGCTCGCAAACCACCAATAACGATAATATTTTTAATACGGTCCAGCGGCGCACTATTGGCATTAAGTTCAGTATCCTGCCCCGCATCAATCAGAGTGGAACCATTCTGTTACATATTTCGCAGGAAATTTCCAGCTTGTCCGATACCGCGCAGGTAAATAGTAATCTCGGCTCGGTGTTTAATATTCGTACGGTAAATAACGTGGTGCAAGTTCAGGATGACGAAACCGTCGTGATTGGCGGGTTATTGGATGACGAGAATAAAGAGACCACTAACAAGGTTCCTCTGCTGGGTGATATCCCCTGGCTGGGCAACTTATTCAGGTATACCTCACATAACAATGACAAACGTAATCTGATGCTGTTTATCCGCCCGCGAATTATTCGTAGCGATGGTGTTGAGGCCGCGCAGGCAAGGCAAGGCGCGTCTTCCTCTGTGGCTGATGAGGCGGTGCGGCGTTTCTCCGAGTCCCATGCGACCGAAGGCCCGAATGCCGGAGTGAACGCTATTCTGAACAGCATTCAGAAATTCACGGCGAGTCTGCGCTAATGCATCCAAAGGTCTCTAGCCTGGAGTGGGCGAAAAGCCAGGGCATTTTAATTGAGAGACAAGATGACGTCTGGCGGATTTATTACCGTAGCGATGCCCATCCGCAGGCGATTATGAGTGCGTTGCGCCATTGCCCGCCGGGCACGTTACTCATCGTCACCGACGAGGACGCCTTCGCGGAGCGTATCGCCAGCACGTTTCAGAATAGCGATCAGCGGGCGAGTGAGGTTATGGCCGGGCTGAGCGAGGATCTGGATATGTACCAGTTAGCCGATGCGCTGCCGGTGTACGAAGAGATTCTCAATAACGAAGATAATCCGCCTATCGTTAAGCTGATTAACGCGATTCTTGCGCAGGCGCTGAAGGAACACGCTTCCGATGTCCATATTGAAACGTTTGAG
This sequence comes from Dickeya chrysanthemi NCPPB 402, assembly GCF_000406105.1. Lineage (NCBI taxonomy): Bacteria > Pseudomonadati > Pseudomonadota > Gammaproteobacteria > Enterobacterales > Pectobacteriaceae > Dickeya > Dickeya chrysanthemi. The sequence goes on along the minus strand of NZ_CM001974.1, from coordinate 3,790,789 downwards.
CAGCGGGTCGCCATCCGTTTTCGCCTTGATGGCGTACTGCACAAAAAGCTTGAGCCGGAACGGCGCCTCTCTTCGTTGCTGGTTTCGCGACTAAAGATTATGTCCCGCCTGGATATTGCAGAAAAACGCAAACCGCAGGACGGGCGCATGAGTTTACGTATATTGGGCCGGGCCGTAGATGTCAGGGTGTCGGTATTACCCTCTAGTTATGGCGAAAGGATTGTGCTGCGTTTGCTGGATAAAAACGCCGTTAAACTGGATTTACGTCAGCTCGGCATACCTGACGCGGTGAGAAAAAAGGTGGTGTCGTTAGTGAGCCGGCCGAATGGCATCATTCTGGTCACGGGGCCGACCGGGTCGGGTAAAAGCTCAACGCTGTATGCGATGATCAACGAACTGGATCAAGAAAAGCTGAACATCATGACCATCGAAGATCCGGTCGAATATGACATCGCCAATATCTCGCAGACTCAGGTTAACGGCAAAATTGGTATGACGTTCGCGAAAGGGTTGCGGGCTATTTTGCGTCAGGACCCTGACGTGATTTTAATCGGCGAAATTCGCGATCAGGAAACGGCGCAGATAGCGGTACAGGCATCGATGACCGGCCATCTGGTGCTGTCGACGCTACATACCAATACCGCCATCAGCGCACTTACCCGCTTGCAGGATATGGGCGTAGAGCCTTTTATGCTGGCCAGTGCGCTGAATGCCGTCATGGCGCAGCGACTGGTGAGATGCCTGTGCGTCCACTGCCGTCAGCCCGTAGCCATCACGCAAGCGGAATGCCGGATGCTCAGCGTGCCCTGGCGGGAGGGCATGACGGGATATCGCGCGCAGGGCTGCCCGGCCTGTTTTAATACCGGTTATCTCGGGCGTACGCTGATTCAGACGCTGGTGGTGATTAATGAACCGATGCGTGTAGCGATCTATCAGCAAAAAAATGAGAGTGAGTTGGCAGCGCTGGCTGGAAATGCGGCTTCACTCAGCCTGGATGGGGTCAATAAAGTCCTGGCTGGTTTAACCTCGCTTGATGAGGTCATCCGGGTTACAGGTGAGCTTGATGATGCGTAATTTTCGCTATATTGCGGTCAATAAAGACGGGGAGGTGGTGACCGGCCACCGCCGCGCTTTTTCGCAAGAGTCGTTGCGGGAGCAGTTATTCGCCCGGCAGCTAATTATGGTCAGTTGCCGCATCAGCCTGCTGCAACAGTGGCTGCTTTTCCTGAGCCGCTATGAAAGATTATCCACCCTCGATCTGGCGTTATTAACTCGCCAGCTTGCTTCTCTGCTTGACGCGGGCATTCCGCTGGAGGAAGCGTTAACCACGCTGGCTGGTCAGGCGGATAAGCCGGCCGTAGGGGGGGTGCTCAACGCCGTGCGGGAACAACTGATAGCAGGCGTGAGTTTTGCGCAGGCGCTGCAAACCCTGCCGCACAGCTTTAATCGCTTATACTGCGCGATGGTTGCTGCCGGGGAAGCGACGGGCTGCCTGGCGCTGGTGCTAATCAGGCTGGCGGATTATCTCGATCAGCGGCAGAAAACCAAGAATGCGTTAATTCAGGCGCTGCTTTATCCCGCGCTGCTTGCCGTAATGAGCGTCATTGTGGTGTCGGTTTTACTCTCCTCGGTGGTGCCGCAGGTTGTCATGCAACTTCAGCAAATGCATACCCCGTTGCCGCTGACCACGCGAACGCTGTTAGTCATCAGCGATTTGTTGAATCAATATGGTTGGGTGTTGCTGGCCGCGCTGGTAGCGCTGGTCATCGGCCTGCACCAGATTATACGCATACCCGCGCGTAAACTCTGGCTGGATCGTCACCTGCTCAGGCTACACGTCATCGGCCCGTTATTAAGGGATATAAGCAGCGCACGCTATATCCGCACCATGGAGATCTTAATCGCCAGCGCAATCCCGCTGCTGGAGTCGATGAGCGTAGCCGAAAATGTACTTAACAACAGTTTTGCGCGCTTTCAGCTTGCCGTAGCCAGCCAAAAGGTAAACGAAGGTAAGTCGCTCACCGAATCGCTCAGTAATAACGACATATTTTCCGGGATGGTAAAACATATGATTGCCTCCGGTGAGCAAAGCGGCAGGCTGGAACAGATGCTGAAGTATATCGCCGATATACAGGAGGAGAGTCTTAAGCGGAGAATTAGTTTGGTATTACTGCTAAGTGAGAATGGTTTATTAATTATCATCTCCAGCCTGATTTTATTTATTGTTATGTCAATACTCCAGCCTATTATGCAACTCAGTAATACTATCTAACGCCAGAGAGTAAATATTTATGTCATATCGGCGCATTAAAAGCGTCCAGCAAGGGTTTACCTTGATGGAGATTATGGTTGTTATTGTCATTATTGGATTAATGACCACCCTGATCATTCCCAATATCATGGGGAGCAAACAGCGAGCCAATATTCAAAAAGCCAAAGCGGATATCAGCGCCATTGAAAACGCATTAGAGATGTATCATCTCGATCATAATCACTTCCCGGAAGAACAGGAGGGGTTGTCTGCGCTGACGGCAGAAAAAAACCGCGCAAGCCTGAGCGGCGGTTATGTATCCGAACTTCCCAAAGACCCTTGGGGACATGCCTACTATTATGCTAACCCGGGTCAGCATAAGGATGTCGATATTTACTCTTCAGGGCCGGATGAAAAAGCCGCCACCGCAGATGATATTGGAAACTGGACGAAATAGTCGCTGTTTCGAAATAAAAAAGCGAGAGGTGCCTTATGACCAATAATAAAAAAGTCAGAGGGATAATTTTGCTGGAAGTATTAATCGCTGTGTTTATTCTGGCGCTGTGCGGTAGCACTATTCTTCGCGTTGTTTCTCAGCAGATGGCGATGACGGCCTACACTCAGGAGGCGATTATCGCAGGCTGGGTCGCAGATAATATTCTGGTTCTCTCCCGCCTGACGCCGTTATCTGCCGGCGACGAGCAAGCGTCTGGCAATAGCGTGATGGGCAATCAACGCTGGCGCTGGGAATTGGGCTACACGCAGGACGTCGCGCCGTCAGGCATGAGGCGGTTGCAGGTCAGGGTCTTTAATGCCACGCAGTCGCAGCCGCTAGTCCAGCTCAGTATTGCGCCGCCATGAAACAGACCCAGAGAGGATTTTCGCTTTTGGAGGTGCTGCTTTCCGTCGCCGTTGCCTCGGTACTGCTGGTGAGCGCACTCTTTATACTGCGAGGGCTGACTAGCGGAAGTCAGCGTTTACGCCTCCGGCAGCAGCATATCACTATGCTGGTGACGGGCGTGCAGCAGATGCATCAGGACCTCTCTAACCTCGTCCCGTTTAAACGTGCCGGTGGGAGCATATTGCTGTTTACTGAGCCGCTGGATGGGAGCAAGTTGAGTACGCTGGCATTCAGTAGCGGCCTGCTTTCTCAACGGACATCGACCGTGCGGATCGTGTGGCGCTTGCAGGACGGCGTGATTTACCGACAAACGTCGCTCGCCCCCCGCTGGCAGGCGGTTCTGACCGGCGTGCAGAGCTGGCGTCTGCGTTTTTACCAGCAAGGCAGTTGGCAAAACGAGACCGGTTGGCAGCCTTTGCCGCCCAGCGCCATTGAATTCACCGTGACCCTTAGCGATTTGGGAACGTATCAGCGGCTGATTTTGCTGAGGGGCGTGCCATGACGCGTGCTGATGACCAAAAAGGCGTTATCCTGCTGATGGTGATGCTGGTGGTGTTGATCGGCATGCTTTTACTGGCGGGAGTGATGCAGAACAGCCTGCTGGTGCATTATTCGCTGCGTCACCATCGCCAACAGATGAACCAGCGCTGGGCGTTGTTGAGTGCAGAATCGATAATAGCGCAAAGCCTGCGCGTGCAGTTGGCTCAGCATCATAGCCAGCTTATTACCGGTGCGCTTGCCGCAACGGGTACGAAGCAAGACAGTAGCGGTCAGACGATCCGCTACCAGGTAAAAGATTTATCGGGCTGTTTTAATCTCAACTGGCTGCTGATTGAGGCGAAGAAATCTGACCGCGCCGGCGTTCGTAAAAATATGGCCCGCGACTGGATCGATGCCGTATTAGCAAAGCAGGGTTTTTCGCCCCTTCCGTCGCAGGATACGCTGAAAACCATGCTGAACGGCGCGGAATTTAGCGATATCAGCCAGTTGAGCCAGCTTCCGTTGCCGGCGGCGGAAAGGTCTTTCTTGCAGCGGATCAGCTGTGTGTGGCCAATTTTCTCACTGTCGGAAACGTCTGACGTCTTTAAAATCAACATCAATGCGATAACCCGTGAGACGCTGCCGCTGTTGGCCGAGGTGCTGCATATTACCGATAAACAGGCGCCACTGGAGTCGTTATTACGGAGCCGGCCTGCTACAGGGTGGCGTGGGGTAAAGGAACTGCCGCCGGCTTTAGCACACGACAATCGCTACCTTAATTTTGGCAGCCACCACTACCTCTTAACCCTGACCCTCTCCGCAGGTGGCCATAACCTCGGTCTTGCGACCTGGCTCTATTTTTATCAAGGCCAGGCGTTGGTGTACCGCCGCCGCTATTTTATTGATTCTGGTGAACCCGATGTTCTTTAAGCAAAAGAAAACGGCTCGGCTGTCGATCCTGTTGCCGTCTTCTCCGCATGGAAGAGTACGGTGGTGGTGGTGCTCTGCCGACAGTGGTGAGCCGATTCATCAGGGAGAAGCCAGCAGCCTGGCGGAATTAACGCTGCCCGTTGCCACCCGGCGAGAGGACGACGCCATTTTATGGATCCCTGCCGAGCAGGGCGTGCTGGAAACGGTTAGCGTCACGGGAAACGTCGCGCTATCGGCCGCACAACTGGCGCTGCTGATTGAAGATAAGCTGGGGCAACCTGCTGCTGATTTTCACTGGTGGCGGCTGGATCGCGGCAGTCGGTTGATATTCGGCTGTTCGCGCGCGTGGCTGTCGGCGGTATTGGATGAGGTGAAAACAGCAGGGCTTAACGTGAAGCAGATTCTGCCTGAATGGTTGAGCCTGCCTGATGCACCCATAGTTTTAGCGTGGGCAGAACAGCGTTGGTTGCTGCGTTTTAGCAAGGGGGCTGGATACTGGCTGCCTGCGGCGTCGGTTCAGACGTTGCTGCCCCATATTGCCGCGCCGGAATCGGTATCGCTCTACGGTCCGCCTCCGGTAGAGGCTGTGTGCTGGGCAGCGCAACATCCGGCCCTGTCGGATGCCCAGCGTCTTGCACCACCTGAACGTGTCGATGTCAATCTGTTGCGCGGCCTGCCAGGCTCTCTTCACATTACGCATAGACGGTCATGGCACCGCTACATCGCGGCCATCAGCCTGGCGCTGTTGGCCGCGGTGATACTCGCGCTGGCGAGCGGGTTGGGAATAGTGGGCTATCAAATACAGCGTGACACGGCATTTTTGCAGACATTTTATGCTCATCAGCCTATCGGCGACGCCGGTGTTTCGTTACCGGTGCTGGAGCGATTAATCCGCGATCGTCAACAGCAACTCGTGGTGAGTGGTGAGAGCAACTTCTTTGATCGATTGGCCGATTATTTAACCCTGAGCCAGCGATTCCACGACCCAGTGATTACCCGCCTGCAGTTCGATGCGTCGCAGCGTCAACTTCGGCTTGATGTTCTCCTGCCGGAAACAGAAGTCAGAACGCTCATTCATACGGCTCCTGCCACCGTGAGTGTGGCTGTTCATGAGGCCCAGGCGGAAAAAACTCACGTCACCCTCGTCATAAGGCGGTTGCAGTGAATGCGGTCTTGCACGCATGGCGCACGTTTACCCGGGCCCAGCGGCGCTGGCTGGCTGCAATGGGGGCCATCGTCATTCTTCTCTCGGCTCTATTGGTGCACTTTCGCGAAAAATCCGCGCAGTTGCATCAAGCCAGCGTCTGGGTCGCACAGCAGCAGGATTTCACCGTCTGGCTGGTAGCCAGACCCGACAAAAAGACGCTCGCGTTGCCGTTGCAGGAAGCCCTCCGGCGCTCTGCGCCGCCAGCCGCTCTCGCCGCCGCATTTCAGTACCACCCGCGAGAGGCTGTGCTCGCGTCTCCTGTGGCGGTTGGTTTCAACGCGTTGTTTCTCTGGCTCAGCGATCTCCAGCAGCAGTATGGCATCAGCGTGGTTCAACTGGACGCGGTGCCGGCGAGCGAACCTGGCGACATTCGCCTGATGCATGTGGTGTTACATTCCTCAACCCCGACTGAATAAGCGAGGCTACGATGCGAAAGAATACGGTTATGCCTGCGATGGATACCGTTTTTTCACGGCGGCATTTACTTAAGCTTGCTGTGTTGCTGCCCGTATTTCCCTACGCCAGAATTGCCCAGTCTGATAGTGGTGTAACCGGGTATGCCAAGATGAAACAGGTGAGCGGTGGGGGAGTGGGGGGCCAAATTGTCTATGTTGACAACGTAAACGCGCTGGCTTTCCATCTTGCCGGCCCGGAGCATAAAAATATTGTTATCACAAGCACGCTGAATACACCTGATAAGCACATTATCTTACTGGGGTCGAATAAAACCTTAGTCGGCCGCAATCCAGCGATTACGCTTAATAATATTTACCTGATCGCCGACAATAACGTGGGGAATGTCATCATCAAGAATCTGACTTTCCTACATGATAAGAAAATTAACGGCAATAACGATATTCAACTGAGAGTCAGCTCGGGTGAAGGCTACTGGTTGGATCATTGTAACTTCGTGGGGCACCCGTGGGCGGTTAATGATGGCGCGGAAGATAAGCATATCTATTTTGGAGAGGGCGCTGATTTCATTACCATTTCCTACTGTGTTTTTGCCAATCACCGATACGGTTGTATCTTCGGTTATCCGGTTGATGGCAGCAGTAGATTTAAAGGCAAGCCCCGAATCACTATCTGCAATAATTATTACTACAACCTCTATGTTCGTGCCCCTGGGTTATTTCGCTATGGTGAATTTAATGTTTTTAATAATATGATAAAAGGATTCCATTTAGGTTTCACCGTTGACGGCGACGCGCGCGTGTATTCATCCAATAATAGTTTTTATACGGCGCTTGAGAATTTTTCTGTTGTGGATTACAAACGGGGATATCTGCACAGCCAGAATGATAACGTTAACGGTCAAATCATCAATAAGACCTGGGGGGTATAGCGCTGCCTATAACCGGTACACCTGGCGGAGTGAACCTCTTGCGTCTGTCAGCCAGCGGAATCGTGCAAACCGTGCCGGAATTCCCCCGGTCTTTGCCGGGAAAATTCCGGGTGTCACTGACGGAAAACGCTGTGGTGTATTTCTGCCAGCTTTATCTAGGCTGTAGGCCGGGGACTCATCTTGTGTTGAGAGTTGATAAAATCGTGTTCCTCATAGGCAATCTGCTGAGCTAAATGGGCAACATCCCATGCTGTCTGCCTGACGGCAAGGTATGCTGCTTTTGCCTGCTTAACCGAGATTTGCAGTGCTTTGTACTGTTCACTACAATCGTACGCTATATTACCGTTTGTGCAGTCATGAACATATGTTGCAGCATAGTCATCAGCCGCTTTTTTTTTGCTAGCGGCAGTCTCAATTTGTTGTGCCAGTTTGGTTTTTAGCATGATCATGACGTTTGCATCGTGATAAAGAACCCGTCTCTCACTGGGACTCAGGTGGGCAGCGTTATTTTGGTCATTCACGAAAATGGTCTTGAAAATGGCATTACCCACCCAATGGCATGTTGATGCAGTGGCAGCAACGGCACCCGATTTGGTGGCAGCCAGCAGAATATTCGCCGCACTGATTGGGTCGGTGGGCGGGCTCCATGACCTGAAGAAGGCCGCAGCATTTGCACCACAGATGGCTGTCAAAATATTGACGCCATCTTCGGCAGTCAGCGGGCCGCCGCCTCTTGCAATATACGACAGCACCGCGTTTAACGTTCCCCAGCCAGCCCAGGCCCCCCCTGCCGCTAATCCGTATATGAGCGTTTTGTATTGCTCGTTGGTCAAAGCATAAGACGGGCTTATGCTCACCAGACTGATGGCAATGGGTAAACACAGCAGACTCATTAATCGCTTCTTTAAGATCATCATAATCACCTTATTTAATCGGTCACCTACGTGATCGCCAGCGTTGTTATTTCAGGTGCAGATATTCCCTGAAAACGCATACTCACTTTCGATGGCCGTTAGCATGATAAATAAAGCTAGAAAGTATATCGGTTAAGATGTCACGAATTACTCCCTCCTTATATACCCGTCATACTTCAAGTTGCAGGTGTGTTGGCTGCGTTCGTTCACCCGAATCACTTACCTGAGTAAGCTCATCGGGATGAAATGAGAGACATCCTGTCTCTCACCAGAGGCCAGCCTTTGGCTGGTCAAATTCGTTCCCGACGAATTTGTCACTCACTTGCCGCGTGACAAGGCTCAATGAGCCTTGCCCTGACGGGCCAACGCGTTGCGTTGTTCAACACGCGAGCGTGTTGTCCTGCAACTCGAATTATTTTGGGTATACACATCATCATGGTAGCGCTTAAAACGGATATTATGTGCCAAAACCCTGCTTTATAATTTCCTGAAGGCTTCTGGTCAGCACGCCACAACCTTTGCTATCACGATAATTTTCAACAAGAATAGTGTAACTTTCCCGGCTGAGACGGGTAATGTTATCTTTTGCGTCCTCGTCAAAGGCCGTGCTCCATTTGCGGCTGGCAAGTATCACTACTCTGTTGATAATATTCTCCTCCGTACCTAAATGTTGGTAGCCGCACTGCTGCTTTAAATAAGTAAGCCCGGCGATAGTAGAAGACATGTTTTCGATATTTTCCGGTGTATGGGGGGGGCCATGTGTTTTTTGATTAGGTGTTTTTTCTATACATCCAGACAGAAAAAACGCCAGCGCCACGGTTACATTAATCTTTATCTTCACGCTTGATCTCTTCATTATCAAAATCATCTGCTGTATGAAATTTAAGAAACATCTTTTTTATGATAATACCTTACTGGTGATAAATAGGATTGCGCTGCTTTTTGTTGATGCCGGTAATGTATCACTAACTCAAAGTGCTAATTTTTAAAAAAAGCATGTTTCTTTTTTTAATGCATGTTTAAAATATTAAATTAAAAATGGATTATGTTTTTTATGCCGGGTCGTATTTACGAATTATTGCATGTTAATCCGTTTATTTAACAACGCTACCGCTCTTGGGGTGTCACCCAAAAGTTATTTATTACATTGCCTTTTTGAAATCCCTCTGGAATAAATTTACAATTACTAATTTTAGTTTACATAAGATTTATCTTAATAAAACCTCTGCTTTTGTTGCAAATTTAATTGGTACTGTTACAAAAAATCATTACAGATAACGTAACATCGCATTGAATACGTACCCTCAATTTTATCGTAAAGCTTATTGTTCTCTCTCGGTTTTTATCAAATTACCCCGTGGTTGTTTAGCTTTGATTCGTCCGAATGAAATGTAATTTATTGTTTTTATATTATTTGATTATTGTTGTCTGGCGGGCGATTCAACGAGGTGTTTTTCGTCGGTGATAAACCATACTGCAATAGCAGAACAACCTAAGTTAGGGGCCGGAAATACTTAACTACTACAATTCTTGATTTCTGTATCAGTAAGCTTCTTTGTGAGTTTTACCCTTTTGGGAACGCTTTCATGTGGGTCCCCAACAGGCTGCAATAGCGAATAGCTTATGGCAATTCTGGTCGCTACCATAGACGCAAAAAAGCCCGCAGGGCTTGCGCCGTGCGGGCTCTTAGGACTTCATCGGATGACTCTGGTAATCATCGATGAAGAATTTTGGTGCTACGTTCTGTCAGGGGGAGAGTGTTCTGAATCCTGTTTCCCGCCGAAAGTTCGATTTATTCAAAAAAGCCAAGCATATTCTGTTATTTTCGCTAATTATTAGCCGGATTAATGATTGGTTTTTATTTAACTGTCGTTCTGAATTAATCGCTGTGACCTTTCAAGGATGTTTTCATCTCAAATTTTAAGTAAAAATATCAGAATAAATGCGAAGCACAGGCAATTTCTTGCGCAGATTGCAGAGCAATCCGACTGCTCAGGCAGGTTTTGCAAATGATCGTCATCGTTTCGAGGGTGTCTGAGCAACTTTTTGCTCAAATTTGACTTAGGGGAAAATGACGATATTGTTTTTCCCTTTAAAAACAATAAAATAAAGGTTGGCATAGTCATTGCTATGTAAACGGTGAAGTCATACTAACCGTTCAACAACAAGGAGCAAGACTATGCCAACTCCATGCTATATCAGCATCGAAGGGAAAACCCAGGGCAATATCACCGCCGGTGCCTTCACCTCCGACTCCGTCGGCAACATCTACGTGCAGGGCCACGAAGACGAGATGCTGGTGCAGGAATTCAAACACATCGTCACCGTCCCGACCGACCCGCAGTCCGGCCAGCCTGCCGGTCAGCGCGTGCACAAGCCGTTCAAGTTCACCGTCGCGCTGAACAAGGCCGTCCCGCTGCTGTATAACGCGCTGGCCTCCGGCGAAATGCTGCCGACCGTGACCCTGAAGTGGTATCGCACCTCCGTCGAAGGCAAGCAGGAGCACTTCTTCACCACCACCCTAACCGACGCCACCATCGTCGACATCAACAACCAGATGCCGCACTGCCAGGACCCGTCCAAGCAGGATTACACCCAGCTGATTGAAGTGTCGCTGGCCTACCGCAAGGTGGACTGGGAGCACACCGTGGCCGGTACCTCCGGCTCCGACGACTGGCGCGCGCCGATCGAAGCGTAATCACGCCGTCACCCGGACTCCGGTCCGGGTGTTGTCGTTTTCAGCCTGCCCTGAGCGATGAAAGGGGCCATCGCTGAGGGCGGACGCAGACAGGGAATAAGGAGGAAGTCAGGTGGCCAACAGTACCGGATTGCAGTTTACCGTGAAGGTCGGCGCGTTGCCGGAAACGACGTTCGCGGTGGTGGATTTTGAGCTGAGCGAGGCGCTGAACCAGCCGTTTGCGCTGTCGCTCAATCTGGCAAGCGCGTTACCCGGCGTCGACTTCGGCGCGGTGCTGGACCAGCCGTGCGAGCTGCGGGTGTGGTACGAAGGCGAGCTGCAACGCCGGGTCAGCGGCATCGTCAGCCGCTTTGCCCAGGGCGACACCGGCTTTCGCCGCACCCGCTACCAGGCCGAGGTGCGCCCGGCGCTGTGGCGGCTGGGGCTGCGCACCAACGCCCGCATATTCCAGACCCAAAAACCGGATGCCATTATCAGTACCCTGCTGGAAGAAGCCGGGATCACCGATTACGCCTTCGCCCTGCGCCATGAGCACGCGGTACGCGAATACTGCGTGCAGTACCGCGAAAGCGACCTGGCGTTCATCAACCGGCTGGCGGCGGAAGAAGGGCTGTTCTACTTCCACGAATTCGAAGCGGGCAAGCACCGGGTGGTGTTTGCCGATGACGCCGGTGCGCTCGCCAAAGGCCCGGCGCTGTTCTTCAATCTCGCCACGCAGGGGCTGAGCGAAGGCGCTTACGTGCGCCGTTTCCGTTACGCCGAAGCGGTCAGTACCGCTGAGGTGGCGCTGAAGGATTACAGTTTTAAAACCCCGGCCTATGGGCTGCTGCACAACAAGATGAGCAGCGAGCTGGACCACCAGCGTGAATCCTACCAGCACTTTGATTATCCCGGCCGCTTCAAGCAGGACCCGAGCGGCAAGGCGTTTACCGGCTACCGGCTGGACGCGCTGCGTGCCGGGGCGATGACCGGCAGCGGCGAATCCAATGCCGCCGAACTACAGCCGGGCAGCAGCTTTACCCTGACCGAGCACCCGAACCCGGCGTTTAACCTGGCCTGGCAGGTGGTGGCGGTGACCCACAGCGGCCAGCAGCCGCAGGCGCTGGAAGAAGAAAGTGGCGGCGAGCCGACCACGATAAGCAACAGTTTCGAGGTGGTGAAAGCCACCACCACCTGGCGCGCGGCCATGCCGTACAAGCCGATGGTGGACGGCCCGCAGATTGCCACCGTGGTCGGCCCGGCGGGGGAAGAGATTTACTGCGACGAGTTTGGCCGGGTGAAGCTGCAGTTCCCGTGGGACCGCTACGGTGCCAGCGACGACCAGAGTTCGTGCTGGGTGCGGGTCAGTCAGGGCTGGGCCGGCGGGCAGTACGGCCTGATTGCCATTCCGCGCATCGGTCATGAAGTGGTGGTGAGCTTTCTGGAGGGCGACCCGGACCAGCCCATCGTCACCGGGCGCACCTTTCACGCCACCAACCCGTCGCCGTATCCGCTGCCGGCCAGCAAGACCCGCACCTCGCTGCGCACCCGTACCCACAAGGGGGCCGGGTTCAACGAACTGCGCTTTGAAGACCAGGCCGGGCAGGAAGAGGTGTTTATTCACGCCCAGAAAGACATGAACACCGTGGTGCTCAATAACCGCAGCACGGGGGTGGGGGGCGATCACGCAGAAAACGTCGGGCGGGATCAGGTGGGTGTTGTGGGGCGCCATCAGGTACTGAAAATCGTCGAAAATCAGGCGACTGATATTCAGGGGGCACAGAAAGTTGCGATAGGGGCGGGCCGTGAAACGGACGTGACGGGCAACGATAAATTGACGGTGACGGGAGACATCACGATCACCTCGACCGGTGGTGATATCACGCTGTCAACTGCAGGTGGCGGGTCACTGACCATTTTCAAGAACGGCAATATTCAGATCAAGGGTGTGCACATCGACGTCATCGGCAGTGATCGTATTGATTTGAATAAATAATCAGCAGGTTGTCCGCTATGCCTATTGGCATGGCGGCTACCGATTATGGCATTCCATCATTATTCGAGGCTTTTATTTTGACGACTCAATCTCCCGCCCACTGTGTCTTTACCGAGGGCTGTATCACACTGCCTGACGGCTACACGGATCGTACGGTAAATGCATTTGTACCCGGAAAAGAAGGCGACGCTGCCATTACGGTTACCCGCGACACGCTCAATGAGGGGGAGTCGCTAAACGACTATATCGATCGGCAACTGGCACTGATGTCGCAGCATCTCAAGGGGTGGAAAACACAGCAGCGTGAGGCGATCTGGCTGGGTCAGCAGGTGCTGGAAGGTGAAAGTGTCCAGGCAAGTTATCTCCGCGATGGTCAGCGTATCTGGCAGCAGCAGGCGGTATTTGCGCTGGATAGCGCACACATTCTTGTTTTCACCCTGTCGAAAACCGCCGTGTTATCTGATGTCGATGCATCCCGGTTCAACGCCCTGCTGGGGAGCTTTACGTTTAACCAGTAACGATAAGGAACATTGTTATGTTTGAAGCGGCGCGCGTTGGGGATGGGATTGGGCACTCGGGGGCTTTGGCGGGCATGATTGCCGGCACCATTGTCGGTGGGCTGATTGCGGCCGTTGGGGGCATTGCTGCCGGTGCGCTGTTTATGGCGGGTATCGCCTCCTCCTGCCTGGGGGTCGGCGTGTTACTGGTTGGCCTCAGTTTTGCGGTTGGCTGGGGGACCGGCGTGCTGGCAGAAAAAGCCCGCGACAGCATAGCGGAGTCCGGTGCCAGCAGCATGTCGAAGGCAGGCACGCTCCTCACCGGTTCCCCGAATGTGTTCATTAATAGTCTGGCCGCAGTTATCGCCACCCAGAGTATGGCGGCCTGTAATAAAGATGGCCCTTCCATGCAGGTCGCTCAGGGGTCTTCCGGGGTATTCATCAACGGCCAGCCTGCATCCCGTCTGGGCGATAAAATCAACTGTGGTGCTTCCATAACAGAAGGCTCATCAAATGTTTATATTGGCGGTGAAGCCCAGACTACTCTGCCGATTAAGCCCGAAGTTCCCGAATGGCTCTATAAGGTCTCGGATTTAACGCTGCTTTTCGCCGGGTTGGCTGGCGGTGCCGGGGGGGCATTCAGCAAGGTCGGAAAACTGGGCCAGCTTCTGCAAAAACTTCCCGGGATCAATAAAATCCAGCGTATTGCCTGCCGTTATGGTGTGCTCATGACGGCCGTCGCCGCCGGGGGGATCATTGCCCGTCCGATCGATGTGGTAAGCGGGCAAAAATTTTTGGCGGGTGAGGATGAGCTGGATTTCGTCCTGCCTTCCCGTTTGTCCGTGTACTGGCAGCGCTGCTGGCGTAGCGGTAACCCCGGTGACAGCGTACTGGGAACGGGCTGGAGCCTGTTCTGGGAAACGACGCTGACGCGCTATCAGGACGGGCTGGTCTGGCGTGCGCCGTCGGGCGATCTGATTTCATTTCCTGTTGTGCCTGCCGGGCAGCGAACCTACTGCCCACCGGAAAAACGCTGGCTGGAGCATCATCAGGATGATAGCTGGTCCGTGTATGGCACCGATGGTGAAGTGTGGTATTACACCGCTTTGTCCTCACAAGGTAAGGCGGTGTTGTCACGTATCGCCGACCCGTGTGGCAATGACGTCCTCTTTTCCTGGAATGCGGACGGCACGCTTCAGACACTGAAGGACAGTGCCGACAGGCAGGTGACATGCCGGTATCGTGATGGGCGGCTGGAGAGCGTCTGGCTGGATGCGTCGACGTGTCTGGTGCACTATACCTACAACGCGCAAGGGCAACTGATCACCGTCACCGGGCGGGGCGGTAGCGTGCGCCGCCGTTTTACCTGGCAGGATGATGGGTTGATGTCCAGCCATGAAGACGCCAACGGCCTGCTCAGCGAATATACGTGGCGGGAGATAGCGGATTTGCCCCGCGTGGTGGCATACCGCAACAGTGCGGGCGAGCAACTCACGCTGGAGTATGACTTTCCGGGGCGGCGCAGAACGGCGCGCCGGGATGACGGTTGCTGTGCACAATGGGAGCTGGACGAAGACGATCAGGTCGTCCGCTTTACCGATTACGATGGGCGGGAAACGGCGCAGCGTTACAGCGATGGCGAGCTGTGCGAGGTCATCCTGCCCGGCGGGGCGAGTCGCAAAACCACGTGGGACAATTACGGTCGCCTGCTCAGTGAGACTGACCCGCTGGGCCGGGAAACCCACTACCAGTGGTACCGGCTGACGGATAACGTGACGCAAGTGACGTATGCGGATGGCAGCAGCGAGCTGAATCTGTACGACGACCTTAACCGGCTGGTGGAGGAAACTGATGCACTGGGGAACCCGACGCGTTATCACTACCCCAGTGCGCAGGAGAGTCTGCCGGACAGCGTGACCGATGCGCTGGGCGGAACGGTGACACTGGCCTGGGACAGGCAGGGGCTGCTGACGGCGCGTACCGACTGTTCCGGGCAATGCACGACCTTTGAGTATGACCGCTATGGGCAGTTGCTGGCCTCTGTCGATGCGGAAGGTCACCGTACCCGTCGTGAATGGGATGCGCATGGGCAACTGACGGGCGTTATCTACCCGGACGGCCGCCGGGATACGCTGCGCTGGAATGAGCGTGGTCAGTTACAGGCGTGGCGCGATGCGCAGAGCAGCGAGGTACGCTGGCAGTATAACGCGCTGGGCCAGCCGGTGAGTGTGACAGACCGGCTCCGTCGGGTAAAACGCTGGCATTATGACGTACGTGGGCAGTTGCTGCGGCTGGAGAACGGTAACGGCGCGGAATACCGCTTTGGGTATGATGCGGCAGGTCGCCTGGTGAGCGAGCGACGGGTGGACGGCGTTGAACTGACGTTCCGCTACGACGAGGCGGGCTACCTTTGTCAGCGATCGCAGCGTGGTCAGGCGGCGAATGATGAAGCCATACCGCACGTTTACCAGCATGATGTCGCCGGGCAACTGGTTCGCCGCGCCCATGCCCATGCCGTGTTTCATTATCAGCATGATAACCGGGGACGGCTGGTTTCGCTGAAACGCGAGCCCAGTGAGGCAGGTCTTGCGCTGGGTATCAGCGCGGATGAGGTCAGGCTGAGTTATGATGCGGCGGGCTATCTGTCGGGTGAGCACGGCAGTGGGGGAGAGATTGCCTACCGGCGGGATGCGCTGGGGAATGTGAGCACCCTGTCGCTGCCGGATGGCGACGAACTGCACTGGCTGCGCTACGGTTCAGGGCATGTCAGCGCGGTGAAATTCAATCATCAGGTGGTGAGTGAGTTTACCCGTGACCGGCTGCATCGGGAGATAACACGCACACAGGGCCGACGCGAACAGCAACGAACGTATGACAGTCTGGGCCGTCTGACGTCACAGCGCAGCGCGTTGTGGGAAGTGGCGGAGCCGGAGCAGCGGATACTATCACGGGCGCTGAGCTATACGGCATCCGGTGAACTGGCTTCGGTCAGGGACAGCCTGCGGGGTGACGTCGAGTACGATTACGACGCCGAAGGGCGTCTGGTGAAACGGGCAGATGTACACTGGCAGGTTCATCACCGGGCGTACGGGTATGATGGAGCCGATAACCTGCGGGATGCGGAAGACCGGCATGGTATCTTCCCGTTAGCCGATAACCGGCTGCTACACTGGCGCAATCTGTGGAACCAGTATGATGGTCAGGGTAACCTGACGCGGCGACGTGAAGGCGAAACAGAGCAGTATTATCAGTATGATGCGGACAACCGTCTGGTCGCGGCGCGTGGCCGGGGGCCGCAGGGCGAGTTCGTGGCGCGATATGGTTATGATGCGCTGGGAAGGCGAACCGGCAAAACGGTGACCTGGTGTGAGAGCGGGAAGCAGGAAGAGACCCACTTTCTGTGGGAAGGCTACCGGTTGTTGCAGGTCAGGCAACCTGACCGGAAAGAGAGTTACGTGTATGACCCGACGGTATGGTGGGCGCCGTTAGCACGCATCACACAGCGGGCGGGAACGCGTGAGGGCGACATCCGCTGGTTCATCACGGATCTGAATGGCGCCCCGCTGGAGATGACGGATGCGGACGGCTCGGTCCGCTGGAGCGGTGACTACGGCAGCTTTGGCCAGCTACGCGGGCAGACGCAGGACAGTGAAGGGCTGCGCGACGGCAAGACAGTAGAGCCGCAGCCGCTACGTTACGCGGGGCAGTACGCGGATGACGAAACCGGGCTGCACTACAACCTGTTCCGCTATTACGACCCGACGGTAGGCCGGTTTACCACACAGGACCCGATTGGGCTGGCGGGGGGGATCAATCTTTATCAGTATGCGCCTAACCCGATTAGATGGATCGATCCTCTGGGTTTATATAATGGCGAAGGACAGCGTGAACTCGGTAAATATCATGTATTCCATGAGCATACATTAGATTCTTCAGAATATACGATGACAGATAAAGAGCATTTCAGTCGTGCTAACGAATCTGTTTATAAACGCCTACAAGTTGACCCAGAATTCAAACGTGAGCTGCAAACAAAATATCCCGGTGTAGTTGAGCATGTTCAGCCTATGAAAAATGGAAAATTCAGGGGATCATCACCTAAAAATATGACATGGCATCATGGTGACACTCCTGGATCTTTGCAACTTGCTGACTTTAAAGATCATCAGACGTATCATAAAATTTATCATCCTGATGGTACTGGTGGTCGTAATAAATGGGGTGGTGGAACTCCTTGTCGAAAATAGAGAGGTGATAAATGATAGTTATTTCTGGTTTTGATGATTTATTGAAAAAATATAAAGATTTGCCAAATGTAGGCTGGTTGTATGTAGAGAGCTCGTTTGATCTTGAATCAAAGGATGATATTAAAAGTGGGACATATTATCTCGCTGAAAATGAAGACGAAGAAATGGACTTTGAAGAAAACTATGGGACATTTTTAGAAGCTCCTATTTTTACTGCTATAATAGAAAACAAGTTTGAGCATGATCCTAATGCGAAAAATGATGATCTTTTTGATGCTGTTTTGTTTTATATAAATAATGATGATTTCTTAGACTAAGCGCGAAGTCAGAAACGATTCTTCCGATTCTATTTTTCGCGGTTATTTACTATTGATTTTCCATTCTTAAGAGTCTAAGTCGTAGAGAAGTTGGGAGGTTTTATTCTCCCAACTCCTAATTCATGGGTTGATCCGCTTGGACTCACAGGGACATATATTTTTACTGATGAAGTTACATCGTATATTGGTAAAGGGCCAGAGTCTCGAATGAATAGCCCCATGAACTATCGTATAGGTGGTAAATCTAGGCCGTGTCCCTTAACTTAACAACCGCTTCAAAAATAACCTGATCGCCCCCAGCTTTAGCATACTCAGGTAGTTTTTGGCTGTTTTTTCCGAACGTGTAGCGATACGACGATTTTCTTTGAGTATCGCAAAGCAACGCTCCACGACACACGACATTGTGTTTTTTGTACAGGTATCTGTCGAGGGGCCGATGTCTGTCCTGACTGGCTTTCTCATTCGATTTAAAAGGAATTACCAATTTTATTCCCTTTATTTTCAAATGAATGCGGAGACTGTTACTTGAGTAACCCTTATCCGCCAGTACCGCTTTCAGGGCGCGAACGTTACCGCTATCCAGCGCGATAACATCCCAGTCAATCAGCGCTTTTTCATCCAAAATCGGGAGTAATTTATTGAAAATACTGTTCATTATTCCGGCTTTAGACCACCGGTTAAAGCGGTTGTAAATAGTTTTCCATTGACCATAACGCTCAGGTAAATCCCGCCACAGCGCGCCAGAGCAAAGAACCCAAAATATACCATTCATGACATGCCTGTGAGCAAAGTAAGGACGACCGCCTCTGGAAGAACCTCTTTCAGGTGGCAGCATGGGAGAAATCAGCGCCCATGCTTCATCGGGGAAATCGTAACGAGCCAAATTAAAGAACTTTTTGTGGTGAAATCATGCCACTGATTGTACAAAAAATAGTTACGGGACACAGCCTAGGACTTATTCTCGGGCACAGGCATTTAAAGATGCGTACAACAGCAAAAGAAATAGCACAGGAAAATCAGGAGGGAAATGTGGATGAATGACTTTAAGTTTTGGGGATGGGAAAAAAAGCCAAGAACCATGCTGCGCTTCGTCAAGCCGGGCGACATATTTTGCTTTAGAATTAATGATAATAAATATGGTTTCGGTCGTATTATATCCAAAATTACGACCGGGCATGTGGCTGAAGTCTTTAATTTATTTCTGTCTGAGCCAATTATAGAAGACGATGAGATTATTCATGCTGAGCGTGCATTTACTCCGCTAGTTATAGATACATATGGGTTATTTGATAAAAAAGTCGAGCCTAATGGCGACTGGAGAATAATTGGGTGTCAAGAAGATTATACTCCTAAGGATATGGATGGGGTTTATTTTTCATTTGGGATAGGAGACTCCTGCAAGAAGAAAGATATATTTGGTAATGTGTTTTCTATAACAGAAGAGGAAGCTGAGTTACTACCAGAGCTAAGCCCAAATACTGATTATGATATAAAGAAACTTATAGAGAAAATTTAATCAAAAAAAGCTGGAAGTGTTCGAAAAGACTCTTCCGGCTATTCGGGCAGACACAGGATAGTGAAGGGACTATGCGACGGCAAGGCGGTGGAACCGCAGCCGTTACGCTACGACAACCTGCTCCGTTATTACGACCCGACGGTAGGCCGGTTTACCACACAGGACCCGATTGGGCTGGCGGGCGGGATCAATCTTTATCAGTATGCGCCTAACTCGTTGAGTTGGGTTGATCCACTTGGCTTGGCGGCTACAGGTGATTATGGGCAAATGCCAGTTATGCCGGGTTATCAGAAGCATCACAATATTCCTCAATCTATGGCAAATCATCCTGCGATAGTAAATTCTGGGTATGATGTGAATAATAGTCGCAACATTACCCAACTCCCGTCATCTAAAGAGGCTATTAAAGCTGATCCTGGAAGAACAGTACATCGAGGGAGGCATAATAAAGCTTATGATGACCTTGTTCGGGGGCAGTTAGATGCTATACATGCAAATAACGCCAGTCCTGAGGTAAAGAGAATGCAAATTGATGCATTGTCGGATGACTTGGGGCATAAGTTAAGAAATAAAAAGATTAAGTTAAATAAAGCTTGTTGCTGATAGGTGATCAGATGAGTTATATAATTTCAGTAGAAGAGAATACATATAATATGCTTGATTATCTTCATGATATATCAGCAGATTTCTCATTATTTAATGAAGGGATTCGTCTTGATGGTCTTGATTTTACTTTGATGTATAAAGCAAAGAGTAAGTCTGGTTTTAATAAAATAAAAAAATGTCATATATTATCTACTACTGGGCCAGATCTGGTTAGCCGGGAGCTTAGGACTATCCTTGAGAGTATAGTACCAGCAGAGGTTGAGTTTTTTGATGCTGAGATAATATACGGAAATGATAAGCTAGAGGGTTTTAGTGTGATAAACCCTATAGCAAAGATAAATTGTTGCGATATGGAAAAAAGTGAATATCAGCTCACTAATTTTGATCCGAATAATCCGTGCTATATGTTTCTATATACGGTTTTACTAGATGAAATACCTGATGGTTTTAATATTGTCAGGTGTAATGAGCAACCAACGTCGATTGTGGTTAATGATAAAGTTAAATTGGCGATTTTAAATTCTGAGCTGAGGGGTATCAAGTTCTGTAAGGCGATTGATATGACATATAAAGAACGAACTATTTGTGAGTTAAGTTAAAGTATATTTTTGATTAACCGAGGTATTTCTCTCCAGAATACCTCGGTTGTTATTGATATTACATGAAAATAGATATTGCATGACGCCGCCGAGTCCATGCCGTGTTTCATTATCAGCATGATGACCGAGGACGGCTGGTTGATCTTACCCAGCAATAGTGAACACGCAACTAAGTGAGTAAACTTTCAACCAGGGGTGATTACTCATGACAAATCCAGCATCAACCAATAAAAATCTCCGTAAGCTGCATTCGCCAGAGTTCTGCGAGGGGCTCTGAATCTGGCTGAGCATATTGCTGTCGCTGTCGCTGTCGCTGTCGCCGGACGCCAGCTCAGCCTGCATGAATCACAATTCTACGCCTGGCGCAGCAAACAGTGACAAATGACGTCCACAGAACGTGAAAATGAACTCGTCGCTGAAAATGCCCGGCTAAAGCGACAACTGGCTGAACAGACTAAGGAATTGGCCATCATCCAAAAAGCAGTGACAGACTTCACGAAGCGCCTGAAATATTGAGTGCGATTACAATCGCTGGCGACGCCACAGTGCCTGTGGCAGTCTCAGCTCGGAACAATTTGAAAACCAGAACCTCGCTTAGGGTTGTGTCCACATTAGGTGAGTAGGATCATAATTAATGAGACAGGGAGGTAGCGATGCCTGAAAGCAGAACATTATCGAGTGGGGAATATGGCACTGAAAGCGCTGAAGCGTCGGTGCAGACATTATCGTTTGATCTGGCGTTGGCGATGATACGTCAGAAAACGGAGCCGGATTTGTGCGACTGGCTGTTGTCCACAGTGACTTCTGTTTGGCGACCGCAGGGTATAATTCTTGGGTTGGTTGATGGCTGTGGCAGACAGTTATTGTGTTGTGGCCGTGTTGGTGATGAACCTGTTGCGTTAGCGCTGGAGGTGGATGATTTTAGCCATCCACTGGCCTATGCGCTGCGTGAAAATAAGGCGCACGCCTGGTCATCGTTGAATGCGGGGGCTCGTATTGAACACCCGCTCTTTCAGCAGGTGTTATCGGGACTGGGTGCAGACTGTGGGATGTATGCCATACCGCTGTTGTCAGAGAGCGGCAAGGTACTGGGACAACTGGCGCTGTTGGATACGCCGGAACGTCTGCAGCTATGGCATGACGGTGGCGAAGGTAACCTGTTGGCTCAGGTGTTTTGCAACCAGTTGAGTCTGCTGCGCGAGTTGGCGGGAGCGCAGCAGGTTCAGTTGACACTCAGGGCGTCCGTTGAACGGGAGCGGGATGAAGCGCGTCAACAGGCGCAGCTCACGCGCATTAAGGACACCTTGATCGGCCAGTCATCGGTCATGAAGTCGCTGCAACAGAAGGTCTGCCAGGCTGCCGGACATAACCTGTCGGTGTTGATCCAGGGAGAAACGGGTACAGGCAAAGATGTGGTTGCCCGCCTGCTGCATCAATGCTCTGTCAGAGCAGACGGGCCCTTTGTGGTGATTAACTGTGCAGCTCTCCCTGAGAGCCTGATCGAAAGCGAGCTGTTCGGCCACCAGAAAGGGGCGTTTTCCGATGCCCTGAGCGACAAGGTTGGTCTGGTCGCGCAGGCCAATGGCGGTACGCTGTTTCTGGATGAGGTCGGCGATATGCCGCTTTCCATGCAGGCCAAGTTGCTGAGGGTGCTGGAAACCCGGTTTTTTCGTCCATTGGGGGCAGAGCAGGAAGTACATTCAGATTTCCGGCTGGTTGCTGCCACGCACCATACGTTGAAACAGCTCGTTTCCGACGGTGTGTTCCGTCAGGATCTGTACCACCGGTTGTGTCAGTGTGTATTGCATGTTGCGCCGCTGCGTGAACGTACAGAGGATATCTCACTGTTGTGCCACCATTTCATCGCGCAGTGCTGTGAGCGAGAGCAGAAAGCCCCGGGGGCTCTGGTGCCGTCATTCCTGCAACAGCTCATGTGGTACGATTTTCCAGGGAACGTGCGGGAACTGCGCAATCTGCTGGAGGTGACTTGTGCCCATACCTTACCGGGTCAGCCGATTACGATGCAGGCTCTGCCGCCTGAGGTGCAGAAGAGGCTGACAAGTGAGCCGGATAAGGTGGATGAGTGTTTCCAACACGTAAAAGATTTAGGTCTTTCGGTGCGTTCGTTCGAGGCGGCGGTGATAGAGGCGCGGTTGTGGCAGTACGGTGGCGATCGTCAGGCAGCGGCAGAAAGCCTGAATATGCCCAGCCGAACGTTTAACGATAAGTGTCTAAGGATGGGGATTACTTACTAATGATGTTGCCGTGGCTGAGCACTGGCATGGCGCTTGGTGGTGCACCATCTCAACGACATGCTGGCGGTAGACAAGTCTACTCCCGTTATTTGCTGGGTAGTGGTGACGTAAGAGATATATAGGGATTGTTCGGCATGGGGGAGCTAAAAATCAGCCTGGGATCGGATAGCAGGTAGCCGTTCAGTCGGCGCGATTTGCGTGGCCCATTGATTGTGCAGGCCCATATGTTCAGACCATTGGCTTGTTTGCGATGGATGTGCAGACGCTCAAAGTGTTTCTGTACCCACTGCCAGTCCTGAATTTTCTCTTGTTTGGCAAGTTCGCCGATCTGCAAGTGTTCTTGTGCATAGCGCTGGAAAACGCCAGGGCTGACCAGGTAGACAGTATCGTCCACGCTATG
>NZ_CM001974.1:3754666-3767551 GCF_000406105.1 Dickeya chrysanthemi NCPPB 402 | reverse complement strand
GGAAGAGCCCGAGGTGGATATTCGCCTGTTTGAAATGCCGCTCTTTCAGCAAATTCAGGGATTGCAGGATGAGCTGTACGATGTGGGTTTTGCCTTGTCTGATGCAGTGGGCGAGCATATCACTGCTGAGCCGGTCTGGGCCGAGCCGTTAATGGTGGCGGTTCCTGCCCGGCATCCTTTGCTGGCCTACAGCCAGATCCCGCTGGACGAAGTGCTGCGTTACCCGCTGGTGTTGTGTGACCCGCGGGTATGTGAAGGACATGCACGTCAGGTAGCGCAGGTTTTGCGCCGTTCTGCGCAGGAGCCGTTGATTGCCGAACAGGTTATCTCGTTCGACCTGATGATGACCCTTGTTTCCGCCGGGTTTGCACTGGGGCTGGCTGACGTTTCTCATATTGCGGCCAGCCGGGCGTTGGGGGTGGTGGCCCGCCCGCTGGCCGGGAAAACACCCATGATGACCACCTATCTGTTGCGCCATGCCGGGGATCCGCCAGAAACGGTGGCGCGCTTTATCGAGCGGCTTGACGCGCTGGCGTGGGCGGACGATAACTCGCCTGATGGCGTCACCTGATTTGACGTTTATCGGAGAACCCTCATGCGTAATCTTATGTTTTCATTCCGTGTTTTCTTATGCATCGTGCTGTGGTGTATCGGCACGGGCACCGTACCGGCAACGGAGACGGTAGAGTCATTACTGGCTAACCCGAAGCGATTAAAGGAACTGCGCCAGCAGTGCCATGACGACTGGGATCGCGTGGGGAATGCGCTGTGCAATCGCGTTGGACATGCCACCACCAAACAGTTTCTGGGGACGGGAACCCCCTACACGCCACCAAAAACGCCGCCCAAATTCTGAGTCGTCGCCATCATCACAAAAATCACTCCCGGCACCTTCTACGCCCGGTTACGCCATGGCGGGTTGCACTGTGCTCACGTTCTCCCCTGTACGCATTGTGACTTTTTGCTCCCTGATTGAGTCGGTAACGGTCTTTGCACTGGGCTGAGCCCGCACCGATGCTCTCTCGCAGGTGGCATAACCGTTGTGCCGCCTTGAGGGCGAGAAGGGGGCGGCAATGCAGGGGCAGGGCATACTGGTAGGGCAGGTTGTGGTGGTGTTCAGTGTCGTGATCGCCGGTGTGTGGTACGCCACGCAATGGACCGCGGCAGCGCTGGGGTATTCCCCGCGCCTGGGCACCCCGTGGTTCGAGGGCATTGGCGTTCCCGTTTATCCCCCGTGGCGGCTGTTTGAATGGTGGTTTGTGTTTGGCGGGTATGCGCCGCGTGTCTTTGATATCGGCGGTGCCATCGCGGGCGGCGGCAGTTTGCTGGCCTCAATGGTGGCGATGACCCTGTCGGTATGGCGCGCCCGCGCGTCCCGGCATGTCACGACTTACGGTTCGGCACGCTGGGCAAGGACACAGGATATTCGTCGGGCGGGGTTGTACCGGCCGTCCGGGCTGTTCCTCGGGCTGCATAACGGGCAATATCTGCGCCACGAGGGGCCTGAGCATGTGCTGGCGTTTGCACCCACTCGTTCGGGGAAAGGCGTTGGGCTGGTGGTGCCCACACTGCTGAGCTGGTCAGCCTCCGTCGTGGTGCACGATATCAAAGGCGAGAACTGGCAACTGACGGCAGGCTGGCGCGCCCGTTTCAGCCACTGTCTGCTGTTCAATCCGACCGACACCCGCTCGGCGGCTTACAATCCGTTGCTGGAGGTGCGGCGTGGTGCGCATGAAGTGCGCGACGTGCAGAATATCGCCGATATTCTGGTTGACCCGGAAGGGGCGCTGGAGCGGCGCAACCACTGGGAAAAAACCAGCCATGCGCTGCTGGTGGGGGCCATTCTGCATGTGCTTTATGCACAGGAAGACAAGACCCTGCGCGGCGTCGCCAATTTTCTCTCCGATCCAGACTGTCCGTTTGAGATCACGCTGTATCGGATGATGACCACGGCACATCTGGGCGATGCGCCGCACCCGGTGATTGCCTCGGCGGCCCGCGAGGTCCTCAACAAATCCGACAACGAGCGCTCCGGCGTCTTGTCCACCGCCATGTCCTTTCTGGGGCTGTACCGCGACCCGACCGTAGCGGCGGTGACCTCGCGGTGTGACTGGCGCATCGCCGACCTGATCGCGGCCCGTCATCCGGTGTCGCTGTATCTGGTGGTGCCGCCATCGGATATCAGCCGCACCAAGCCGTTGATTCGGCTGATCCTCAACCAGATTGGCCGCCGGTTGACGGAGTCGCTGGAGGACGCTGACGGCACCACCCGGCGGCATACCTTGCTGCTGATGCTGGACGAGTTCCCGGCGCTGGGGCGGCTGGATTTTTTCGAATCGGCCCTGGCGTTTATGGCCGGTTACGGTCTGCGCGCGTTTCTGATTGCCCAGTCGCTTAACCAGATTGACAAGGCCTACGGCCCGAACCACGCGATTCTGGACAACTGCCATGTGCGGGTGGCCTTTGCCACCAACGACGAGCGCACGGCTAAACGCATTTCCGACACGCTGGGCACCGCCACGGAGCTGCGCGCCCAGCGCAACTATGCCGGTCACCGGCTGGCCCCCTGGCTGGGGCACCTGATGATTGCGCGTCAGGAATCAGCCCGGCCATTGCTGACACCCGGTGAGGTGATGCAGTTGCCCGCCAGTGACGCCATTGTGATGGTGGGCAGCCAGCCGCCGATCCGCGCCAGAAAGATGCGCTACTTCGCGGATGCTAACTTTCAGTCGCGTGTTCTCCCGCCGCCGTCGCTGACAGACGGTCATTACACCGATGTGCCTGAGCCCAGACCGGATGACTGGCGCGATCTGCGCCTTCCGGCGGTGCCGGTGCCATCCGGGATGACCGGACTGGCTGACCCTGACGATGACGGGGAAGGGCACCCGTCAGCCGGACAAGGCGACATCACTGTCCCCATGCCGTCGTCGATGGCACCGGTCAGCGATCTGTCGTGGCTGGCGGATGACACGGTGAACCGGTTCCCTACACGATCCACGTCGGCCCCGGAAAGGGGGGAAGCACCATGAGTCAGTATCGCCTGAATCTGTTTATCCCACCTGAACACGCCCGGCGGCTGGACGAGCTGGCGACCCGAAAAGGGGTCTCGAAATCCTCCATTGTCGCGGCCGCGCTGGCCGCCTGGCTGTCGCCGGATGCGGGAGGGCAACGGGACAGCCTCCTGAGCCGGCGACTGGATCAGCTGTCACGCCAGTTTGGGCGGCTGGAGCGCGATCAAACCATTCAGATTGAAACGCTGGCGTTGTTTATCCGCTACTACCTGACCGTCAGCCCGCCAGTGGCTGGCGCCCATCAAGATGCCGCCAACGCACAGGGCCGTGTGCGTTTCGGGCAGTTTGTCGAGCAACTGGGCCGCCACTTGCTGCGCGGACACAGTCTGGTGCAAGACGTCTGTCGGGAGCTTCAGCCCGACACGGCGGACGAGACGACGCAGGAGATGCCATGAGCAACATATCCGCGGGCGATACGATGTGTGCATCCCGTACGCGCCACCGGCATATGCTGTACACCGCACTGGGGCCGCTGATTGCAGCAGCGCTGGACGATCCCGATGTGGTGGAGATCATGCTTAATCCAGACTGCACCTTGTGGGTGGATCGGTTGTCCACCGGCCTGGCTCCGCTGGAGGGTGGGCTGTCTGCCGCCGAGGGGGAACGCATCATCCGGCTGGTGGCGGCCCATGTCGGTACCGAGGTGCATCGCCACCGGCCGCTGCTGACGGCGGAATTGCCGGAAACCGGTGAACGTTTTGAAGGCATACTGCCGCCGGCAGCGCCTGGGCCAGCGTTTGCCTTGCGTAAGCGTGCCGCCGGCGTGATCCCGCTGGCGCGCTATGTTGCTGACGGGATGATGACCGCCGCGCAGGCCGGGGTACTGCGTCAGGCGGTACGTGAGCGACACAACATTTTGATTGCCGGGGGAACCAGTACCGGGAAAACCACACTCGCCAACGCCTTGCTGGCCGAGATTGCCGAGACCGGCGATCGGGTGCTGGTGCTGGAAGACACCGTGGAGCTGCAATGTGTGGCACGCGATCAGGTGCCCCTGCGTACCCGGCCGGGTGTGGTGAGCATGGCCGAACTGGTGCGTACCACGCTGCGGTTGCGCCCTGATCGCGTCATCGTCGGTGAAGTCCGTGGCGGCGAGGCGCTGGACCTGCTCAAGGTTTGGGGAACCGGTCACCCCGGCGGGATAGCCACCCTGCATGCGGGGTCTGCGCTGGGGGCATTGCTGCGGCTGGAACAACTGATCCTCGAAGTGGCGATCACCCCGCCCCGGGCGCTGATCGCCGACACCATCCACCTGATCGTATACCTGACCGGGCGTGGGCAGGCACGCCGTATCGCCTCGCTGGTCCGGGTGACCGGCTTTGACGGCACGCACTACCAGCTCAGTAACCTTGGTTCTCCCGGTCCTGCGATATCGACACCCTCACCCGGAGGCTCATCATGATGCTCCCGTTTGCTCTTCGCTTTTCCGACTGCTGGCTCGTTCGACGTAGTCTGCCTGGAGCCGCACTGGCCGTCAGCCTGTTGTGGGGGCTGACGGCCTACGCCAGTGGCTCAAGTATGCCATGGGAGTCGCCGCTGCAGTCGATCCTGGAATCCATACAGGGGCCGGTGGCGCGCATTATCGCGGTCATCATCATTATCACCACCGGGCTGGCGCTGGCCTTTGGCGATACCTCGGGCGGATTTCGCAAGCTGATCCAGATCGTGTTTGGGCTGTCGATTGCCTTTGCCGCCTCCTCGTTCTTTTTGTCGTTTTTCAGCTTTGCCGGCGGGGCGGTGGTATGAGTGACGAATACTCGCTGTTACCCGGCTTTGACGTACCGCTGCACCGCTCGCTGACCGAGCCGATCCTGCTGGGGGGCGCACCGCGCACGGTGGCGATTGCCAATGGCACGCTGGCCGCCGCCGTCGGGCTGGGGTTGCAGCTGTGGCTGCCGGGGCTGGTGCTGTGGGTGGTTGGGCATACGCTGGCAGTATGGGGCGCGCGGGAGGATCCGCAGTTCATGACGGTGTTTGCCCGGCATATCCGCCACCCGTCGCAGCTGGATGTCTGAGGGGCGTACCATGCTGAATCTTGCCGAATACCGTCATCGCCCGGCCTTACTGGCCGACTGGCTGCCGTGGGCGGGGCTGGTGGCACCCGGTGTGGTGCTGAACAAGGACGGGTCGTTCCAGCGCACCGCCCGGTTTCGCGGGCCGGATCTGGACAGTGCCACCCCCGGCGAACTGATCGCCACCGCTGCCCGCCTGAATAACGCCCTGCGCCGCCTCGGCAGCAACTGGGCGCTGTTTACCGACGCCGAACGGCGACCTGCCGCCGCGTATCCGCATTCCCGCTTCCCCGAGGCGCTCTCCTGGCTGGTGGACGAAGAGCGGCGTGCCGCGTTTCAGGTGGAGGGGGGCCATTTTGACAGCCTGTACCACCTCACCCTGTGGTATCTGCCGCCGGAGGACGCGCAGTCACGTACGGTGGCCTGGTTAGACGAGAACACCCCGTCGGGGCGTGTGGACTGGCGGGAACGGCTCACGGCCTTTGTGGCGGAGACCGATCGCCTGTCTGACCTGATGACCGGCGTCATGCCGGAGCTCATCTGGCTGGATGACAGCCAGACGCTGACCTACCTGCATGGTACGGTATCGACCCGGCATTACCGGCTTGGCGTGCCGGCGGTGCCGTTCCATCTGGATGCCTTGCTGGCCGACAGCCCGATGACGGGCGGAGTAGCGCCGATGCTGGGCGACCAACACCTGCGGACGATCACGGTGCGGGGATTTCCGTCCTCCACCTGGCCGGGCATGTTGGACGACCTGAACAGGCTGGGGTTTGCCTACCGCTGGTCGGTGCGTTTTCTGTTCATGGACAAGGCGGAGGCGGAAAAAGCGCTGGCCCGCCTGCGCCGACAGTGGTTTGTGAAACGGAAAAACGTGGCGACACTGCTGCGCGAGACCGTGTTCCAGCAGGAAAGTCCGCTGGTGGATAACGATGCCGGCAACAAGGCGGCCGATGCCGATGCGGCGTTACAGGCGCTGGGCAGCGATCAGGCGGCGTTTGGTTACGTCACCACCACCGTGACCGTATTGGCCGATGAGGCGGAGGACGCGGAGGAAAAACGGCGCCAGACCGAGCAGGTGATCCAGGGGCGAGGCTTCGTGACCTGTCCGGAGCGGCTGAACGCGGTGGACGCCTGGCTCTCGTCGGTGCCCGGCCAGGTGTATGCCAATGTGCGCCAGCCGATCATTTCCACCCTCAATCTGGCGCACCTGATCCCGCTGTCGGCGGTCTGGGCCGGGCCGGAGAACAATGCTCACCTTG
Source organism: Dickeya chrysanthemi NCPPB 402 (assembly GCF_000406105.1). NCBI lineage: Bacteria > Pseudomonadati > Pseudomonadota > Gammaproteobacteria > Enterobacterales > Pectobacteriaceae > Dickeya > Dickeya chrysanthemi. The sequence continues at coordinate 3,761,206 of NZ_CM001974.1, read as the reverse complement.
ACGGGCCGCCACTTATCGTAACCCGGACCGATGGCGCCACGCCGTTTCGGCTGGTGACACACATTGGCGACGTAGGGCATACGCTGGTGGTGGGGCCCACCGGGATGGGCAAATCGGTGCTGCTGGCCATGCTGGCGATGCAGTTTCGTCGCTATCCCGGCTCGCGCGTATTTCTTTTTGATGTCGGCCGCTCGTTGCGCGCCACTACCCTGGGACTGGGGGGTGAGCATTATGATCTGGGGGCTGACGGGGCGATCGCGTTTCAGCCGCTGGCCCGGATCGATCAGGCGGGCTGGCGGCGCTGGGCGGCGGAATGGGTAGTGGGACGTGTCCGGCAGGAGGGCGTGAACGTGGGGCCGGAGGAGAAGGCCGCCATCTGGTCGGCGCTGGACAGCCTGGCAGGTGCGCCGGTTGAACAGCGTACCCTGACCGGCCTGTCGGTCCTGTTGCAGTCGCTGGCGTTGCGTCAGGCACTGGCGCCGTATGTGCTGGGCGGGGCGTACGGCAACCTGCTGGATGCCGATCAGGAGCGGCTGGGCGACGCCGATGTGCAGTGCTTTGAAATGGAGGCGCTGATGCCCAGTAAGGCGGCGGTACTGGCGGTGCTGGAATACCTGTTTGCCCGGCTGGAAACCCGTTTTGACGGCGCGCCGACGCTGTTGCTCCTGGATGAATCCTGGTTGTTTCTTGATGAACCGGTGTTTGCGGCGCGTATCCGGCAGTGGCTCAAGACACTGCGCAAGAAAAACGTCAGTGTGATATTCGCCACCCAGTCGCTGGCGGATATCCAACGCTCTGCCCTGGCACCGGCCATCATCGAAAGTTGCCTCAGCCGGATTTTCCTGCCCAATCCACAGGCCAGCGAACCCCAGATCCGGGCCATCTATGAGGGGTTTGGTCTTAATGCCCGGCAGATAGCCATGCTGGCTGCCGCAGAGCCCAAACGGGATTACTACTACCAGTCCCGACAGGGCAACCGCCGGTTCGATCTCGATCTGGGGCCGGTGGCGCTGGCGTTTGCCGCGGCCGCCTCACCACAGAGTCAGCGTGATATCGACCGCCTGCTGGCACAGGATCCTCGCCCGGATTTCGCCGGCGCCTGGTTGCGTCACCGGGGGCTGGCGTGGGCGGCCGACCTGCTGCCGGGGTTTACTCCAGCGGCGCAGCCGATTTCCTCTCCACCGTGCAGGGGGACACCGTGATGAAATCTGTGTGGCTTGTCATCCTGCTGGCGTTGCTGCCGCTGCGTCCAGCGCAGGCACTGACGGTATTTGATCCGGCCAACTATGCGCAGAACACGCTGAGTGCCGCCCGGGCATTGGATCAGATCAACAATCAGGTCATCCAGTTGCAGAACGAGGCGCAGATGCTGATTTATCAGGCCCGCAACCTGACCCGCCTGCCGTTCACGGTAACTGATCAACTGCGTACCACACTGGCGGGCACGGACCGGTTGATTGCCCAGGCGCGTGGCCTGGCCTATGAGGTGCAGCGCATGGACTCAGATTTTGCGCGGCTGTACCCCGAACAGTATGCCACCACAGTGGGCCACGATCGCCTGTATCAGGATGCCCGTGCGCGCTGGGTCAACACGCTGGCAGGCTTGCATACCGCTTTGCAGATGCAGGCACAGATGGTGCAGAGCCTGTCGGCGGACGAAAGCACGCTGTCCGCGCTGGTCGGGCAGAGTCAGGCGGCCACCGGTGCCCTGCAGGCCATGCAGGCGACAAACCAACTGCTGGCGTTGCAGGCGAAACAAACGATGCAGGGCCAGCAGCTCCAGTTGACGCAGGACCGGGCGGTCGCGCTGGAGCTGGCGCGACAGGCGGCGGCGGTTGAACGCGGCCGGGAAATCACGCGGCGTTTTCTGGGCACCGGGACCCCTTACACGCCGCAGCCGGTGAACTTTTACGGTAAGGACGGCGGTGAGTGATGGACGATGTGTCGGTGATTGACCGCTTCCTCGATACCTTTTCGACCTACATCGACTCCGGGTTTGGACTGGTGCGCGGTGAAGTCTCCTTTCTGACCGCCACGCTGGTGGCGATCGACATGACGCTGGCGGGGTTGTACTGGGCGCTGTCGCAGGCGGGCGGGCAGGGAGAGGATGTGATGGCACGGCTGATCCGCAAGGTACTCTATGTCGGCGCGTTTGCTTACATACTCAACAACTTCAACGGGCTGTCGGGAATAGTGTTTCGCTCATTTGCCGGGTTGGGCCTGCAGGCCGGTGGTGCGGCGCTGAGTCTGGCTACGTTTCTGCAGCCCGGGCGGTTAGCCAAAACCGGTATAGAGACGGCTGCCCCTCTGCTGCATCAAATCGACCGCCTGAGTGGTTTCCCTGATGTGTTCATCAATATTGTGCCCGTCACCGTCATGCTGCTGGCCTGGTTGGTGGTGGTACTGAGTTTCTTCGCGCTGGCGATACAACTGTTCGTCACGTTGGTGGAGTTCCGGCTGACCACACTGGCGGGGTTTGTGCTGGTGCCGTTCGCACTGTGGAACAAGACGGCGTTTCTGGCAGAGAAAGTGCTGGGCAATGTGGTGGCATCCGGTGTGAAGGTGCTGGTACTGGCGGTGATCGTGGGGATCGGCACCGGTCTGTTCGGTTCGCTGGCCCTGAGTCCGGATGACCCCTCGTTGGATCAGGCGTTGGTCGCCATGCTGGCGTCGCTTGCACTGTTGGCACTGGGGATTTTCGGACCGGGAATTGCCACCGGGTTGGTGAGCGGCGCACCGCAACTGGGGGCCGGAGCGTTGGCCGGAACGGCGCTGGGAGTCGCTGGCGTCGCGGCGGGAACCAGCGCGCTGGCGCAGGCGGCGGGCACGGTGGCGCATACGTTGCGCAGTGCAGAGCACGGCAGCAGCAGCGGCGGCCCGACTCTGCGTGAGTCCGACCGGGAAGGGGGCTGACCATGCGTTTTCGGCGACCGCAGGTGCACTATGGCGAAACACCATCCCCCGCCACGCCGTATCAGGCGGCCGCCGAGGTGTGGGATACCCGCATCGGCACTGCTCGGGTGCAAGCCAGGAACTGGCGACTGATGGCCTTTGGCTGTCTGCTGCTGGCGTTGCTGATGGCGGCCGCTCTAATCTGGCGGGCGATGCAATCGGCCCTCGTCCCCTACGTGGTGGAGGTGGAAAAATCCGGGGAAGTGCGGGCGGTGGCCCCGGCGGTGACGACGTACCAGCCCAGCGAGGCACAAATCGCCTACCATCTGGCGCGTTTTATCACACTGGTGCGTTCACTCTCGCTTGACCCGGTTGTGGTGCGGCAGAACTGGCTGGAGGCGTATGCCTATACCACCGATCAGGGTGCTGCGGTGCTCAACGCCTATGCCCGCGCCCAGGATCCCTTTGGCCGTATTGGTAACGAGTCCGTCACGGTGCAGATTGCCAGTGTGGTGCGCTCCAGCGATCGATCGTTTGAAGTGCGCTGGAGCGAACAACACTTTATCCACGGCACTCCGTCGGGGACTGGACGCTGGACCGCCATGCTGACCGTTGTACAGCACACGCCGCGTACCGAACAGCAGTTACGGTTAAACCCGTTGGGCATTTATATCAACGGGTTGTCGTGGAGCCGGGAACTGGCGATGCCGGAAGGAAGTCAGCCATGAGAATGTGGTGGTATTACGGTCCTGCCTGTTACCTGATACTGGCGCTGACCGGGTGTCGCGGTATGGGAAACCGGCCACCGGTTGTCGATCTGGATGAGCCTGTTCCGATGCCACCGGCCTCTATAGTGGTGGGGAAGGGGGAGAACGGAGTGCCTGGACGAATGGGGGGCGAACTGTCGGGTGGTAATATCTGGCGCGTTGCAGATAACAGCGACCTGTCGTCCTGGCGCTATGCCGAGGGGACGATGTATCGGCTTTATACGGCACCGGAGCGCGTCACCGTGATTGCCCTGCAACCGGGTGAAACACTGACAAATGTGGCGGCCGGTGATACGGCGCGCTGGATTGTCGGTGATACCACCAGCGGCTCGGGCAGCGAACAGCGCGTCAATATCATGGTCAAGCCGGTGCGGGCCGGGCTGAAAACCAACCTGGTGATCACCACCAGCCGGCGGGTTTATCTGTTGCTGATGACCTCCGGCGGGACGCGCTGGATGGTGACGGTGTCGTGGCAGTACCCGGCCGATCCGGCGTTGATACCCTCACCAGCCACATCGCTCCGGTCACCGGAAAGCGCACTGGCACCGGGCAGGCTCCACTTTCGTTACGCCATCAGCGGTGATCGCCCGCCGTGGTTCCCCCGACAGGTGTTTGATGACGGGGAAAAGGTCTATATCCGGTTTCCGGCCGGTATCGCGCAGGGTGAACTGCCGCCGCTGTTCGTCATCGGCCCACAGGGGGACGGACAACTGGTGAATTACCGGTTCCAGCCACCGTACTACGTGGTGGACCGGCTGTTCGGGGCGGCCGAGCTGCGGCTGGGCAATGGCAGTGCCCAGGTGGTGCGCATTACGCGTACCGATGGACGGAGCCCGTGAATATGCAACCAGAATCACAGGCGGATAGCACGCCAGCACCGTCAGATAAAGTGGCCCCCGAGACACTGGCGCTGCGCAGCAGGCCACGCCCGGTGACCCGGCTGAATCGGCGATCGCTGTTCATCCTGACCGGCGGTTTGGCGCTGGCGGTGCTGGCAGCGACGCTGTGGGCGTTGCAGCGCCCCAAGCCGCATGATAACGGTGAACCGGCTGAACGTTATAACGTCGAGCGGGTGGCGAAAACCGAAGCACTAAGCCGGCTACCGGCGGATTACACCCGGTTGCCGACGAAACCTGCGGAGGTAGCGCCTGTGCTGGGGCCGCCGCTGCCGGGGGATATGGGACCGCCCATGATCCGCGCCGCTAAGGCGGCCACACCATCCGGGCCAGATGCCTATGAATCGGCGAGTCAGGCACGCCTGAAAGAAGCTGAAGACGCTGCCGCCTCGCCGGTGTTCTTTCGTCGTGGCAGCCAGCCGGTACCACCGCCGGCGTCCACCAGCCCATATCCAGCCCCGATTGCGGCTGACCCTATGACAGAACAGGGGGCGGTTTCCGGTATCCGGCAGGATCAGAAAGAGGCGTTCCTGCTCGGTGACATGACTGATACCCGAAATCACGGCGATCTGCGGCTACCGACTTCGCCTTATCAGGTGATGGCAGGAACAGTGATTGCCGGGGCGCTGGTGACCGGTATTCGTTCCGACCTGCCGGGGCCGGTGATCGCCACTGTCACCGAACCGGTCTACGACACGGCGACCGGACATTATCTGCTAATCCCGCAAGGCTCGCGCTTGCTGGGTAAATACAACAGCCAGGTCAGCTATGGGCAAAGCCGGGTTCAGGTGGTCTGGAACCGCATTATCCTGCCGGATACGTCGTCGCTGACGCTGGATAATCTGGCCGGTGCCGACCCGGCCGGTTATATCGGGCTGGAAGATCAGGTGGACTGGCATTGGGATCGTGTGATTGCCGGTGCAGCAATGACTACACTATTGGGGGTGGGAGCTGAACTCGCTGCCCCGGAGAACCGACAGCATGGCGATCGTATTATCCTTGCCGGACGTGACAGTTTGCAGGATTCGGTCAGTCAGGCGGGACAAGAGCTCACCCGGCGTAACCTCGATATTCAGCCGACACTGACCGAACGGCCAGGTCTGCCGGTTCGTATCATCGTCAACAGGGATTTGGTGTTAAGGCCGTATCAACCACTGTTTTTTAATCAGGGGAGTGCGCGCTGAATGGGTATGGACGAGAAGGAACGAAGCAGGGGGCCTGAATGGGCGTTTATCTGGAACGGTAGCGTGCCGACACATCCCGGGCGGTATGCAATAGTCGCAAGATATGTACGTCGCCGCTGTGGCGTTTCAGTGCATAGACCAAAATAAACGGCAGCCGGGCTAGCACCAGTTTACGCCGTTCTCCCAATTTCCCTATGCTGACGCCCGCTTCCGGGGTGGTTTCCAGCAGCGCCACTGCGGCGGCGAATTTGTCATCGGTGGCATTGGCGACCTCCAGTCCCGCGTTCTGGTACAGGTAACGGTAAATGTCTTCGCGGTCAGCGATAGCTTGCCTTTCCCAGCGAACCGTTGCCGTCACAGTTCCCCCCGAGCGGCTTGCGCTTTCAGCGCCGCCATACGTTGACTGGCCTCATCATTGCTGATGAACTGGACCTCACCGGCATCGTAACGGGCGAAGGCTTCCTGAATTTTCGCTTCCAGCCATTCATCACCGGTATGGCGCTGGTACTGTCGCTCTTCCTCGGCCAGTTCTTCCGCACGCTGTCGCATCAGTTCGGTAAGACTGACCTGCTGACGCTCAGCAGCCTTCATAGCCAGGCGTTTGGTTTCCTCGTCAATTCTGAAGTGTATTGTCCCCATGACAGCCTCCGATAGATTGCATGTGTTGTCACTTGTGGTGCCATTTTATCCAATCTCGTCAGTTTTTGCTGTTTTTTTGAAGAGCGGGTCGGCTTACCGTGTAACGCTGTTCTCAGGATACTGGGGCGGCTCTGTTGTGGAGGAACATGATGTGTATCCCCC
>NZ_CM001974.1:3751525-3754566 GCF_000406105.1 Dickeya chrysanthemi NCPPB 402 | reverse complement strand
TATTAGCTCAGCCCTGATCTGGCACTGTTACTGCGCGGAACTGAACTTAATCTGACAGGCAGCTCTGTGCCAGGAGCGGGCGTCCACTCTGGACTCCATTGCATGTGGAGAACAATCCAGATAGCCCACATTGAAAATCTATGGGAATTATTGGTCGGCATAAAATGTGTTATAGCTATTATGGATAAAATGGGAATAAAGTATTCTATTTTCAGTTTTACTTAAAATGAATTCAAACCAAGGGGTTTTACTGTGCATTGTTATGTCAGATGATTCCCCCTTTTTTATCTGGTATAATTTGTCGCATGCAATTTCCTATAGGTAATATCTTATGCAGATGACACAAGAAGAGTATGAAAATCTAACAAATAGTATAAGCAATGAAGAGGTTGCTGGAGTCATGTTTGATTCACTATTAAAAATTCACATGGAACTGGAGGGTGTTGTAGAACGAATGACAATACCAGATGAGTGGAAATATGGCCTGTTCAAATCATTCTTTAAACTTTACAATACCACGCTACGCCTATCAGAAAGTTCCAGTTACGTTTTTAGACCCGATGTAACGTATATAGATATTAAAGCCATTAATGTTCAGATAAGATCATGCCATGAATTGTATTTACTACTCCAATATATAACAACCAATACAATTAGTGATGGAAAATACGATGAAATACAATTCAAATATGAATGTTATCGACTTTCTGGCGCTTTAGACAGTAAGCGTACCTACGAGAAGATTAAGAAGGCACCCGGTTACATTGAACTGTATAAAAATCAAATAGATCATGTTCTTTCTGAGATTTCCGAATCGCGAGAATTTATTCGCAACAGCCCTGTTTATAAACTTTTAAAAAATGAAATCAAAAAATCTGTTTGTAATGGCAATTGGCGTATCTCTTCGGAGAAAAAACTAAGTTGGAATGATCTACTTGAGTATACGCCAATGCCTCGTGAATATGGTTCGTTTGAATATCATCTTCTCAGTATGTATGCTCACACAAGTCTTACAGCACTTAAATTAGAAGCCCAGCATGACTACAATATGATTGGTGCATTGTCACATCTCTATAAATTATCTGCTCTTGTGTTTAACAACATTGAATGCTTTTAATATAGATATTAGTCTTCTTACTAAAAGAGAGGTTGCATTAATTCTTGACTTAAGAAGCATGGGAAATAATGTTTTTTCTACTCAGAAAGAAACTTCTTAACAGAAGGGGTACCGCATCAATCTGCTTTTTGTAGTAGATTGATACGTCAAATTTAATAAATATATTTTTTTGTTGAACATGCACAGAATAATTTCTGTACAAAATGTCCGTTCCTCGCTCATAGCGGCCCAAGATCTTGCAAGGCAGCTTCGTGCCAAGAACGGAAGCTGGAGTACCAGAGGCCCTCTAAAAATTGATGGTTCTTTTTGCAGGGATGCTTACATCTCCTTTTCTGGTGTCTCACCCGTTCAATGTTGCGCTTTTAGGCAATATTGTGGATTACCGGCATTCTCCACAACCATCGGAGTTTAAAAAACCAGCCTTTTCAGAACATGCTTTTGCAATACCCAGTCAGGTACTGAGTTCGACGCCGTGATTGAATCTGACTTGACGCCCCTTGTGAATTTTACTGGGCGACCGATTGCAACATACCTAAGCATCATCACCAAATGACCAAGATATCTAAAGTGAAGGGCATCATTTGAACGGCAGCTGTGTGCCAGGAGCGGACGTTTATATAATATCGTATGTTACTAGCTAAAGCTTAACCTGTTTGCTTAAAATATTTATTCAACATTGTGCTATTTACACAAATTTTAGATTCGAATATGTTATAAATGCGATTAAGCCTAAAACAACACAGTGATATTTTTTTATTCTGAAGAGGATGAACATGGTCAATATATTTTTTCCTGAACGATTAGATAAAGATAGCCTCTATGGTTTTTTTGAAGAGTTAGATGCTAACTTAGATACGCCAGAGGTTTGCTTAGACTGCTCTACCTTAAGATATTCATTTCCTACAGGGATGCTAGTTGCTGGTTCAAAAATAAGAACTTGGGTTAGAGCGCGACATGGCAATAAATTAAGAACAGTAAAGGCAGGTGTTAATAGTGAGCATTCAGTTCATTCTTATTTATCGCATTTGGGGTTTTTTGACTATATATTAATGGGGGAGGGAAATGCCATAGGCGAAGCGTCAGGATCTTCAAGTTATTTACCTATTACTAGAATCGAAAAGCCAGTTTTTAACTCAAATACTCAGGATGTGCAGGAGTGGTATGAAGAAATTATGTCGGTTGTAAGAGGATTAGCACGAATTGTCTCTGGTACATCCTCAGACACAGAGGAAAATAGGCTATATAATTATGCATTGCGTGAAATAATTAGAAATGTATTTGAGCACTCAAGTGCATCTGAGTGTTATGTTTGTGGGCAGAGATGGTGGGATGGAAAGGTTGAGATTGCTGTAATTGACGAAGGTATTGGTATCGCAGAGTCGTTAAAAAAATCATATCACTTACAAACTGATGGAGAAGCATTACATTTAGCGATTAAACCTGGTGTTTCCAGTACATCAAATATTTCTCAAACGGAAAATATTTATGATAATTCCGGCTTTGGACTCTACGTGTTATCTCAACTTGCTTCAAGCTTTGGTTGGTATGTGCTCGGTAGTGGTTCTTCACGAATTGTTGGACATTCGCAAACTATAGTCGAAGAAGCGTTGAATTTTAATGGTACTTATTTTGGGATGAAACTATCTAATGCCCCTAAGCAATTTAGTGAAATTCTTGATGATATAATTGCCACGGGTGAAAAAGAAGCTGAAGCAAGTGGTATTAGTAAAAAAGCATCTGGGATGTCAAAGTTAAGTTAATATGCACACAGCGAAAATGATGATGTTTATCATAATCTATAAAATTTGCTAAATTGTTAGCTGTGATCTATAGGGGGTTACTTATTGATTACAGTTGTTTATTTCAATTCAATAACGAATATAAAAAGTCCGCTACTCGCTCTTGAGGGGCAACCATACCCCTC
>NZ_CM001974.1:3749473-3751425 GCF_000406105.1 Dickeya chrysanthemi NCPPB 402 | reverse complement strand
GCATACTCAAATCTCCCACATTGCAGGAGATTTGAGTATGAACACGTTACTGTGGAACAAAGACCGTATCATCGGACAAAAAAGACCGCTTCAGATATCTCACATCTGGGGGATCGGAATCAGGCTTGAACTGGAAGGTAAAACGCGCGATCTGGACCTGTTCAATATGACTTTGGACAGTAAGCTTCGGGGCTGTGATCTAGTTAAACTCAAAATGTCAGACGTTGCATATGGCAATTCTGTTTCAAGTAGAGCTGGCTTGCTCCCCATTGTCTGCCAGACAACAGGGAGTAATTTGGTTAGATAGCAAAGGATTCCAGCGTTTTACCACTTTCCAGCGCAGCAGCGATAGCTTTAGGCGTTCGGCCCTGACCTGTCCACGTCTGTTCGTTGCCGTTTTCATCGGTATATTTGTATTTGGCAGGACGGGGAGTGCGTTTGGTTTTTGCTGTTTTACTGGTAACAACAGCGCCGAGCAGTTCAGACGGATCAATACCATCTTCCAGTAGTTTTGCACGTAAGGCTTCAATTTTAGCCTGACGCTCTGCGTTTTGTTGCTGTGCGCTGGCTTCTTCTTCACGCCGGTCTTCAACAATGGCGGTCAGTTTTTCCAGCATTTCTTCCAGTGTTGGCAGATCGGTCTCACGAGCCTGAGCACGAAGGGTGCGAATGTTATTTAATATTTTTAGGGCTTCACTCATTATCATTTATCCTGAATGTTGAACGTCATAAATATCATACTATAAAAGATGAAATAAAGCAGATACTATAAATTTGTTTGATGCCTGATTATTCTTTTTTGTAAGTTTATATTTATCGTTCTTGAACGACTTTTTTTGTATATTGGATGGTACGTGAAAATAGAGATGGCGATAAAAATATAATTAATCTGTAAAATACGGCGACAATGTTGACAGTAATATCGGGAAAATCCTGCTTTTCCCGTTCCATGCTTATGAACGGGTTCTGTTTGTTTACAATATCGGCAGGCAACTTATTAAAAATCAAATAAACTTTGCAGTTGAATCTCTAACCCGTCAGCAATCACCCCAATCACTTCCAGAGTCGGATTCCTAACGCCCCTCTCAATGCCGCTGATATAGGTGCGATCCAAACCGCACTTGTCGGCGAAGGCTTCTTGGGAGAGTCCTGCCTGTAAGCGAAGCGTTTTTACACGTTGCCCAAAACGGGCGGTAATGTCTTTTGTATTTTTCATGCCGATAAGCATCATCCCATGTTGCTTATCAGACCACGGACGATGAGTCACATATGAGCTACTTCGTCGATTTAATCGATAAGGTTCAAAAATTAGGCTGGATCGCGGAATACGAAGAGCGTGGTGAGATCAGTATGCAATCCAGTCGCAAGAACATAGAGCACTTCAAGCGTTGGGTTTCTCACCCCTCGCTCAATGCCGCTGATGTAAGTTCGATCCAGCCCGCACTTTTCAGCGAAGGCTTCCTGAGATAGCCCCGCCTGCAATCTGAGCGCTTTAACACGTTGTCCCAGCAGGGTTTTGACCGAATCGGATGTTTTCATGGCATAAGCATTCTGTTTTGGTACTTATAAGTCCACGGACTATTAGTCACAATTCGGGGTTCGTGTTACGATGTGACTTATCGTCAACAATGAGGAGGGTGTATGGAGCAATATGACTGGCATCCTGCGGATATCATTGCGGGTTTAAGGAAGCGGGGAACAACGCTGGCGGCGGTTTCGAGAGAAGCTGGGCTGGTTTCGTCTACGCTGGCAAATACGCTGGTGCGGCATTGGCCTAAAGGTGAGCGCTTGATCGCCAACGCGTTGAATAAACGGCCTGAAGAAATCTGGCCTTCGCGGTATCACGACCTCAAGTGCGCACCGAGTGGGGAAGGGAAGTCAGAGTGAAGGTGACTTCCCTGATAAAAATGACGTCATTCGTCGTGGTAAGAGTTTTTAAAGTCCGGATGAGG
>NZ_CM001974.1:3747263-3749373 GCF_000406105.1 Dickeya chrysanthemi NCPPB 402 | reverse complement strand
GGGGGGAGGTGTTAAGGCCGATCTTCAGGGGCCTGGCGGTATCACGAACGCCGACGCCGTTGAAGGCCATTTCGCTGCTCTTTGACACCCGGCTTGTACGCTTCGTAGACATAAGTGATCAGAAACATGCGGTGGCAGTCACGACAGCGAAATCTGTCATGGGCTTTAGGCTCTGACCATGGCGATAAACCTGCGCAGACTGATTAACAGTGACAATAAACATAATCACAACTAACTGATTAGGCGTTGACTATGGCTGACGCGCATTCTACGCCAGACACCACCGTTTTTAAAATCTCGCAACATGAGCACTTTACCCATGTCGGGCATCATCCCGTTAAAGGCAATCATGATACGCCTGCCATCAACATAGCCGGGCAGTGGCTGAAGGAAGCCGGATTCCGCCTCGGGCAGCCGCTGAAGCTGCGTGTGATGCCCGGCTACATCGTGATTACCGTGCAGGATATTCGCGCACTGTGGCAAGACCTGCACGCACTGAGTATCGCGTGACTCCGTCACGTACTGGCTGAACCGCTTTCCGGGCGGGCTTTAAATCACCGCCACTGAGCAGCAGATAAAATAAAGCCGGAAGGATTGTTAAGTTCGCTTCCGGCTAATTATTTTATTGCTCTTCAATATCAAGAGGCACATCAGAGAGAATTAAACTATCATTTATATACTTCAATAAAACTTTAGCATTACCAGCATGGATTTCTAAAAAAACACAGTCGGATGAGAAAGATAAATCAATATCTGAACTCCAATTTGATTCCGAATTTTTATTTTTAAAACCAGCCGAATTATTGTCCGAAAAGATAGTTACGTAATCAGCCGAATTAGCTATTAGAGATCTTACCTTTTTATATAAATCAGCAGGTTCAATAGCACTGCTCAATTGATATTCATAACTCATTTTATCTTCCACTCCCGTGAGGTCTATTTCTTACACTCGGATAATTTGACGGATTCTTAATTCCAATGTGAGTTAAATCTGGGTTTGACGATACATTACCGAAATCATCAAGCTGATTACCTAAGGGGTTTTCTTTATGTATATGTGCATTTAGACCTGATTTAGGTGTTAAATCCCCATTCTTCATATTCATTGACTGATTACCATATGGATGGATTCGTACTTCTGAGCCATCGGCATGGTTCCATACTTGGTTTTTTGCGGCACTATTACTGACTTTAGTTTGAGTGAAACCATTTTTAGACAGAGTTTTTTCTACCTGACTGACAGATTTTCCTCCGAGTTTAGGTAATTGACCAGACGCACTACTACATCCAGCCAACCCCAGCGGATCGATCCAGCAGACAGGATTTGGCACATACCCATAATTACTCTCTCCCCCCGCTATCCCTATCGGGTCCGGCGAGATATAACACCCACCGGCCGGGTCGTAGTACCGAAAGCGGTTATAGCACAGCCCGCTTTCGCTGTCACGGAGCTGCCCGGCGAAGGCCAGGCCGGGGTCCGGACTTTCCGATTTTTCTGCCTGCCGCCGGCCCCACAGCGTGGCTGTCGGTGCCTGCCAGCGCAGGGTGCCGTCCGGCGTGAACAGCGCCTGCGGGGTACCGTTCTGGCTGCTGGTGACAAAATCCGTTTCCCAGTCGCCGCCGGTGTGCTGGCGCTGCTGCACCACCAGCTCCCAGCCGTTGTAGACCCAGTGACGACGTTGTATCAGCTGGCCGTGGCGGTAGTGGCGGATTTCCGCTATCTGGTCGCCGTCCCACTGGTAGCGGATTTCTTCGGCTTTCTGGTCACAGCGTTTGCCTACCCGGCGGCCGAACGGGTCGTAACGGTACAGCCAGCGCTCGCCGTTCGGGGTATCCACCACCCGCAGCTGGTTGCGACTGTCCCAGCGGTACTGCCACACCTGCGGGCGGTAACCCGGCTGCACCACCTGTTTACGGATAAGCCGTCCGGCCCTGTCGTACTGGTAATGGGTGTCATCGTGCTGCACCAGTCTGCCAGACTGCCACTCGGTGAGACGGCCGGCCTCCTGCGGCAGACCGGTGCGGGTGTAGTGGTAACGGGCGGTGGTGTCCACCGGTTTGCCCGCCCCGCCGCTCAGCACTGCCTGCACCCGGCCGGTGGCGTCCAGAC
>NZ_CM001974.1:3741109-3747163 GCF_000406105.1 Dickeya chrysanthemi NCPPB 402 | reverse complement strand
GATAACCTTCGGCGTCGCGGTTGTGACGCACCCCGGTCAGGTTACCGGCACCGTCGTAGCGGTATTCCCGCGTCTGCGCTGGTTGCAGGTGACCGTCGTGCTGCGCGCCGCTCTGCTCCCGCGTCAGCCAGCCCATCACGTCGTATTCCCGCTGCTGGACAAAACCGCCGCCGGTGCGGAGCGACTCGCGGCCTGCCGCGTCCTGGGTCAGCGTCAGGTCGGCACCGTCCGGCAACTGCACCTGCCGCAGCTCGCCGGTGCGGGTGTAATGAAACAGACTGGTGAGCGGGGCGAGGGTGCCGGTGGTGTCATCGGCGTCGCCGTCCCAGGTCAGGGTGCGGGTGACGGTGCGGGCCGCGTCATCAACCTGGCGGGTAAGCAGCGTGCCGTTGTGCCATTCACGCACCACCCGGTCGCGCAGGTCGTAGTCCAGCTGCACATGGGCGGTGGCTGACGAGACCTCGGTCAGGCGGCCCACCGCATCGTACCGGTAGTGCAGGGTGTCGTCCGGTGCGGTTTCACGCACAGCAGGCCGCGGGCGTCGTAGAGGAAGTGGCGGGTGTCGCTTTCGCCGTTGCGCACGCGGATGCACAGGCCGTCCTCGTCGTAATCGTAGTGGGTCTCGGTGCCGGTCATGTCGCGCTCGCGGATGACCCGCCCGTCGGCGTCCAGCCACCACTGCCAGCGGCTGCCGTCCGGGGCAATAACCGTTGTCAGTTGCTGGCTCTCTTTATCGTACGCGTAGTGCCAGGTGCGGCCTTCGGCGTCGGTGCGTGCGGTCAGCAGGTCGAACGGGCCGAAGGTCTGACGCCACAGCGCGCCGTTGCCGTCCACGTAGCTCAGCAGGTTGTTGTGGCGGTCGTACTGGCGCTGCTCTTCCTTGTCGTCCGGGCGTATCAACTGCTCCGGCAGCGTCCAGCTGGCCCGGCGGTAGCCGAGCCGGAAACGGGCACCGTCCGCCCGTTGCCACTGCACCACCCGGTCCTGCCCGTCGTAGCGTAACTGCCGGGTACGGCTCTCGGCGTCAGTGGCGCTCAGCAACCGCTGACGGTGGTCGTACTGTAACCGGGCCTGCACCTCACCGGCGGCGTCGCTGACCTGGGTCAGCAGGCCGTAGCGGTTCCAGGTGAATCGTACCTCGCTGGCGTCCGGCCCGGTGAGCCGCTCCGGGTTACCCTCGGCGTCGTACACCCAGCGCCACTCGCGTCCCAGCGGGTCGGTGACGCCGCACAGCCGCTGCGCCTCGTCATAGTCGTACTGCCACTGATGGCCGCTGGCGTCGGTAAAGGTGCTGACCCGCCCGGTATCGTCGAGATAACCGAACTCGACCACCCGCCCGGCGGGCGAGATTTCCCGCAGCAGGTTGCCGACCTCGTCGTACTCGTAGCGGGTGACGTGACCGAGCGGGGATTTTTCCCAGCTCATCAGGTGCAGGTCGTTAAAACCGAATTCGCTGCGCTGGCCGAGGCCGTCGGTCATTACCACCCGGTCGGGCAGGTAATCGAAGCGGGCGGTCAGGAAACCGTCGGCGCAGGTGGTGTAGACGCAGCGCCCCTGTGCGTCGTACGCGTAGCGCGCCCAGGTCTGGTCTTTGTCGTGCCAGCGGGTCAGCCGATGGGCGGTGTCGTACTCGTAGTAGAGGTGATAGGCGTGGGTGGCGTTGGCTTCCACCAGTCGGCCCTGTTCGTCCTGGCGGTACCCGGCCAGCAACGTCTTCTGGCCGCCATCGATGCGTTGTATCTGGTGCAGGAATTCGCCCTGCCACACCAGCAGCAGGGTGACGCCGTCGCTGTGGCGCACCTGGCGCAGGTAGCCTTTCGGGTCGCGCACCAGCTCGATGCGGTTGTCGTGGCTATCGTGAAGGGCCGACAGCAACCGGCGCTCGCCCTGTACCACGCTAAAGTCGCGCCAGGTCTGCTGGTCGCGGTGCCACAGGCTGAAACCCTCGCCCCGGCGGTGCAGGGTGAATTCGGGGTAGTGCGGACAGTACACCGCCTGTACGTCCTGATGGAAGGTAAAATCGATGTCGTAGCCCTGTGCCAGCGTGATGACCACGTGGGTGTTGAGGCCGTTGCGCGTTACCGTCGCCACTTCGCTCCAGCTGTCGTGCCAGCCGCGGCCCAGCAGTCCGACATGCCCGGAGGCGGAGCGGTAGGTGCGCTCGAACACCAGCGGCAACGTCTGACCCAGTGCGATATCGGTACGGGATTCAATCACCTCGCCGCTGGCGATATAAACCGGGTCTTTCAGGAACGCCTTTACTGCGGCCTTGGCTCGCGTCAGCCCACTGCTGGCTTTGAAAGCCTTACTGGCACAAGATGATTTATCCGCGAGGCGACCGGCAATCCACTTTGCCCCTGCTCTGGAGCCGCGTAGTACTGCCTTGGGACCACGGATAAACAGCTTTCCCAGCCCCTTCAACATGCCCCGGCTGGGCGGCACCAGAAACTCCACCGCAATCAGCAGCGCCTTTTCCCACCAACTGAACTCGTCGGCAATCTCCAGATAGGTGCCCTGCCCGGAGCCGAAAAAGACCGTCGAGGCGCCTTCCTTGATAGTGGCGCCACACACGGTTTTATCGTCGATACGGGCGGCTGGCGCGTCGTTCACGAACACCGACTCGCTGCCCTGGGCAATCAGTTGCGGGCTGTTGTGCTTGGTGCAGGCAACGGTGTCTTTCGTGGCGCGGGCGACGGGCTGTTTTTCGACAAACACGTTACCCGAGCCGGACGCCACCGGCCCGAAGGCCGGTGATGCACTGTCCACCATCGCCGAGACCTTGTTGGTGACAGCGGAAATCAGGTCACCGGCAGCAAACACCGCCAGTGCCCCGACAGCCGCCACCGCCAGTCCGCCGGTGACGCCGACCAGAAACACCGCCGCCGCCGCGACGGCCGCCGCCACCAGCGCGCCGGCCACGGCACCGGCCAGTGCACCCAGAAAACTCTTGTGTTTGATGGTCTTGCCCGGCGAGGTCGGCGGTTTACCCTGACAGGGCTGCGGCCGGTCGGCGGGCGGGTTGGGACGGTTTCCGGCATGCATGGCCCCCACCCGGGCCACCCGGCTCAGAATATCGTTGAGCATCGTGACTCCCTTCAGGACGCGGCTTTAAACGTCTCGATAACCGCCAGCAGCGCGGCTTTCTGTTCATCCTGCAGCTCACCGGCGGCGGTAACGGTAAAGGTCAGCAACAGCTCGCCGCGCACCTGCATCACCACCACCTGGTGCATCGGGCCTTCCGGCGAGCGCCAGCTGTACTCCAGCCCGCGTGCGGGTTGACCGTCCAGCGTCAGTTCCCAGGCGGCGCGCTCCTGATAGCCCTTCAGGTGGGCGGAAAATTGTGACAGCGTCTGTTCATACACCGTGTCCGGCGACAGGCCGAATTCAATCGGTGTGCGGTTGACCACCAGATTGGCGGTGTCGCCCGGCAGCACAAACACGTGCAGCGACTCGTCGCGCCAGCCCGTCGGAATAGTCAGGGTGCCTTCGTTCATCTGGTACATTGGTGCTGCTCCCTCAGTTCAAATCGATACGGGTGCCGTTCAGCACCAACCCTTTACCGGTAATGGAAATGTTGCCGTCCTTGTCGATGGCGATGAAGCCACCCGCAGTGGCAATCAGGATGTCGCCGCTCTGGGACTGGATGGCGATATTGTTTTTCACCTGCAGCGACTCGTTGTCGTCAACGGTGGTGTTGCGATTCCTGGTGACGGCGACGGTCTGCTCGCCCTGGATTTCGGTGACCTGATTTTCCTTCACCGACACCGTCTGGTTGTGTTGCACCACCACCGTCTGGTCGCCGCCGACGTTCTCGGTGTGGCTGGCGTTGACCGACGTGCTGCGGTTATTCAGCACCACGGTGTTCATGTCCTTCTGGGCGTGGATAAACACTTCCTCCTGCCCGGCCTGGTCTTCGAAGCACAGCTCGTTGAACCCGGCCCCTTTATGGGTACGGGTGCGCAGCGAGGTGCGGGTTTTGTTGGCCGGCAGCGGGTACGGCGACGGGTTGGTGGCGTGAAAGGTGCGCCCGGTCACTATCGGCTGGTCCGGGTCGCCTTCCAGAAAGCTCACCACCACCTCATGACCGATACGCGGAATGGCAATCAGGCCGTACTGCCCGCCGGCCCAGCCCTGACTGACCCGCACCCAGCAGGAGCTCTGGTCGTCGCTGGCACCGTAGCGGTCCCACGGGAACTGCAGCTTCACCCGGCCAAACTCGTCGCAGTAAATCTCTTCCCCCGCCGGGCCGACCACGGTGGCAATCTGCGGGCCGTCCACCATCGGCTTGTACGGCATGGCCGCGCGCCAGGTGGTGGTGGCTTTCACCACTTCGAAGCTGTTGCTAATGGTGGTCGGCTCGCCGCCACTTTCTTCTTCCAGCGCCTGCGGCTGCTGGCCGCTGTGGGTGACCGCCACCACCTGCCAGGCCAGGTTAAACGCCGGGTTCGGGTGCTCGGTCAGGGTAAAGGTGCCACCCGGCATCAGTTCGGCGGCGTTGGATTCACCCGCCCCGGTCATCGCCCCGGCACGCAGCGCATCCAGCCGGTAGCCGGTAAACGCCTTGCCGCTCGGGTCCTGCTTGAAGCGGCCGGGGTAGTCGAAGTGCTGGTAGGATTCGCGCTGATGGTCCAGCTCGCTGCTCATCTTGTTATGCAGCAGCCCGTAGGCCGGGGTTTTGAAGCTGTAGTCCTTCAGCGCCACTTCGGCGGTACTGACCGCTTCGGCGTAGCGGAAATGCCGCACATACGCCCCTTCCGACAAGCCTTGCGTGGCGAGATTGAAGAACAGTTCCGGGCCTTTGGTCAGTGCACCGGCGTCATCGGCGAACACCACCCGGTGCTTACCGGCTTCAAACTCGTGGAAATAGAACAGCCCTTCTTCTGCCGCCAGCCGGTTGATGAACGCCAGGTCGCTTTCGCGGTACTGCACGCAGTATTCACGCACCGCGTGGTCGTGGCGCAGGGCGAAGGCGTAATCGGTGATCCCGGCTTCTTCCAGCAGGGTACCGATAATCGCGTCTGGCTTCTGGGTCTGGAAGATGCGGGCGTTGGTGCGCAGCCCCAGCCGCCACAGCGCCGGGCGCACCTCGGCCTGATAGCGGGTACGGCGAAAACCGGTGTCGCCCTGGGCAAAGCGGCTGACGATACCGCTGACCCGGCGCTGCAGTTCGCCTTCGTACCACACCAGCAGCTCGCATGGCTGGTCCAGCACCGCGCCAAAGTCGATGTCTGCCTGACTGCTGGCAAGGCTCAGCGACAGCGCAAACGGCTGGTTCAGCGCCTCGCTCAGCTCAAAATCCACCACCGCGAAGGTGGTGTCCGCCAATGCGCCGATTTTCACGGTAAACTGCAATCCTGTACTGTTGGCCACCCTGCTTCCTCCTTTCCCCAGCTCCATAGCTACCGCACACCCGGTCTGTGCGGTGTGTCAGTGCCTTTATCACGATGAGTACGTCTGCACTCAGCGATGGGGGGCACCATCGCTCAGCGCAGACAAAAACAGAAAAACCCGGACCGGAGTCCGGGTTGATGGCAATTACGCTTCGATCGGCGCGCGCCAGTCATCGGAGCCGGAAGTCCCGGCCACGGTGTGCTCCCAGTCGATTTTGCGGTACGCCAGCGACACTTCGATCAGCTGGGTGTAATCCTGCTTGGACGGGTCCTGGCAGTGCGGCATCTGGTTGTTGATGTCGACGATGGTGGCATCGGTCAGTGTGGTGGTGAAGAAATGCTCCTGCTTGCCTTCGACAGAGGTGCGGTACCATTTCAGGGTCACGGTCGGCAGCATTTCGCCGGAGGCCAGCGCGTTATACAGCAGCGGGACGGCTTTGTTCAGCGCGACGGTGAACTTGAACGGCTTGTGCACGCGCTGACCGGCAGGCTGGCCGGACTGCGGGTCGGTCGGGACGGTGACGATGTGTTTGAATTCCTGCACCAGCATCTCGTCTTCGTGGCCCTGCACATAGATGTTGCCGACGGAGTCGGAGGTGAAGGCACCGGCGGTGATATTGCCCTGCGTTTTCCCTTCGATGCTGATATAGCATGGAGTTGGCAT